>NZ_CP054301.1:3490000-3760000 GCF_013372285.1 Marinomonas primoryensis | reverse complement strand
GCACTCTGCAAACACGAAAGTGGACGTATAGGGTGTGACGCCTGCCCGGTGCTTGAAGGTTAATTGATGGGGTTAGCGTAAGCGAAGCTCTTGATCGAAGCCCAAGTAAACGGCGGCCGTAACTATAACGGTCCTAAGGTAGCGAAATTCCTTGTCGGGTAAGTTCCGACCTGCACGAATGGCGTAACGATGGCCACACTGTCTCCACCCGAGACTCAGTGAAATTGAAATCGCAGTGAAGATGCTGTGTATCCGCGGCTAGACGGAAAGACCCCGTGAACCTTTACTATAGCTTCACAGTGAACTTTGAACCTATTTGTGTAGGATAGGTGGGAGGCTTTGAAGATAGGACGCTAGTTCTATTGGAGCCAATCTTGAAATACCACCCTGGTATGTTTGAGGTTCTAACTCAGGTCCATTATCTGGATCGAGGACACTGTGTGGTGGGTAGTTTGACTGGGGCGGTCTCCTCCCAAAGAGTAACGGAGGAGCACGAAGGTGTGCTCAGCATGGTCGGAAATCATGCGTAGAGTGTAAAGGCAAAAGCACGCTTAACTGCGAGACAGACACGTCGAGCAGGTACGAAAGTAGGTCTTAGTGATCCGGTGGTTCTGTATGGAAGGGCCATCGCTCAACGGATAAAAGGTACTCCGGGGATAACAGGCTGATACCGCCCAAGAGTTCACATCGACGGCGGTGTTTGGCACCTCGATGTCGGCTCATCACATCCTGGGGCTGAAGCCGGTCCCAAGGGTATGGCTGTTCGCCATTTAAAGTGGTACGCGAGCTGGGTTTAGAACGTCGTGAGACAGTTCGGTCCCTATCTGCCGTGGACGTTTGAGATTTGAGAGGAGCTGCTCCTAGTACGAGAGGACCGGAGTGGACGAACCTCTGGTGTTCCGGTTGTCACGCCAGTGGCATTGCCGGGTAGCTACGTTCGGACGGGATAACCGCTGAAAGCATCTAAGCGGGAAGCCTCCCTCAAGATAAGATCTCACTGGGACATAAGTCCCCTAAAGAGCCGTTCGAGACTAGGACGTTGATAGGTTGGGTGTGTAAGTGCTGTGAGGCATTGAGCTAACCAATACTAATTGCTCGTGAGGCTTGACCATATAACACCAAAGTGGTTTTAGATGATAAGTGAAGAGAGAATGAAAAAGACTCTAAGCAAATGCATCAAAGATTACAGAGACACATTACGATAAAAACTGGTTTAACCTTGATTACCGTTATTTCAAAAAAGAATTGTTAAAGATCCAAGCATGTCTTCGCGTGTTTTGGTTGGAAGAAAGAGATGATAGAGATTATGATCTTAAGAAACCGCCAGAACGAACGCAGCAGAATTGCTTGACGATCATAGAGGCGTTGAACCACCTGATCCCATCCCGAACTCAGAAGTGAAAAGCGCCATCGCCGATGGTAGTGTGGGAGATCCCATGTGAGAGTAGGTCGTCGTCAAGCTTAAATTAAGAGAGCCCTGATAGCTAACGCTGTCAGGGCTTTTTTTTGGCTGGAGATAAATGATTGAGAGAAAGTATTTTGAGGTTAAGATATTTTTTGTATCACGAGTTGTTATTAATCGTTTCAAAGTTTGCAAGCAAATGTCGAAATTTTTCTCCTTGAATGGCAACGTGTCCGCGTAGTAATTGAGCTGCTTTGTCTGGGTCTGCAAGCTCGAGTGCGGCCACAACTTGCTCATGCTCGGACATGGATTGAGGCATACGTCCTCTGACTTGAAGCTGAAGGCGTCGATAAGGCTTTAACCTTTGGTGTAGCTGTTTGGTTTCCTGTTCTAAAAAGCGATTGCCTGATTGCTTATAAATGATCATGTGAAAAACTTCGTTAGCATAATAATAGGTATCGGCTTCTCCTGCCAACATTGCTGCTTTACACTTACTATTTGCTTCTCGTAGCTGTTGTAAGGCCTCTTCTGATATGCGTAATGCAGCCAGTCTGCCGCAGGAAGCCTCAAGTTCTGCCATCAGTTCAAATAGTTCAACCAATTCTACAGGGCTGTGCCTGCGGACAAAAACACCCCTTCGGTGTATTTGTTCTACCAACCCTGATTTACTTAACTTTTGTAGCGCCTCTCTAATAGGTGTTCGAGACACACCAAACTGACTAGATAGGCTGACTTCACTGAGCCGCTCTCCAATCTGGTAATCTCCCCGCAGGATAGATTCTTCTAACGCACTGGCAATAATGTCTGAATTTTTCATAAGTTTTAGTGTACCACAATGCATCAGAAGCGGAATAAATTGTATACAAGAATATCATTTCGTGTATCTTTATGGTCAAAGTGTATTACAAATGAGTCATTATTTATTCTAACACTTGTCTAAATAACTAAAAATTTATTTAGAAAAAATCTATGTAGTTCTCGATTCTCTAAAAAATAAAAATAAATTCCTAGGAGAAAAAAATGATCAATATCCTTTCAAAATCACTTATTGCATTAGCTTTATTGGGCGGCACAGTCGCCGCAAGCGCTGAAGAGCTAAGGTTATCCCATCAATGGTCAAATAACGATATTCGCCATCAAGTTGCTCAAATGGTTGCGGACGAAGTAAAGGCGGCAAATGTCGATTTGACAATCAGAATTTTTGGCTCCAAATCATTGTTTAAACCCCGTGAGCAGTATCGACCAGTTAGTCGAGGTCAGTTGGACATGACTTTGATTCCGCTTAGTTATGCTGGCGGTCAGCAGCCCGCTTACAACCTTACCTTGATGCCTGGATTGGTTAAAAACCATGACCATGCAGCTCGTTTGAGCGGGTCGCCTTTTATGAAGGCGATTGAGGCAAAAATGGCGGAAGATGATGTGATTGTTCTGGTTCATGGTTATTTAGCTGGCGGCTTTGCAGGTAAAGATGCATGTATTACTAAACCTGATGATGTCAAAGGTTTGCAAATGAGGGCGGCAGGGAAGTCCTTCGAACAAATGTTAGCTGGTGCTGGTGCTTCGATTGCCTCAATGGCGTCTTCAGAAATTTATAATGCGATGCAAACTGGTGTTCTTAATGGCGCAAATACGTCATCTTCATCATTCGTTTCCTATCGAATCTATGAACAATCTAAATGTTATACACCTGCAGCCGATGTCGCACTTTGGTTTATGTATCAACCTTTATTAATGAATAAAACGACGTTTGAAAACTTAAATAGTGAGCAACAAGCGGCGCTATTGGCAGCATCGAAAAAGGCTCAAGCTTTTTACTTGCTTGAAGCGAAAAAAGAAGACGCTGCATCGACAGAAGTATTCCGTAAAGCGGGTGTTGAGATTGCCGAAATGACACAGGATGATTTTGATCAATGGCGAGCTCTTGCTAAAGAAACATCATATAAAGCCTTTGTTGCTGATGTCCCTGATGGCCAAGCTTTGCTTGATTTAGCATTGGCGGTTGAATAGGGATTTAAAAAATGACGTTACCAAATCAATACTCTGAAGGTAACCAAGGGATACAGCATAAATTTATTTATGCTGTATCCTGGCTGTCGACCTTATCAGGCTGGCTGGCAGCGGTGATGATAGTTGCAGCTGTGGTTATTACTTGCCAGATGATTTTTGTTCGATCCATCCTCAATCTTTCTACGATCTGGCAAACAGAAGCCGTTGTCTATCTTATGATATCGGCTACCTTAATGGGGCTGCCTTATGTGCAGCTTCTACGAGGTCATGTCAATGTCGATCTTATCCCTATTTTGCTACCTGCATTTTTACGTAAATATCTTTATTTCCTCACACTTGTGTTATCGGTTTCGATTGTTCTTGTAATGGTCTTTTATGCCTTTGAGCATTGGCATCTAGCCTATGAGAGAAATTGGAGGTCAGATACCGTTTGGGGCATTAAATTATGGATTCCTTACCTGGCATTGCCTGTGGGTTTTTTCTTACTTCTTCTTCAATTAGTTGCAGACTTTTCAGCTGTGCTGGTTGGTAAAGATACGCCGTTTGGCTTGGAGGACAAATAATGGATCCGTTAGTTTTAGGCGGAATAGTCGCCATAATGACTATTGTTGTTTTATTTTCAGGTGTGTCTGTCGCACTTGGTTTATTGATTGTGTCTGGCGGTTTTTTATTAGCGTTTGATGGTTTACGCTCTTTGGAGCTTTTGCCTGAAATATTTTTTGGTAAGCTCGATAGCTTTGCATTATTGTCCATTCCCATGTTTATTATTATGGGTTCTTCTATCGCTTCTACTCGAGCTGGAGCCGATTTATATGAAGCCCTAGAGCGTTGGTTAACACGTGTTCCTGGTGGTTTAGTTATATCCAATCTGGGTGCTTGTGCGCTTTTTGCCGCCATGTCTGGTTCTTCTCCTGCGACTTGTGCGGCGATAGGTAAGATGGGCATACCCGAAATGCGTAAACGAGGCTATCCTGACGGCGTTGCGGCTGGTTCTATTGCTGCGGGTGGTACGCTCGGCATCCTTATCCCTCCCTCTGTTACTATGATTGTTTATGGTATTGCGACAGAAACCTCAATTGGACGATTGTTTTTAGCCGGTGTTATGCCTGGTTTATTGTTGGTTTTTTTGTTTATGGCGTGGTCTTTGTATTCGACGTGGAAGTCTGGCAATAAGCAGTTATTGGTGGCGGGCAATTATAGTTGGCGGGAACGTTTTGAAATTTTGCCTCGTGTAGTGCCATTTTTAGTGATCATAGCTGGCGTTTTGTATGCTATGTATGGCGGAGTGGCAACACCATCTGAAACGGCGGCTGTTGGGGCATTGTTATGTCTAATTATTGCGGTAATTATTTATCGTTTATGGCACCCAAAGGATCTCTGGGTTGTGCTTCGCGACAGTACTCGTGAAAGTGTGATGATCTTATTTATCATTGCGGCCGCTGGTGTGTTCAGTTATATGCTTTCTAGCCTATATATTACCCAATCAATTGCTGAATGGATTGGTACCCTAGACGTTAATAGATGGGTATTGATGATAGCCGTGAATATTTTTCTATTAATTGCAGGTTTTTTCCTGCCTCCTGTCGCGGTTATTTTAATGTCTGCGCCAATTTTATTACCCATTATTACCACTGCTGGTTTTGATCCCATTTGGTTTGCTGTGGTATTAACCATTAATATGGAGATTGGTCTGATTAGCCCGCCCGTTGGGCTAAATTTGTATGTAATAAACGGCATTGCGCCTGATATTTCGTTGAAAACTATTCTGATGGGGTCTTTGCCCTATGTCGCCTGCATGATTCTCGCGATCGTCCTGTTGTGTTTGTTCCCAGGTATTGCAACTTGGTTACCGAATGCCGTTATGGGAGCAAGTGTATGAGTATGATGATGGAGTTATTAAATAGTATTTTTGATCGACGTTATCGACCTCTAGCAAAAGATAAGGCTGAAGACAGTTCCATTATTACCTTGGCTGATAAGTTGATCGGAACGGCGGGAGAATCTTCAGGTATTACCTTAGCAACACAAGTCCTTGACCGTTTTGATACTTTAAATGATGTGGATAAACTGGCTTTCTTTCATCATCTAGCTGACAACATGGATATTGATTATATTGTCGTTGAGAAGGCCCTAGGGGCATACAAAGAACAACCATCTAAAAAGACATATTTTGATTACATGGCGGCCGCTGAACCTAGGCGACAAGAACTGATAAGACGCTTAAACCAAGTGGTAGGCGCCACAGGAAAGCTTGTTAATATGCGTGCTGATTTGCTTAGGCTGAAGGAAAAGTCAGATACTCTTGCGGCATTAGATTTAGATTTTCGGCATTTGTTTGTTTCATGGTTCAATCGTGGTTTTTTAGTATTGCGTCCGATTAATTGGGAAACGCCTGCGCATATATTGGAAAAAATTATTGCTTATGAAGCGGTTCACGCTATAGATAGTTGGGACGACTTACGTCGTCGCATGCAGCCAGAAGATCGTTGCTGCTTTGCTTTCTTTCATCTTTCTATGCCCGATGAGCCTTTAATTTTTGTTGAAGTAGCCTTAACTCAGGGTATTGCAAATTCTGTTCAATCTGTTTTATCTGATAATCGCCAAGAGATATCGGTAGATGAGGCTGATACTGCAGTTTTCTATTCTATTTCAAATTGCCAGCAAGGACTGAATAGTATTTCGTTTGGTAATTCTCTTATTAAGCAGGTTGTTGCGGATTTGTCTTCAAGGTTTAGTAACCTGAAAAGCTTCGTCACTCTATCGCCTATCCCTAGTCTAAAAACATGGATTCAGAAAAAAGAAATTAATACGACACAGGCGCCATTTAGCGATATGAGATCGTTAGCCGCTCATTATTTACTTAATGAAAAATCCCAAAATGGCAAACCTCTTGATCCTGTAGCGCGTTTTCATTTGGGCAACGGAGCTAAAATACACGCAATTCATAATGACGCTGATTTATCTACTAAAGGGCTTAGTCAATCGGGTGGTGCAATGGTGAATTACCTATATGAACTGAAACATGTGTCTGAGAACCATGAAAAGTTTGCCGCAACAGGGTGCATCTCTGCAGGTCAAGATATTCATAAACTAGGTGAACATTTATCTCCGTTACTAAGGGAAAAAAACAATGTCTAATCCACTTTATGATGGTTTGTTTGCCGTCCATAAGGGCAAACAAACGACTTTTATTTTTGATTCCTTAAATAACATAAATGTCTCGTATGATGCTTTTTTAAAGCAAGCATCACAATATGCGAATGTGATTACCCAGCAGGGGTTGCAGCCGGGGGACTGTCTTGCTGCACAAGTAGGTAAATCTGTTTCTACGTTAGCTTTGTATGCTGCATGTGTTCAGGCTGGCGTCGTCTATTTACCACTTAATACAGCGTATACTTTTTCAGAAATTGAGTACTTTGTTAAAGATTCAGAAGCTAAGTTAATAGTATGTAGTCCTGAATCAGAGAAAGGCATGGGGATTATTGCTGCGCAGTATACCGCCCGACTTATGACTCAATCAGATGATGGTTTGTCTGGTAGCTTGTTTCATGCTTCTCAAGGAGTACCAACAGAATTCCCTACGGTAGATCGTACTCATGATGATATTGCGTCGTTTCTGTATACCTCAGGGACGACGGGGCGTTCAAAAGGCGCTATGTTGACTCAGCAAAATTTGTTGTCGAATTGTGAAGTATTGAAAGAGGTATGGGAATTTACTGAAGACGATGTTCTGCTTCATGCTTTGCCGATATTTCATATTCATGGTTTATTTGTGGCAGTCAATATAGCATTAAAGTCGGGTGCGAAAATCCTTCTAGAACCGAGCTTTAACCTTGATCGTGTCATCGCGTTATTACCCAATGTCACTACTTTGATGGGAGTGCCGACTTTTTATACCAGACTATTAAGTGATGAACGGTTTAATCGTGATCTTACAAAGAATATGCGTTTGTTTGTGTCTGGTTCTGCCCCATTATTGCCTGAGACCCATATTCAGTTTGAGCAGCGTACAGGTCATCGTATTTTGGAACGATACGGCATGACAGAAACCAACATGAACACCTCGAATCCTTATCATGGTGAGCGTCGTGCTGGTACGGTCGGTTTCCCATTGCCAAATGTAGAGTTAAAAATTACCGATCCAACAACAGGTGAAACTTTGCCTAATGGAGATATCGGCCAGATCGAAGTGCGTGGACCTAATGTTTTTAAAGGCTACTGGAATATGCCTGAAAAAACGGCGGAAGAATTGCGCCCCAATGGTTTTTTTATTACCGGTGACTTGGGGCTGATTGATAAAGATGGCTATGTCAGTATTGTAGGCAGAAATAAAGACCTGATTATTTCAGGTGGCTACAATATTTATCCAAAAGAGATTGAGTTAATACTGGATGAGCAAGTTGGGGTATTGGAAAGTGCGGTAATAGGTGTTCCACATCCAGACTTTGGTGAAACAGTGGTTGGAGTGTTAGTGGCTAATGGTGATTTACTTGATCTTGAGAAAATTCAGCTGGCAATCAAAGATAGTCTTGCTAGGTTTAAACATCCTCGACAGCTTGTGGTTATTAATGCTTTACCAAGAAATACCATGGGAAAAGTTCAGAAAAACATTTTGCGTGAAGAGTATAAACAACTGTTTAAGTAGAGTGGCTAGAGGATTCAAGGATGAAGTTTTTTAGGTTGCCAAGATAACTTTCATCCACCGAGTTGAACATTTAAAAGCCGTAAATGCGGCTTTTAAATTATTCTAAATATTAATAACTTAGGCATTTTTCCACTTCATTCGCGGCACCTAAAATAACCGCCACACGTTGGTGTATGGCATCTGGTTGAATGTCTAGAATGCGTTGGGTGTGCGTATGCGCTTTACCACCGGCTTGTTCTAGTAACATTGCCATAGGATTTGCTTCGTACATAAGGCGCAATTTACCTGCTTTAGAAGGATCTTTTTTGTCCCAAGGGTAAATAAAGATGCCACCACGACAAAGGATGCGATGGACGTCACCCACCATAGCTGCAACCCAGCGCATATTGAAGTTTTTACTACGGTCGCCTTCCTTCCCTTTCACTAGGTCATTCACATAGTGCTGCATACTTGGAGACCAGAAACGTTGGTTAGACATGTTGATGGCGAACTCTTGAGTCTCTTTTGCGACCTGGATTCTCTCATGCGTCAGTGTGAATACATGTTTTGTTGGATCATAAGTAAACATGTTAACGCCATCGCCCGTGGTGAGGACTAGCATTGTGGATGGGCCGTAGAGAACGTAACCGGCAGCGACTTGCTCTTTTCCAGGAATTAGAAAGTCTGCTTCTGTCGCAGGTTCTTTACCAGTTTGACGATAAACCGAGAAGATGGTGCCGACCATGGCATTGATGTCGATATTCGAGGAACCATCTAACGGGTCAAATGCAATGAAATATTCCCCATCTGTGTTGGCTGGTACTATGTAGTCTTCTTCTTCTGAAGCAATCGCTCGAACCGCAGGGCAAGCTATCAGCGCTTCCTTCAGCATGTCGTTAGAAATAACATCGAGTTTTTTTTGTTCTTCACCTTGAACGTTTTCATTACCAGCCATACCTAGAATGCCAGCTAGAGAGCCTTGTTTTAGCGCATCTGAAATGGCGATACAGGTGTCTGTTGTGACGGCTAAAACGGACTGTAATGTTTTCGGGGTCGAACTGGATGCTAAAACATCAGGTAGGTTTTGCATGATTTGGCATTTCCTTATTATTTGAAGTGGTTGAAATTATGCCACTCTAGACTCTAAGTGTCAGCCAAGGTGGTGTGATGAGGATAAAATAAATAGGGAAAGCGAGTATTTTCAGATAGTCTACGAAAAATGCTAAGAGGAATGACTATGTCTGCGTTTTTAATACACAATTTAGAACTCGATGGTAAAGGTGGAGCAAGTGTATTGTCCGCAACGGATTTGCCCACTTCCCTTCCTATTCAAGGTTGTCGGTGGGTGCATTTAGATTGCAGTGACGAAGAAGGGTACAACTGGCTGTCTAGTTTAGAAGGTCTCCCTGAAACGGTAGTAGAAGCTCTGTTCGCCGAAGAAACACGTCCTCGTACGGTTAAAATGGGCAACGGCTTATTAGTGACGTTGCGCGGCGTGAATTTGAATCCAGAATCAAACCCTTCCGACATGGTTGCTTTGCGACTTTGGGTAACGCCGCATTTTATTATATCGAGTCGACGTCGTCGCTTATTATCCGTTCAAGACATTGTGAGAGACCTTGCGAGTAATGAAGGCCCGACGAGTACAGGAGACATTCTTTCAACACTAACGGAAACGCTGACAGGTCGTATGGCGAAGGTTATTAATGGACTGGAAGATGAACTGGCGGATCTGGAAGAAAGTATCGGAGAAGGAATTGAAGCGGGACAGCGCGACTCTCTGGTTCAGCGTCGTCTTGAAACAATTCGACTAAGACGCTTCTTAGTGCCTCAAAAAGAAGCGATTAATAAGTTGTATCAGGAATCCTTATCTTGGATGACAGTGGATCAGTCGGCCCAAATTCAAGAAGCGGCCAATGATATTACTCGCTATGTAGAGGGCTTAGAGTCACTGCGTGAGCGTTGCTTGCTTATGCAGGAAGAGTTCACCAACTTGCAAGCTGAAAAGATGAACGCCCGAATGTACGTGCTTTCCATTCTTTCTGGGATTTTTATGCCATTAGGGTTTTTGACAGGACTGTTTGGTATCAATATCGGAGGAATGCCTGGTACGGACAGCGGCGCGGCATTTTGGTTGTTTTGTACGGCTTTGGTGGTTTTAGGGGGTGGGCAGTTTATTCTGATGCGACGCAGTCGCTGGTTTTAGCGTGTCTAAACGATTCAAAGCCGCACCCTTAAGCGAGCGGCTCTGAATACATTTACACTATCGCTTTAGCGTTTTAATGCCGTCTTTGGTTGCTAGCAATAAAACATCTGCAGAACGTTTTGCGAATAATCCATTTGTTACTACACCAACGATCCCATCAATGCTTTTCTCTAAAGCGATAGGGTCAAGAATGTCTAAATTGTAGACATCAAGTATGTAGTTGCCGTTATCAGTGACGACGCCTTCACGATAAACTGGATCTCCGCCCAGTTTTACTAATTCACGTGCCACATGCCCGCGAGCCATAGGAATGATTTCTACTGGTAATGGAAAGTCGCCTAACACCTTTACGAGTTTTGACTCGTCAGCAATACAAACAAACTCATCGCTGCATGCTGCGACGATTTTTTCACGGGTCAATGCCGCGCCACCGCCTTTGATGAGGTGCAAGTTGTCATTGGATTCATCTGCGCCGTCCACATAAACACGAATACTGTCGACGCTGTTTAAATCATAGACTGGAATACCGTGTTTTTTTAGGCGTGCTGCCGACGCTTCAGAGCTTGCGACAGTTCCGTCAAAGATGCCTTTGTGCTTTGCCAGTTCATCAATAAAGAGATTCGCCGTAGAACCTGTGCCAACACCGACAATCGTATCGGCTTCTAACATAGGGAGAATATAATCAACGGCGGCTTTGGCAACCGCTTGCTTTAATTCGTCTTGAGTCATAGTGATTGTCGCCTTTTATTATGGTTTTGCTAGGGGCTGTATTATGGGGCTTATTTCTAATGATAAGCCTCCTCTGATGGTGCGGATATTATAAGCACTTCAAGTCTTGATTGTTACCCTGTTGGATCATGTCAATGACGGATTTTATGCGATTTTTATGTGTTGATAGAGAGCATCGGTCTTTGCGTGAAGGGGGTTGAAAGGGTATATTTCCTATTCGTTTTTTTTGACTAGCAAAGTCAGCGTAGGTGTCGTTAAGAATATCGCGTTGCCGATTTATATTCGTTTAGGAAGCACTATGCCCCATACCATGATCAAAAAAATTCTACAGGCGCGCGTTTATGACGTTGCCGTAGAAACACCATTGTCTCGTGCCAATCAGTTATCGACTCGATTAGGTAATGAGATTATTTTGAAACGAGAAGATTTACAGCCTGTTTTCTCTTTCAAGATTCGTGGGGCATACAATAAAATTTGTCAGCTAACACCTGAAGAGCGTGCTCGTGGAGTGATTGCTGCATCAGCAGGAAATCATGCTCAAGGTTTGGCGTTGGCGGCAAAAAAGCTTGGCATCCAAGCAACGATTGTGATGCCAGCGACTACGCCAGAAGTGAAGGTCAACGCCGTGCGTAATCATGGCGCTGAAGTGGTTTTATTTGGTGATGCCTTTGATGAAGCGTCTGCAAAATCCCTTGAAATTATGGCGCAGACAGGTCAGGTCTATGTTCATCCATTTGATGATCTTGATACGATCGCAGGACAAGGCACAATTGGCATGGAAATCCTCCATCAACATGAAGGCAATATCGATGCTATTTTCATTCCCGTTGGTGGTGGTGGTTTAATCGCCGGTGTATCTGCCTACATCAAATATCTTCGTCCAGACATTAAGATTATCGGTGTTGAACCCGTCGATGCGGCTTGTTTAAAAGTTGCCTTGGAAAACGGTAAGCCAACTCGCTTGGCGCAAGTCGGTATTTTTGCCGAAGGGGTCGCCGTAGCGGAAATTGGTAAACATACCTTTGCGATCGCTAAAGATACGGTTGATGAAGTGATTACCGTTACTACCGATGAAATGTGCGCGGCGATAAAAGACATCTACGATGATACTCGTGCGATTACTGAACCCGCAGGCGCGTGTGCCTTAGCGGGTTTGAAAAAATACATTGAGCGAGAAGACGCGAAAGGCCAAACATTGATTGCCATCAATAGTGGCGCGAACGTGAACTTTGATCGCCTTCGCCATGTATCTGAGCGAGCCGAGCTAGGCGAAAAGCGTGAAGCGATTATTGCCGTAAAAATTCCAGAACATCCTGGCAGTTTTAAAGATTTTTGTCAGGCGTTGGTTGGTCGAAACATTACCGAATTTAACTATCGTTATGGTGATGATCAACAAGCGGTAATTTTTGTCGGCGTGGCGTTAGGTGGCAGCCCGCACAGCCGAAAAGAGTTGTTAGAAGATCTAAAAGACTACGAAATTACGGACTTAACCGATGACGAAACCTCGAAGGTTCATGTTCGTCATATGATTGGCGGGCATTTACGCAGCGACAAAGGCGAATTGCTTTATAGTTTTGAGTTTCCAGAACGTCCTGGTGCGTTGTTGAAATTCTTAAATACACTGGGTGGACAATGGAATATTTCCATGTTCCATTATCGCAATCATGGCGATGCCTACGGCCGAGTCTTAGTTGGTTTACAGGCGGTTGGTGAAGAAGCCGATGTGACGCATTTTTTAGATGAACTTGGTTATCCTTATCAGGACGAAAATAACAACGAAGCTTGCAAGCTGTTCTTTCGCTAAAAGTACGAAAGTCAGTTATCATTAGCGCAACTATTTTCTTGAATTCAGCCCTCTGATTGTTACCGATCAGAGGGCTGTGTGATTCTGACATGTCGCCATCATTGGGGGCCTGTTTACTGTTTAAAGGTCTTCTTAGTGAATATTCAAACTCTTCTTAATCTACGTATTCAGGCGGCGATGGTTGCCGCTGGTGCGTCTGATACGGCGCCAGCGTTAGTGCGCCAATCGGCGAAATCCCTCTTCGGTGATTACCAAGCCAATGGCATTATGGGCGCCGCGAAAGCGCTTAAAATGAACCCGCGTGATTTTGCTCACGCGACGTTGGATAAATTGGACTTATCAGACCTTGCCGATAAAGTGGAAATCGCCGGTCCGGGCTTTATTAACATTTTTTTGAAAAATGTTTTTTTGAGTAAAGAATTGGTGAAATTACGCACCAGCGAGCGTCTTGATGTAAACCCAGTTGAGGCACCAGAAACGGTTGTTGTGGATTATTCAGCACCAAACCTTGCCAAAGAAATGCACGTTGGTCATTTGCGCTCAACGGTTATTGGTGATGCCGTTGTCCGCACGCTGGAGTTCTTGGGTCATCACGTTGTCCGTCAAAACCACGTAGGCGATTGGGGTACTCAATTCGGTATGTTGTTGGCGTACATGGAACGTTTGCGTGCTGAGAACACCAAAATCAGCATGGCGCTTGCGGATCTTGAAACCTTCTATCGTGCGGCTAAAACTTGCTTTGACGAGGATGAATCCTTCGCGGCTCGTGCTCGTGAATTAGTCGTTGCTTTGCAGTCTGGCGATGAAGAATGCTTGGTGCTTTGGGATGAGTTTATTAATATCTCTATGACTCACTGTGAAGAAACGTACAAAATGTTAGGTGTTTCTTTAGAACGTCAGCACGTGATGCCAGAAAGTGCTTATAACGATGACTTACAGAACGTTATCAATGAGTTAAAAGATCAAGGCTTGCTGCAAGAATCCAATGGTGCTCAGTGTGTTTTCATGGAAGAGTTTGCCAATAAAGAAGGCGAGATTACACCAATCATCGTACAAAAAACGGGTGGCGGTTTCTTGTATGCCACAACAGATTTAGCGGCGGTGCGTTTCCGTCAACATACCTTGAATGCCAATCGTGTGTTGTATTTTGTTGATGCACGCCAGTCTTTGCATTTCCAACAAATTTTCACCTTGTCTCGCAAAGCGGGCTTTGTGAAACCAGAAACACAACTGGAACACATGCCTTTTGGCACCGTGATGGGTAGTGATGGGAGACCTTTTAAAACTCGTTCCGGTGGCGTAGCGAAATTGTCAGACTTATTGGAAGAAGCGCAAGAGCGTGCTTATCAATTGGTGGCCGACAAAAATCCAGACATGGGAGAAGAGGAATTGCGTAACATTGGCCGCGTTGTTGGCATTGCATCGGTTAAGTACGCGGATTTGTCAAAAAACCGTACCAGCGATTACGTGTTCAATTGGGATACTATGCTGAGCTTTGAAGGCAACACAGCGCCTTACTTGTTATACGCATATTCTCGCGTAGCAAGCATTGTTAAGCGTTCTGAGATCGATGGCGCAAGTTTAGCGGGCGACATCGAGATTGAAGCACCACAAGAGCGAGCTTTAGCGATGAAGCTATGCCAGTTTGAAGAAGCTATTCAACAAGTTGCTAACGATGGTATGCCGCACTTCTTATGCGCCTACTTGTACGATTTAGCGGGAACCTTCATGAGTTTCTACGAAGCTTGTCCTATTTTGAATGCCGAAGATGATGTGAAAAACAGTCGTCTACAATTGGCATTGAATACGGCGTCAACCTTAAAAAAAGGTTTGTCTTTGTTAGGAATTGAAACCTTAGAGCGCATGTAATGTTTGCTTGAATAATGTTTAATTAATAAACGAAAGGCGCTTTCTTCTCGGAACAGCGCCTTTTTAATAGATAGAAAAATGCGTTAAAAGAGGCGAAAGAATGGCATGAAAATTTATATCGCGTACACCGGTGGCACGATTGGTATGGTACCGTCTGACAATGGGCTTGTGCCTGATGAGGCCTTTGCTGAGCAGCTGGCTCAACAGTTGGGTGCTTCCAACGAGATTACTCATGACTTTGTCATCCAACGTTATGAGCATTTAATTGATTCATCGAATGCGACACCGAAAGATTGGCAGACGATTGCTAGCGACATACAAAGCAAATGGCAGGCGTTTGATGCGTTCATTGTATTACATGGAACGGACACCATGGCTTATACCGCGGCGGCCTTGTCTTTTATGTTTGCTCATAGTGATAAGCCGATTATTGTCACTGGTTCGCAAGTGCCTATGTACAAAGTTCGAAGTGACGCCATGATCAATGTCATGGGCGCTATTTCTGCCTGTGAAGCGTCAGTCTATGAAAAAGCCGTGAACGGCGTGTTCCTATTCTTTGCCGGTCGATTGATAGAAGGCGATCGAGCTCACAAAGCGCACACCAGTGACTGGCAAGCCTTTAATTCGCCACACCAACCAGAGCGTGGCGTGTTAGGCATTGACTGGCGCTGGCGTGATGTTGATCTGACGCATCAACGGATGACGATTCAAATTCCAGAGATGAAAGAAAGTGCGGTCACCATATTGCCTGTATTTCCTGGTGTGCAAGCGGAACATTGGCAAGGCTTATTAAATGAAAACGTCAAAGGCGCGGTGTTATTGAGTTATGGTGCGGGCAACGCACCAGACAAAAACACGGCGCTTCTGGCGCTTTTAAACGCCGCCACAAGCCGAGACGTAGTGATTGTGAATGTTAGCCAGTGTGGCGCAGGAAGAGTAGCTGCAGGTGCTTATGCGGCGGGTTCGGCATTGGTTCAAGCAGGCGTTGTTTCTGGTGAAGACATGACCTATGAGGCAGCGTTTGTGAAATTGCATTTTCTAATTGGGTTAGGGTTAAGTGCTGAGGAAATAAAAGCTATTTTTTGAGTTATTTTAGTTTGGTGTGACGTTTTCTGTTCTTACTTAAAAGGGAATTTAAATGGCGTTTTTGTATGTGCTTTTAGTCGTTATTTGGTCGACGGGGTTTATTACCGGAAAACTCATCGTCGGTCTTATCGATCCTAACGTGTACTTGGGTATTCGCTTCTTTTGCGCTGGTTTGCTTTTCCTCGCCATTGCCTTGGTGCAGCGTCGACATTTTCCTAAGTGGAAAGAGCTGCCTAAACACATTATCGCTGGCATGCTGATGAATGGCTTCTATCTTGGCTTCGCTTATGTCGCCATCGCCAAAGGCTTGCCTGCAGGTATCATGGCGCTGATAGGTGCTTTACAACCGGCGTTAGTTACCTTGCTTGCTTTCTTAATAATAAAAGAGAAAACGTCGTTAAAAGGCATTGTCGGTATGCTGATTGGCATGGTCGGTTTAATGTTGGTGGTGAGCCCCGCCTTAGGGCTGGATATGAATCACGGCGGTGTGTCCTTATTTACCTTTGCTTTGGCTTGCTCGGCCATATTTGCTCTGTCTCTTGGGGTGACCTATCAAAAAATGTCGATATCATCCTCGGATATTTTCAGCTCAATGGCGATACAAAATCTCGCTGCCAGTGTGGTGTCTTTTGGTTTTGTGCTTATTTTAGGTGAAAGCCTTTTTCGCGTGCAGCTGGAATCGGTCTTACTGATGTTTTGGGGCGTGATTGTATTGTCCGGCGGCGGCGTATTTTTAATGGTGTGGTTGCTGAGAAAAGTCAAAGCCTCGCAAGTCTCAACCGTCTTATTACTAGCGCCACCTTTGGCGGCGATAGAAAGTTATTTCTTATTCACAGAGTCCATGACAACGATTCAGATCGTCGGCTTTGTGGTGACTATCACTGGGGTGTATTTGAGTCGAACTAAAGCCAATAAGGAATAATCACATCACACTGGCAGAAAATAACCATGATGCAAAATGTAGATTACTTTTTAGCGAGTAAATTCAATCTTGCTTCGGCTCTATCAATTAAGGTGCCGAAACGTTCGAGTTCATCGACGTGATGATCGAATTCAATTTTGCTGGGCAGAAGTTGACTGTTGGTTTGTAGATGGTGGACCAGTTGTATTCTGGTATTGGTGGTGAATTCTTTGCTCCAAGACCATTGCATGCGCAGCAAGCGAGCTAAAGCAGAAGCCGGCAAGTCACCGATGTAATCCGCCAGTAATCCTTCCCAATCGAGTTCAAAATTCTCCATGACTTTATGCAAGGTCATCAAAGCTTGTGCGTTGCCTTGGATGCGTAGGTCTCCATCAAAAAAGCCATCACCTTCAAGCAATTTTCGATACGCGTTACTTGGGCCTTGAACAAGCGTATCAAGGCGTGGGTCCAGCTCTATTTCGTCTAGACTTTCTGGACGATGCAGCATGACGCCTTGTTCGAGAATATGAATTTGTAATATGAACGAAAAATCTTCTACAAAGAGAAAGACTTGTTGTCCCGCTAATTTATTCAGGCGATGTTGAGAAGGCAGATCCTGCTTAAGCGCTAGGTTGATAGCATTTTCAATGGCGCTGATGGCGGACAAACTGAGTGAACCCATAGAGATCTTCCCGGTGATTAATGATAAAAGCTAAAGCTGATGGATTTGTATCACCGAAGTGTCACGCGTCTGGCCTTCTTTTTCAAGGCGATCTAGGTACATTTGCCAGAGTTCGTCATGATTCTGGCCGATATTATAAAGATAGTCCCAAGAGTAAAGACCGGTGTCGTGGCCATCGTCGAAGGATATTTTTAGCGCGTAGTTGCCAGCGCCTTCGACGTTACTAATGGCGACGTCTTTTTTACCAAACTGCAGAATCGGCATTTTCATACCGTGTCCGCGAACTTCGGCGGACGGAGAGTGAATTCGTAAATACTCGGCGCTTAGACGGAACGCTTGACCGTCGGCGAACGTTAGCGCCAACTCACGAGATTGCTTATGGTAGTGAATTTTTGTCGGCGCAGGCGTTGCCATGGTGCAGATTTCCTTTTTTAAAGTGTAGACACCTTCAGTGAAAGCGTCGTGTTACTCATTACAAAATGTATTTGCTCAAGTCTTCATTCTTAACGATTTCGCCCAGCTGCTCATCAACATACGCGGCTGTTATTTCAATGGTTTGATCGTCAGGCATGTCGCTGGCGGAATAAGACACTTCTTCTAGTAAACGTTCCAGCACAGTGTGTAAGCGACGCGCACCGATGTTCTCTGTACGTTCGTTCACCTGAAAAGCAATCTCAGCAATCCGCTGAATGCCTTCTTCGGTAAAGTTGAGGTTGATATTTTCTGTCTTCGCCAGAGCAACATACTGTTTAGTGAGAGACGCGCTTGGTTCAACCAAAATGCGTTTAAAATCGTCTACCGTCAAGGCATCCAGTTCCACGCGAATGGGCAAACGACCTTGCAGCTCAGGAATCAAATCTGATGGTTTAGACAGATGAAAAGCACCAGAAGCAATGAATAAAATGTGATCCGTTTTGATCATGCCGTATTTTGTGCTGACGGTACAACCTTCAATCAAAGGTAATAGATCACGCTGAACGCCTTCGCGCGATACTTCACCGCCTGAGCGTTCAGAGCTTTTTGCGACTTTGTCTATTTCGTCTAAGAAAACGATGCCGTTTTGTTCTACCGCGTACACCGCACGAGCTTTCAGTTCTTCTTCATTGACCAGTTTAGCCGCTTCTTCATCTCGGACTTGGCGTAAAGCTTCTTTTACCTTCAATTTACGTTTTTTGGTTTTTTGCGATCCAAAGCTTGAAAACATGTTTTGCAACTGGCTGGTCATTTCTTCCATGCCTGGCGGCGTCATAATTTCGACACCCATTGGTGAATCAGCAACGTCGATGTCGATTTCTTTGTCGTCCAATTGACCTTCGCGTAATTTTTTACGGAAAGTTTGACGTGTGCTGCTGTCTTCTAACTCTGGATCTCCGCCACGAGCTGGCGGTAATAAAACGTCAAGGATGCGATCTTCGGCTGCGTCTTCGGCTTTATGGCGCAGCTTATCCGTTTCTTGTTCGCGAAGCATTTTGATGGCCATTTCGACCAAATCACGAATAATGGATTCTACGTCGCGACCAACATAGCCCACTTCGGTGAATTTTGTGGCTTCAATTTTGATGAACGGCGCGTTGGATAGCTTGGCTAAACGGCGAGCAATTTCGGTTTTACCCACGCCCGTCGGCCCTATCATTAGAATGTTTTTTGGCGTAATTTCGGCGCGTATCTCTTCAGGAAGTTGCATGCGACGCCAGCGGTTACGCAGCGCAATGGCCACGGCTCGTTTTGCTTTTTGTTGGCCAATAATGTGTTTGTCTAAGGCGTTAACCGTCTCTCTTGGGGTCATGCTGCTCATTATCAATTCTCTTCTATTCTTGAATGATGTAGTGGATCGCGTATCGGCCTTGGGTTAGGCGGATTGGTCTTCAAGTTGTGGCTCAATCGCGATTTCTTCAATGGTTAAACTGTGATTGGTGAAGACACAAATATCCGCGGCAATGTTGAGACTTTTCTCAACGATTTCTTTGGCCGATAGATCTGTGTTGTCGATCAGAGCGCGAGCTGCCGCTTCTGCGAAGTTACCGCCAGAGCCGATGGCAAGTGCGCCGTGTTGAGGTTCAACGACATCACCTGTACCAGTGATGATTAAGGTGCTGTCTTTGTTAGCGACAATAAGCATGGCTTCTAATTTGCGCAGAGCTCTGTCTGAACGCCAGTCTTTAGCAAGGTCAACCGCGGCACGAACAAGATGCCCTTGGTGTTTTTCGAGTTGGCCTTCGAATCGTTCGAATAGGGTGAAGGCATCGGCTGTGCCGCCGGCGAAGCCTGCAATCACTTCTCCACGATATAAGCGACGCACTTTTCGAGCATTGCCTTTCATCACGGTGTTGCCTAAAGAAACTTGTCCATCGCCGCCTACGACGACTTGGTTGCCTTTACGTACAGTAAGAATCGTTGTCATGGTCTACTCCAGTTTCGATTCTAATAAAATGGGGGCGAGCGAGAGGATTTCAAGCAATGATTGCACACAAGAGACGCTTTCACTTTATGTATGCAATATGGACGGATATCTGAAGGGGACTATTGCTCTTTTTTGACTTTATAAGAGTAGGGCGATATTTCCATCGAAACGAGTTTGTCTTCAGCCCGATTCATTTTGGAACGAGATTCATAAGGTCCAAGAGTAACACGGTACCAAGGTTGCTCGCCTTTGCCGATGGTCTTGCGAACATTGGCTTCGACTAAGCCCGATATGATTAGCCTCGCTCTCATGCGGTCGGCGTCTTCTGGACTGCGAAAAGAAGCGGCTTGTAGCATGTAATAAAAATCTTGTTCGCCGCGAGGTGTTGACTGGTAAGCGTCAACATGACTGGTATCGACTTCGCTGTCCTGCAGTATTTGATAAAATTCAAACGTGTCTTTTTTAGGTACTGGTTTTATTTTCACTTCTTTGGGTGTGATTTTAATTTCTTTAGGCAGCGGTTTTACTATGGCTTTGATTTTTTCGACTGGCTTAGATTTGGGTGTTGGCGCAACTTGATTGAGTTGCATTAATCCGTAAATAAAAGCCACAAGAATAGCGGGAACTAAAAGCCATAACCACCAAGCGGTTTTGCGTTTCGGCGGAGGAGGTGAACGTCGAGTCGCGCCTTTTCTGGGACGACTTCCTTTTGCTGCTATTTGCATGGGATTAAACATAATTAGGGCTTTTGGCTTTTTTAAATATTAGACGTCAATTACGACGCGCCCATTATGCTTGCTAGATCAGTAAGTTTCCAGTGGATCGACGTCGATTGCGAAACGAATTTTATGCTGCCTTGTGGATTGTTCTAACCAATCTGTCATCATTTGGGTCGCTTGATGTAAAGGCGCACGATGAGCAGATTTGATGGAAATAAGTGCTCGGTGCTGGCCTGCTTTACGAACAATGATTGCCGCGTAAGGGCCAACCAGATAAACGTCTTTTGCAAAGAGGGGTTCAAGGTCATTGCGCATCGCAGACAAAAGCTGCATAGCTTCTTGTTCATTGCCGGATTCAGCTCGTACGATGACTTGATGGTAAAAGGGCGGTAACGAGAGCGATTTTCGCTCTGCTAATCCATCGATGGCAAAGTGTTCGTAACCCAAGTTGCACAAACATTCGATCGCGGCATGATCTGGATGATAGGTTTGCAGCAAAACATGCCCCGGTTTTTTTGCGCGACCTGCACGACCAGCGACTTGTGTTACAAGTTGAGCAGTGCGTTCCATACCTCTAAAGTCTGAGGAAAACAGCCCTGCGTCAGCGTCCATAATCACGACTAAAGTAACGTTCGGAAAATGGTGACCTTTCGCCAGCATTTGTGTGCCAATCAGAATGGCTTGGTCATGCTCATGGATTTTTTGGGTCAGCTTTGCCATCGCGGACTTGCGCTGAGTGCTGTCTCGGTCAATTCGTAAAATGGGCACGTCTTTAAAAAGGGTGCTGAGTTGAGTTTCAACCTGCTCGGTGCCTTCGCCCACGGTAAACAGTTCTTCTGACTGACATTCTGGACACGTGTGTAGCAAGGCTTTTTGCGTATCGCAATGATGGCAATGCAGTTTGTTGGCGCGTTTGTGGACAGTGAGATTGACATCACAGTGATCGCAGGCCGCAATCCAGCCGCATTGATGACACATTAACGTCGGCGCGTAACCGCGCCGGTTTAAGAATATCAATACTTGTTCTTTGCGATCTAAGCACAGTTTGATACTAGCAAGGGCGTGTTCGCTAAAGCCGTGAATCAAGGTTTTTCCTCGAAGATCCACTCGTTCCATTTTTGGAATGTGCGCATTGCCCGCTCGCTTACGAAGTTTAAGCCAAGTGAATTTCTTTTGAAGCGCATTAGTCAGGCTTTCGTAGGACGGTGTGGCCGATGCTAATAAGACAGGAATGTCTAAGCTTTGCGCGCGTTTAATCGCGAGATCTCGAGCGTGATAGCGAAAGCCTTCGTGTTGTTTGTAAGAGGTGTCGTGTTCCTCGTCTATCACGATGAGCCCAAGATTTGGTGCAGGAATAAACGCCGCAGAGCGCGTGCCGATGATGATTTTTGCATGACCGCTGGCGGCCAATAACCAAGCATCTAGGCGCTCTCGATCACTCATGTTGGAGTGCATCAGTACAATGTCGGTATTGAAGCGTATTTCAAAGCGCTTCAATGTTTGAGGCGTCAGACCAATTTCTGGCACCATCACGAGAATTTGCTTTCCCTCTTCTATGAGGCGTTCCATGACCCGTAAAAACACTTCGGTTTTGCCGCTGCCCGTTACACCATCTAATAATGCAACATTAAAATGATGACGCGAGTCTAATAACTCTTCTGTGGCAATCGCTTGTTCTGGGTTTAGCGTAGGAGGTACTTGAGTTTGGTGGGCGTGTTTTTCACCACCTTTATTAAAGGAGCGAGGCTCTCTTCGGAGTAGGCCTTTTTCTTCTAAGCTTTTCCCGGCAGCAGGGGCAAGATCTAGAACCGATGCCGCGTGTTGGCTCAAGCCATGCGGGTGTTGTTGAACGGCTTTAAGAAAGTCTTGCTGTCGAGGCGCTCGGCTGAGTTGGTCAAGAGGGAGCTTTTGCCCTTCTGGTGTCGTCAGCCACCAATTTTCTGTGCGGAACTCAGCGTTCTCGCCTTTTCGTAACAGTACTGGTAAGGCATGAAAAATCACATCCCCAATGGGGTGATGATAATAACGCGCGGCCCATTCGCACAATGCCATGAGTTCTTTTGTGATGACGGGGCTTTCATCATGCAATGACGTGAGAGGTTTGACTTGCGCTGGATCCCAGTCGCTGGTCTCGCTTAAGGCGACAATAACACCAAGGCGGGTGCTCTTTCCGAAAGGCACTTTAATCCGCATGCCTGGTTTTAGCTCGTGTCTTAATGCGATGGCTTTCGGTACTTTGTAGTCAAACAAAGTGCGCATCGGTACTGGTAAAGCGACTTTGATAAAAGGGTAAGGAGTAAGAAGCGCCTCGGACATGCGTTAGGTTAGACCTTGTTTAGTAAAGCAAAAATAGAGTATATCGACGAAGAATTAAGTGTACGTCAGAGTAGTGGTTCGGTGCGAGAGGCAATTTTATAAGAAAAGCATGATAAAAGGGTTGCTGATTAGGCAATAGACACCTAAAATACGCGATTCTTGGCACCACTGTACAATGTCTGTACAACGAAACGTGCGGTGCTTGGCGCGGCAATAGCCCATCTATATCGACCAAGTGGCGGCACACCAAACTTTAAGGTAAATACGATGAAAAATGATATCCACCCAACTTACTCTGCGCTTGTTGCTACTTGTACTTGTGGTAACACTCTGAATCTTAATTCAACTGCTGGTAAAGACATGCACCTTGATGTATGCAGCAACTGCCACCCATTCTACACAGGCCAACAAAAAATGTTGGATTCTGGTGGTCGTGTTGATCGCTTTAACAAGCGTTTCGGAGCACGTCGTACCGCCAAGTAATTGGTGGAATGACAGTGATTGCATTAAAAAAGCGCCAAGTTTTCTTGGCGCTTTTTTTGTTTTTGTCCCTTGCTGTTCAGGCAAATGAACCGTGTGAAGCAACAGGCGAACTCGAAAAAGCGCGAATCAAGAGAGTAGTGGATGGCGACACCATACACCTTAGCGATGGTCGAAAAGTTCGATTAGTTGGCATTGACACGCCAGAGCTCGACCATAAAAAG
This sequence comes from Marinomonas primoryensis, assembly GCF_013372285.1. Classification (NCBI taxonomy): domain Bacteria; kingdom Pseudomonadati; phylum Pseudomonadota; class Gammaproteobacteria; order Oceanospirillales; family Oceanospirillaceae; genus Marinomonas; species Marinomonas primoryensis. The sequence continues at coordinate 3,736,550 of NZ_CP054301.1, read as the reverse complement.
GGTCAGCATGAGGCTTATGCCGTGGACGCGACAGACTTTTTACGCTCCCGTCTTGATCGCTTTGTGTACATTCAAAAAGCAAAAGATGAGCGTGATAGATACGGTCGCTATTTGTACTACCTTTTCGATAAAGATCGTATTTCATTAACGAGTCAGTTACTATCCGAAGGACTTGGTTATCGTATTGCTGTCCCTCCAAATCTGGCATATCAAGCATGTTTTGAGGCAGCTGAGAACTCAGCTCGCAATGCGCATAAGGGATTATGGCAGCAAACTTTGCAATGGCAGCCAAAAGCTGGATTTGCATTTTCTCGTGTCACCATCACTTCAATTACTCAGAACCGAGGCGGTTGGTGGCTAGAAACCAATCGTGATCTAGTGATCAATTTGCCACCCAACGTAACCGATTATTGGCCTGCCCAAAAAGTGTTTTATCTTGAAGGTAAGGAAATAGAAGTGCGAGGTTGGCAGCATCAAAGAAAAAGTCGACATTCAGAGTTTAAGTCTTGGGTTCTGTCGGTAAGACATCCCAATGATTTGCTTGAAATTAAAGCGTCTACCAATCGTTGATTGATAGAATATTCCTATGGTTTTGCACTTTTAAGTAATGAGTAGATCGTCTATTCTGATATATCAAAAAATATAAGGTGCCACTTTTGAAGCTCTCTAGGCTTTGGAACAAGGCGCTATTTGGCTACGATAAAACTAATTAATTACACCAAACAGACGGAAACATCATAATGGCAGAAGATATTAAGCAAGCTGCACTGGACTACCATGAGTATCCAGTACCTGGAAAAATGAGCTCTACTATTACTAAGCCAACGGCAACGGCACGTGACCTTGCTTTAGCTTACAGCCCAGGTGTGGCAGAACCTTGTCGTGAAATTGCAAAAGACCCAGAAGCCGCTTACCGTTACACAGGTAAAGGCAATCTAGTGGCTGTTATTTCTGATGGTTCGGCGATTCTTGGACTAGGTAACCTAGGTCCATTGGCTAGCAAACCCGTAATGGAAGGTAAAGGGTTGTTGTTTAAACGCTTTGCTGGCATTAATTCTGTTGATGTGGAAGTTGAATCTGAAAGCCCGCAAGCGTTTATCGATACCGTTGCTCGTATCGCAAACACCTACGGCGGTATCAACTTAGAAGACATTAAAGCGCCAGAGTGTTTTGAGATTGAACGTCAGTTGATCGAGCGTTGTTCTATCCCTGTTTTCCATGATGACCAACACGGTACAGCTATCGTAACGGCGGCTGGTCTATTGAATGCGCTGGAACTTCAAGGTAAAGACATTGCCGACGCGAAAATTGTTTGCCTAGGTGCAGGTGCAGCGGCAACGGCTTGTATGAAGCTGATTATTGCTTGTGGCGCACAGCGTGACAACATTTTCGTTCTTGACCGTAAGGGTGTTATTCATTCTGGTCGTGACGATTTGAATCAGTTTAAAGCGATGTTTGCGATTGATACTGATAAACGTACTTTGGACGATGCGATTGATGGTGCTGATGTTTTTATTGGTGTATCAGGTCCTGATCTTTTCTCTGCTGATCAGTTGGCTAAAATGGCGCCAAATCCAATCGTGTTTGCTTGTTCAAACCCTGATCCAGAAATCAATCCTGAATTGGCTCGTGCGACACGTGATGACTTGATCATGGCAACAGGCCGTTCTGATTACCCTAATCAAGTAAACAACGTACTTGGCTTTCCTTTCATCTTCCGTGGTGCTTTAGACGTTCGCGCGACTAAGATCAACGAAGAGATGAAAGTGGCAGCGGTTCATGCATTGAAAGATCTTGCGAAAGAAGAAGCGCCAGCTGATGTGGTTGAAGCGTACGGCGGTTTAGCATTGAGTTTCGGCAAAGAGTACATCTTGCCAAAACCAATGGACGCGCGTTTGCTAAACGTGGTTTCGGCGGCGGTTGCTAAAGCAGCGGTTGATTCTGGCGTTGCTATGCTTCCATACCCAGATTTTTACCCGCTTGAGAGTCTTGATCACTTCGGTGCTTAAGTAACATGCGTATTGTTTAAAAAGGCGATTCCTGAATAAGGTATCGCCTTTTTTTATGAGCGTTTTTATCATTTGTTAATAGGGCGTATTAGCATGAAAGTCGCAATATATTGTGGTTCCTCAGAGGGCAATTCACCTGATTACGTGAAGGGCGTGGAAGCCTTGGGCGTATACCTTGCTAAGCAAGGCATTGATGTTGTCTATGGAGGTGGTAACGTCGGTTTAATGGGCGTTATTGCTAATGCGACATTACAAGCTGGTGGAAGAGTGATTGGCGTCATTCCTGCTCATCTTAAGTCAAAAGAAATTGCCCACCCAGGTTTAACTGAGCTTCATGAGGTTGCTAATATGCATGAGCGCAAGGCCAAGATGGCGGAATTAGCGGATGCTTTTGTGGCACTGCCTGGCGGCGTAGGAACGTTGGAAGAAATGTTTGAAATATGGACATGGGGTCAGTTAGGTTTACATGATAAACCTTGTGCTTTTTATAATATAAATGGTTTTTACGATCCGCTGTTCGCTATGGTAGATAGCATGCATCAAGCAGGATTTGTGAAGCAGTCTTATATAGATATGATCATTAAAGCGGAGGCCCCCGAGACATTAGTATCAGCATTTAAGACGTATAAAGCCCCGTCGCCTAAATGGTGTTAGAGACTTGAAAAACGTCAGGATGTAGACTGACGCTTTTTCTAAGTCGTATGCTATATGATCAAAAGAGGTTTTCGAGTGCGTTGTTTTCTTGTTTTTCTTCTTGAGACTCATTACCGCTATTATTGTTTAATGATGGCAAATTAAGGTCACGTTGTGGCGGTACGTGATCCTTTCTGAATATCTCAAAAATAGCATTTGATTGCCCCGGTAACGCACGTTCTCCTGTTTTGGGGTCGATTCGTACGGTTACCAAAGAAGACGGTTTTGGCACAAAATCAGGCGTTGTGTCTTTCAGCGCATCGCGCATGTAGTCAATCCATGGTGGTAGAGAGACTGAACCACCCCATTCGCCACGACCCAGAGGGGATGAATTATCAAAGCCACTCCAAACTGAGGTTACTAGGTTGCCATTAAAACCAGAAAACCAAGCGTCGCGGCCATCATTGGTCGTCCCAGTTTTTCCTGCAATGTCATCGCGCTGAAGTACTCTAGCGCGTCGCCCAGTGCCGTATTTAATAACGTCACGCATCATGTCATAGACGATATAGTTTACTTCTGGGTCCAGTACTTGTGGAGCGACAGGCAAACTACGGATGCCCTTTGGTGTATCAAATAGGCCCATTTGAGGTTCGCCATCAGTGGTTTTTTCAAGCAGGGTGCAGGTTAAGCACACCGTGATCGGGTTGGCCTGGAATAAGGTCTGATTGTTTCTGTCTATAACGGTATTTATTAGGTACGGCTGTACTTGATATCCGCCATTAGAGAACACGGCGAAGCCCGTTGCTATTTGCAAAGGGGATAAGTTCGCACTGCCTAAAGACAAAGATAAGTTGTGCGGAAGTTCATTCGGATCAAACCCAAAGCGGCGTAAGAAATCGAGTGTTGGGCGAACTCCTAGCTCGTCCAATAAGCGAACAGACACAATGTTTTGTGAGCGATAAAGCGCTTGGCGCAATCGTGTAGGCCCGTAAAACTTACCGCCGTCATTGGTTGGACGCCATGCCGAAGCGAGGTTTGTATCATTAAAAACCACAGGTGCGTCATTGATAATACTGGCTGCGGTATAGCCTCTATCCAATGCACTAGCGTAAATAAAGGGTTTAAAATTCGACCCCGGTTGGCGCTTAGATTGAGTGATTCGGTTAAATTTATTTTCATAAAAATTAAAACCACCTACTAGCGCCTGAATCGCACCATCTTTGCTGTTTAGGGAGATTAACGCCGTTTGTACTTCTGGTTTTTGTGCTAGCAACCATTCAAGATTATTGTCTGGACGTAAGCGAACAATGTCTCCAGGGACAAGGACATCTGCGACAGTCTTGGGCGATGGTCCCTGTGAATCTTCACTGAGGTAGGGCCTTGCCCATTTTACTGCATCCCAGGACAAGGTGGCACGTTTGCCGTTTGCCAAACGCACATCAGCCGTGGTCTCTTGAGTTGAGATGACAAGCGCCGTTTGCCAATCTTTTAATCCATCAATGTCTTGTAAGGCTTTTTCTTGTTCTTCTAGCGGTGCGTCAATCAGGTCGATGCGCGTTTCAATAGATCCCCGGTAACCGTGACGCATGTCGTAATTTAATACACCATCGAACACGGCGGCGTTGGCGGCTTTTTGTCTGCCTGCGTTGATTGTCGTGTAGACGGTCATGCCTGTACTATAAAGGTCATCTCCAAAGGTGCTATAAAGTTCTGAGCGGACCATTTCAGCGATGTAGCCAGCTTCTATGTCTGGCATGATACCGTGGTTTTTCGCGGTAATGGGGGCTTCAACTGCTGTTTGATAAGCGTATTTATCGATCATACCGAGTGACAGCATACGTTGCAGAATCCAGTTCCGACGGATCAGCGCACGAGAAGGGTTCACTACAGGATTAAAGCGAGATGGTGCTTTTGGTAGGCCGGCGATCATAGCCAGCTGAGCAAGGTCTAGCTCGTTTAGGTTTTTGCCGTAATAAACTTGTGCCGCGGCTTCGAATCCATACGCGCGATTCCCCAGGTAGATTTTGTTGACATAAAGCTCAAGAATTTCGTGTTTACTGAGTTCGCGCTCCATCTTTAGGGCAATAAAAATTTCAGTAAACTTCCGAATGTACGTTTGTTCGAATGACAAAAAATAGTTTCTGGCAACCTGCATGGTGATCGTACTACCACCACCTTGTTTTTGTCCGGTGGTGATCAATTGCATCACAGCTCGTCCTAAACCGAGAATATCGACACCTGGATGATGATAAAAATTGGTGTCTTCTGCCGCTAAAATAGCTTGTTCTAGACCTTGAGGAATTTCAGAGTAATTAATAGGGGTACGGCGTTGTTCACCAAACTCACCAATGAGTTGGTTATCCGCAGTGTAGATGCGTAATGGAATGCGTAACTCAATGTCTTTTAGTTCGGCAACAGTAGGAATGCGATCTTTGACCGTGTAATAAACTGCATACGTGATTCCAATTGCGCATAAGGCTCCAAAAAGCCCGAGGAAAAAGAGTATCTTGAATGTCTTAGCCATATAAGCCTAATTAATACTGGATGGAAAAATGGCATTATACCTAAGATGATCAAAGAATAGGCGGTTAACTTTGCATCAAATCGTGTTATCTTGTTAAAAATTGGCGCGCAAGCCAAACTGAAAACCATACTCTATTGCTTACTATTTCAAGGATGAATGATGAAGCTAATGCCTACCTATTCTGTGGCTGTCTATTCGGCTCAAAAATGTCTATATTTCGATTCTGCTGAGGCTGTCAGGTTTGCTGATTTGATGCCTGTAAGCGACGATACGATCCCTGATTCTCATCAATTAAAGTCGATTCAGCAAACCTTGTCGCTCGAGAGTGCGCCCAGTACGTCGCGAATAATTGTCTTAGTACCAGATAGTTGGCTGTCCGTATCGCAACATAGAATCGATCATCCTATCTCTTCTTCTCTATTGCCCTTGGCAGCGTTGAGCTACGCCGTAGAAACGACGTTTTCCCCGCCTGAAAGTGTGATGTTTAGCTATGTACAAGAGGCTTTACCAGCCAAACACACTCAACTTACCGTGTTCGCTTGCTCAAACGAGTGGGCACAGCAACTCCTTGAACCTTTTCAGCTGCTCGCTAAATCGTGTTGTATGATTCCGCAGGGGCAGTGGGTTGATAGGAAATCACGCGCTTACTCTTGGCTTCTGTGCACTCAATGTGCGCTGTCGTTTTATCAACCAGATAAAGAAAAACGAAAAAAGGCCAGACGTCTCTGGGGTTATTTATTGATGCTGAGTTTATTGATTCATAGCGTTGCTTCTGTCTATTTTTGGACGTTACAGCAGCACTCTGAAAAGGCGCTTATGACGTATCAAAAAACACGCTTAGTCCAGTCTGATTGGGTGTTGGCTCAAGAAGAGGGCAATATATTTTCTGAGTCCGTACTGGGTCTAGTTCAGGCGTTGCCTAAGTCGGCTCGACTTGGACAGTTTGATGGTAGCGCGTCATTTGTATCTTTCAAAATGGTACTGCCTAAGCAGGAGCTTGATCTATTGTTGGGCCGTTGGCAAAAGCAGCGCCCAGATTGGCGGTGGGAGATAGAGCAGAGTCCCTATTACTCGTCGTTGACTATGAATCAAGAGGAGGTGGTAGGTGTCTCTATTTCCGTATTTGAAAATTAAGATATCTTCTCTTTATACTATCAAGGGCTCGGTTGTGTTGCCTTTGGTGATGTTGCAGCTTGCCGCGTGGTACCCTTTTTTATCCCAAGTACAGGACGATATGAATCGCCACACTAGACAAAAAGATCGAGCAAATCATGAGTGGGAGCGGGTTAAACAACAGGCAATAAAGCTGCACACGATTAGTTTTATTGATGAACCTTGGGCTCGACATCATGTTGTCGCTTCTCAGACGAATATTCCGACAAAATGGTCATTAGAGGGCATCGCTTCGGTGGCGGAATGGCAGGGGTTACTTGAGAAAATTGAAGTGCAGTTCGCTGTAGGTTTGCTCTCTGTCTATTGGCAAAGAGAGGATGATGGGCAATGGCTGGGGCGATTTTTTTTTAATATTAATGTGCCTAAGGCAAATCGGGAATACCATAATTGGCTGCCATCCAAGTTGCGAGCTTATCGTTTTGAGAGAAAGGATTGGCACCTTCTGTCCACGGTGCGAAAGGACGAAAGTACATCTGCTTTAGTAACCTACAAAAAGAGCCGTTATTGGGTTCGTAAAGGCAGTTGGTTGCCTGAGGCCGGATTATCTGTAAATGCGGTGTCTTTCGATCAAGTTATCTTGGTCGCCAAGGATGGGTCGAAACAGTCGTTGATTATTCGAGAAGCGGATGGTCAGGATGATTAAATCTCTGGTTCACTGGTTTTTTGTATTGGCTTTTTTTGTGCCTCGTTCTGTATGGGCGATGGACGTGTATTTTGAATCGCGTTCTTTGCAAGAAATATTGCCATGGTTGGCGTCTCAAATGAACGAAAGTGTCGTAATTAGCCCAGAAATAAACGACGTATTAACACTATCGATAAAAGACGCAAGTTGGAAAGATGTGATGGAGGCGGTAGCAAAACAACCACATCTTCGACTTGAATGGCAAGGGCGTGTTGCAATCCTAATGCCTGCTGATGTCCCTTCAGCGAAAGACTCAGAGAAGGATTCTGCTTTTTGTCAGCGATTCTACTGGATGTTAAAACACACTAAAGCAGAAACCGTTGGCGCACACTTGCAGACTTTATACCCTTCACTGTCCCTAATTGTCGATAATCGTACCAACTCCATTGTTGCTTATTCTTGTGAGCCATTCGAAGGAATTCAAGAAACCTTAGCTTGGTTAGATACGCCACTTAGGCAAATTGAAATCAGCGCTCAGATAGCGCAAGTTAGCCGTACAGCACAATCACAATTTGGCGTTAACTGGCACACCAAACTGTCAGACGGAATTCGTTCATCCGTTGGGGGTGCTGTTGATTTAGGTGCGTTAACGCCGACCGCTAGCTTGAATTTTTCTAATTTGAGTGGTTCTGGTTTGTTGGCATTTACTTTGGATATGATGGAAAGTGAAGGCATGGCCAATGTTGTCTCTAAGCCAAAAATAGTGACTTCTGAAGGACAGCCTGCTCGAATTGAATCGGGTACGGAAGTGCCTTATCAAACAGTAAGCGATGACAAAGTCAGTATTGAGTTTCGTCAAGCCGCTCTGATGTTGGAGGTAACGCCATTTGTTAAAGACGGCGAGCATATTTTGTTGTCGCTTAACATTCATCAAGACTCGGTTGGAGACTTAGTGAATGGTATTCCTAGTCTAAATACGAATCGCTTAAAAACGCAGGTTGTGGTGAAAAATCAAGAAACGCTTGTTTTAGGTGGGATTTTTCGGGAAGAACGCTTTGAAACTGAGAGTCGAGTCCCTTTCTTTAGTGACATTCCGTTGTTGGGTGAGTTGTTTAAAAGACGTTCCGAACAGCAAGAAAAGGTTGAATTACTTGTATTTATTACGCCAAAGCTGCTACAAATGTCAGATAACTAGGCCGCAGTCTAAATCTGCTTAATTCCGACGTAATTGAATACAATGATAAAAGCCCCCAATATTATTTTAGTAGGCCCAATGGGCGCAGGAAAAACGACGATAGGCCGTTTGATTTCTCAATCAATGGGCAAAGAGTTCTATGATCTAGATAAAGTCATAGAAGACAATGCTGGCGCTGATATCCCTTGGATCTTTGAAAGAGAAGGTGAAGAGGGCTTTCGTAGACGTGAAACTCACGCGTTGTCAGCCATCGTACAATCGGACACAGGTGATTGTGTGTTCGCTACCGGTGGCGGTATCGTGATGCGAGAAGAAAACAGAGACATTCTTCGAGACAACGCATTAGTCGTTTATTTATATGCATCGGTTGCTCAGCAACTGTATCGCACATCCAAAAGCAACCATCGCCCTCTTTTACAAACGGGCGATCCCAAAGCGATTTTGAAAAAGCTATTTGAAGTACGTGACCCTCTTTACAGAGAAGTGGCGACTTTAATCATAGAAACCGATGCTCGCCATCCTAGGTCTGTCGCCAATAGGGTGTTAGATGCGATTCGGCGTCATCTTAAAATGGAGACTACTGTATCCTAATGCGCACGTTAACCGTTGATCTCGGCGACCGCAGCTATCCTATTTTTATTGGTAGAGGCATTCGTCAGCAGAAAGCTCTTTTCGACGATGCTATTCATGGCAAGCAAGTCATGATAGTGACCAATGAAACCATCGCGCCTTTGTATCTTGACTCTATGGTTGCCATGCTGTCCGTGGATTATCACGTAGACACGTGTGTGTTGCCTGATGGTGAAGTGTTTAAAACATTGGATACGTACGGCATGATCATGACAGCGCTGTTGGAAGCGAAGCACAATCGCACGACAACCGTAATTGCTTTAGGCGGCGGTGTCGTTGGTGATATGGCGGGTTTTGCTGCGTCAACGTATCAACGAGGCGTGCCCTTTATTCAAGTTCCGACGACTTTGTTGTCACAAGTGGACTCTTCTGTCGGCGGAAAAACCGGTGTTAATCACCCACTTGGTAAAAATATGATAGGCGCGTTCTATCAGCCGCAAGCCGTTATTATTGATACCGAAACGCTATTGAGTCTGCCTCAACGCGAGTTGTCTGCTGGCATGGCGGAAGTCATTAAATATGGTCTGATTTGTGATGTGCCGTTTTTCGATTGGCTAGAGCAAGAAATGCCTCACTTGATGGCGTTGGACAATGACAAAATCAGCGACGCTATTTATCGATCTTGTTTGGCGAAAGCCAATGTGGTTTCTCAAGACGAGAGAGAAGGCGGTATTCGTGCTATTTTAAATTTGGGCCATACTTTTGGCCATGCAATTGAAACGGAAATGGGGTACGGAAATTGGCTGCACGGCGAAGCTGTCGCTGTGGGTAGTGTGTTGGCGATTGACCTTTCTTGGCGCATGGGGAATTTAACGGAGCACGATGTCAGCCGTTCTGTGGCGCTTTTTCAAGCGGCCAATTTACCGGTATTGCCGCCTGAAAATATGACGGTTGATTGCTTTATCGAGCGCATGGCGTTGGATAAAAAAGTACTAGATGGCAGTTTACGTTTGGTTTTACTAGGCGCGCTGGGTGAGGCTATAGTGACATCGGACTTTCCGATGGAGGACTTCAATGCCTGCCTTCTGGACGCACTTGAAGCGAGTAAGCAAGCGAATCTTACTTAATTATGTTGGTAACTTATTGTTGAAGGACGAAGTATGTCAAAGCCAGACTTTCAGTTTGACCTAGAGGATGCGCTCAATCAGCCCTCAAAAGCGACGCTGAGGGATCCTTTTGGCTCGAAAGACGCTTCTGTCTATTTCGCCTCTGAAGAGGGTAACCAGCAGCTTGCGCTGCTTGAGCATTTAAGCCGTTATAGTAGCCTGCTCTCTGTGGTTCAAGGACCGCAAGGCAGTGGCAAAAGTCGTTTTTTGATGGAATTCGCTCGACATCAAGACGATACGACGGTCGTCAGTCACGTCAAAGGCACTATGCTGATGACGGCTGGGCAACTGCTGCAAGCCATATACACAGGGTTTTCTAGCCATTTCACACAACCTCCAAATGAGACAACCTTTGGGCCTTTGCTTAAGTTTTCTCATGATCTAGACGAGAAAGGCCAAGCGGCGTTGGTGTTGATTGATAATGCGCAAGAGCTAAACACCGATGCGGTGAGTATGTTGTTAGACATGATGTCTTTGGCAACAGACAATCAAACCGTCCCTCATGTTGTTCTATTTAGCGAATACCCTTTATCTCGTAATTTGGATGCGTATCAGCGCTCTCGCTATGAACAGCTAAGTCATTCGTTTACCTTGGCGCCTTATTCATTGGAGCAAACGCGAGCGTATTTATTGCATCGTGTTCGTGCCGTAGGCGGCGGGATCAATTTGCCGTTTAATGACAAGCAGGTAAAGCAGATTTACCAAGAGTCCGCTGGTTATCCTGGGCGCATTAATCAAATGGCCCAGGTCATGATGGGCAATGGCAATAAACCCGAAAAGTCGGGTATGCGTTTTAATCTTGCGATGGGATTTCCTTTGGCTCACATGGCATTACTGTCAGTGGTGATGCTAGGTATTTTAGTGGCGGTGTTATTCTCTGATAAACAGTCGGATAAACCTTCACCCTCCACAGGTTCAGCAGACAGGACCAGTAATGTGATTCCTTTGAGTCCACGACAAGGTCAGTCTTCTGCGGAGACCATTGCTCGAATCGATGCGATGCAACGTAAAATTGGGCAAGATGGTGAAATTGTCTTACCGCCAATTCCTATGAGCACATCATTACCCGCTATTAGTAAGTCCAATGTGCCGTCTATGGTGGCACCGACGATTTCCACGGCGCCTATTCGTTCTGAAGCGCCTTTGGCACAAGCGGCTCCTGTGGTCGACGTGCCTGTGACACCGCCGAAAAATGAACGGGCAAACTTGAAAATTTCGCAAGACCCATTTGATAAGACAGAATGGTGGTTATCGCAAAATCCTAACCGCTACACGCTGCAACTTTTAGGCACTTATAATAAATCAACCGTGCAGGATTTCATTCGTGATCAAGGTGGCGTCGATGCGTTTGGCTATTTCAAATCCAAACATAATGCCAAAGATTGGTTTGTGGTCGTGTACGGTTCCTATCGTAATCGCAGTGAAGCCATAGCGGCCTCAGAGACACTTCCCAAAGACATTCGAGACCTTAATCCTTGGGCACGCAGTGCTCGTGGTATTCAGGACGATATTAAGAAAGCTCAATGATACCGAGTTTTCTGTTGCGCTAGAACGTATAAAGCCTCACAAAAGTGCCGTTTTGTGAGGCTTTTGTATAGAGAATCTTTAAATTAAGTAAAAATCACTGTAATTCTCTGAAAAACATGAATGAACAGTGGAATTTTCTGTTTGGAAAAACTCCAGCCATAGATAATTCTCTAAGTCCCCGTTATTTGCCGCTAAACCCCCTGTAAAAACCGCCAAAATAACATAAAGTCGCTCTGCATCAATTTGAGTAGTGTCCTTGGGCAGGGTAGTATGATCGTCCATTTTGGTGGTATTTAGGGTAGATGATAGTCATTCTCGAAGTGATTTTTTTTACACATTCATTTTTTAGTCCAGCCACCTGATACTCAAATTTTTTCTCTAATTATTATTTTATGTTTCAACTGTGGGAGTTGGTGTATGAATGCAGGCCTTTATCGTCCTGGCGAGTTCAAAGACAACTGTGGCTTTGGCTTAATTGCTCATATGGAAGGCAATACAAGTCATGAGCTGCTAAAAACTGCGATTCAATCTTTGACATGTATGACACACCGCGGTGGTATTGCCGCCGATGGAAAAACCGGTGACGGCTGTGGTCTTTTGATACAGAAGCCTGATGCTTTTTTGCGTAACGAAGCCATTAATTTGTTTAGTCACACCCTGTCTGACCTTTATGGCATTGGCATGGTGTTTTTAGATCAGGATGAAGCGCTTGCGACGGAGCAGCGTGACGAATTAACCAGACAGCTTAAAGAACAAGACTTGAATGTTGTTGGCTGGCGTGAAGTGCCTACCGATGCGTCTTGTCTTGGTCGCATTGCTGAAGAATGTTTACCACGTATTGAGCAAGTCTTTATCGATAGTAATCGTATGGATGCTCGTACTTTCTCGACGCGCTTGTTTGTTGCTCGTCGTCAGACTGAAATGGCGCTCGCGCAATACGAAAATTTCTACGTCTGTTCCTTGTCAGATAAAGTGTTGTCTTACAAAGGCCTGATGATGCCAGCGGATTTGCCGTCTTTCTATAAAGATCTAGGCAATGAAAAATTGCAAACGGCGATTTGTGTGTTTCATCAACGTTTCTCTACTAATACGTTGCCAAAGTGGCCGCTTGCTCAGCCATTCCGTATGTTGGCGCACAATGGTGAAATCAATACGATAGAAGGTAACCGCAACTGGGCTCTGGCCCGTGCGAATAAATTACGTTCGCCTTTGATCCCTGAATTACAAGATCTTCAGCCATTGGTTAACTTGACCGGTTCTGATTCATCCTCAATGGATAATATGTTGGAAGTGCTTGTGACGGGCGGTATGGATATTTTCCGCGCGGCGCGTTTGATCATTCCACCAGCGTGGCAAAACGTTGAAAACATGGATCCAGAGTTGCGTGCTTTTTACGAATACAATTCTATGCACATGGAACCATGGGATGGCCCAGCAGGCTTGGTCATGACAGACGGCCGTCATGCGATATGCATGTTGGATCGTAATGGATTACGCCCAGCCCGTTGGGTTGTGACTAAGAACGGCTTCATTACGCTCGCGTCTGAAATCGGCACTTACGATTACAAACCAGAAGACGTCGTTGCGAAAGGTCGTGTTGGTCCTGGTCAAATGCTGGTGATTGATACGCAAACAGGCAAGATGCTTCACACTCAAGACATCGATAATCGCCTTAAGTCTCTTCATCCGTATAAAAAGTGGTTGAAGCAAGAAGCGATTCGTATCGAATCATTGTTAGAAGAATCGACTCAAGAGTTTGTGCCGTTTACTAAAGATGAAATGATGGTTTATCAGAAGATGTTCCAAGTGTCTTTTGAAGAACGTGAGCAAATTTTCCGCCCATTAGCAGAAAGCGGCCATGAAGCCGTAGGTTCTATGGGGGATGATACGCCAATGGCTGTTATGTCGAGCCAGACTCGTCCATTGACGGATTACTTCCGTCAGAAATTTGCGCAAGTCACCAATCCGCCAATCGATCCATTGCGCGAATCGATCGTCATGTCTTTGGAAACGTGCATTGGTGTCGAGCGTAACTTGTTTGAAGAAACGCCAAAGCATGCCAATCGTATTATTATGTCTTCGCCAGTATTGTCACCACGTAAATACAGTCGTTTATTGGCTCTGAATGATCACCGCTTCCGGTTGGTGCGTCTGGATACTAATTTCAACCCAGAAGATATTTCTCTTGAGCAAGCGGTTAAAAACTTGCAAGCGAAAGCAGAAGAAGAAGTTAAAAATGGTGCGGTAATTCTCGTACTGAGCGATCGTGATATTGCTAAAGGTCATTTACCGATTCCTGCGCCAATGTCAGTGGGCGCTGTTCACCACCATTTAACGAAGGTTGGTTTGCGTTGCGATTCTAACATTATTGCTGACACCGGCTTCGCTCGTGATCCTCACCAGTTTGCCGTCTTGCTAGGCTTTGGTGCGACAGCCGTTTATCCGTACCTGTCTTTCCGTCTGATCAATGACATGATCGATAAAGGCGAAGTATTGGGTGATCCAATTGCTTGTCATGCGAAATATCGTAAAGGTATTAACAAAGGTTTAATGAAGATCCTTTCAAAAATGGGGATCTCGACCATGGCGTCTTACCGTGGTGCTCAATTATTTGAAGCCATTGGTTTGGACACTGCCATTGTCGAGCTTTGTTTCAAAGGGGTTGCTAGCCGAATTAAAGGTGCGAAGTTTGAAGACTTCCAACGTGAGCAAACAACCATTGCTGGCAACGCTTGGAAATTGCGTAAGCCGATCCAACAGGGCGGTTATATAAAATACGTGCATGATGCAGAATACCATGCGTTCAATCCTGACGTTGTTCGTAACCTGCAACTGGCAGTAGGTTCGGGTAAGTTTGGAGACTTCACTAAATACACTGACTTGGTCAATAATCGTCCGGCGTCTATGTTGCGTGACTTGTTCGCTGTGTCTGATAAAGCCAAAGCCATTTCTGTGGATGATGTTGAATCGATTGAAAGCATCCTTCCGCGCTTTGACTCTGCGGGTATGTCATTAGGGGCTTTGTCTCCAGAAGCGCATGAATCTTTGGCGCAAGCGATGAACGAACTTGGTTGTCGCTCAAATTCAGGTGAAGGCGGTGAAGACCCTGCTCGTCACGGAACAGAGCGTCGCTCTAAGATCAAGCAAATCGCTTCGGGTCGTTTTGGTGTGACGCCGGAATATCTAGTCAATGCAGAAGTGCTACAGATTAAAGTGGCACAAGGTGCAAAACCGGGTGAAGGTGGTCAGCTTCCTGGCGGCAAAGTAAACGATCTGATTGCACGTTTGCGTTATGCGGTACCAGGTGTGACTTTAATTTCACCGCCGCCGCATCATGATATTTATTCGATTGAAGATTTGGCCCAGCTAATTTTTGATTTGAAGCAAGTTAACCCAGAAGCGCTAATTTCTGTGAAGCTAGTGTCTGAACCGGGTGTGGGCACAATCGCAGCGGGCGTGGCAAAAGCCTATGCGGATTTGATCACTATTTCTGGTTATGACGGTGGTACTGCCGCGTCGCCAATCACCTCGATTCGTCATGCGGGTTCACCGTGGGAATTGGGTTTGGCCGAAGCGCAGCAAGCACTTCGTTCTAACGATCTTCGAGGCAAGATTCGCTTGCAAACCGACGGTGGTCTAAAAACCGGTCTAGATGTGGTGAAAGCTGCCATTCTTGGAGCGGAAAGTTTTGGTTTCGGTACGACGCCGATGATTGCCATGGGGTGTAAATATCTACGAATTTGTCACCTAAATAACTGTGCAACCGGTGTGGCGACTCAGGATCAAGGTTTGCGTGATGATCACTTCATTGGCACGGTCGACATGATCAAGAATTTCTTCTTGTTTATGGCACAAGATACGCGGCTATGGTTGGCGAAGTTAGGTGTTTCTCGTCTACAGGATCTAATTGGTCGTACTGATTTATTGGTTTTGCTTGCTGGTGAAACGGAAAAACAGCGTAATTTAGATTTATCGCCAATCTTGAACAATGATTTTATCCCAGCGGATAAGCCACAATATTGCGATTTGCCGTTTAATCCTCCTCATGACAAGGGCCTATTGGCGCTTAAAATGTGGGACACAATGAAAGACGTCATCGAAGAAAAGGAAGGTGGCGAATTCGAATTTGCTGTGACCAACTGTGATCGTTCTATTGGTGCGCGTTTGTCTGGTGAAATTGCGAAACGTTACGGCAATCAAGGTATGTCTGACATGCCGATTACATTGAAATTGACTGGTACAGCGGGTCAAAGCTTTGGTGTATGGAACGCGGGTGGCTTGAACATGTACTTGGATGGCGACGCGAATGATTATGTGGGTAAAGGTATGACGGGCGGTAAACTAGTCATACGTCCACCACGTGGTTCATCGTTTAAGTCTCAGATTTCAGCGATCATAGGTAACACCTGTTTGTATGGTGCGACGGGCGGTAAATTGTTTGCAGCGGGCACCGCCGGCGAACGATTTGCAGTGCGTAACTCTGGTACACATACGGTGATCGAAGGCGCTGGCGACCACTGCTGTGAATACATGACTGGCGGTATGGTAACGGTGCTGGGTAATACCGGTTATAACTTTGGTGCGGGTATGACAGGCGGCTTTGCTTATGTGCTCGATTTAGACCGTACCTTCGTGGATAAATACAACCATGAGTTGGTGGAAATTCACCGCATTGGTACGGAATTAACGGAAGAATATCGCTCACACCTTCGCTCTGTGATCGAAGAATATGTCCGCGAAACTGACAGCGAATGGGGCCATGAAATCTTAGAAAACTTCTATGACTACATCGGCAAGTTCTGGCTAGTAAAACCAAAAGCAGCGAGTTTAGGCGCGCTCTTGGCAAATACTCGTCAACGTCCGGAATAAAACACGCTGTTATGGCGCTTTGTTTGCAGTAAGCAAAGCGTCGTGTACGAATCAGTCTGACCCATTTGAGAGAAGTGCCGCTTGTTTGCAAGCGGCCGAGGAGATAGCAGCTTATGTCTGAGCGCTTGAATAACGCATTTCAATTCGTCGAAGTGGACCGTAAGGATCCTAAGAAAAAGCCTTTAATTACTCGTAAGGCGCAATTCGTCGAAATTTATAAACCGTTTGAAGAGGCAGGTGCAAAAGATCAATCGCACCGCTGTCTAGAATGTGGCAACCCTTATTGTGAGTGGAAATGTCCTGTCCATAACTACATTCCAAATTGGCTGAGATTAGTCAGTGAAGGCAGTATTTTGGAAGCGGCTGAGTTGTGTCATCAAACCAACTCTTTGCCAGAAGTGTGTGGCCGTGTTTGCCCACAAGATCGTCTGTGTGAAGGCGCTTGTACACTGGGTGAAGGTGGTTTTGGTGCGGTTACTATTGGTTCTGTTGAAAAATACATTACGGATACGGCTTTTGCTTTAGGCTGGCGTCCTGATATGTCTAACGTTGTGCCGGTTAATAAAACCGTCGCTATTGTAGGCGCAGGTCCTGCAGGGCTAGCTTGCGCGGATGTCTTGGTGCGTAACGGTATTAAGCCTGTCGTATTTGATAAATACCCAGAGATTGGTGGCTTGCTGACGTTTGGTATTCCTGAATTCAAATTGGAAAAAAGTGTCATGACGCGACGTCGTGAAATTTTTGAAGAAATGGGCGTTGAGTTTGTGTTGGGCACCTCGGTTGGTGATGACGTGCCGTTTGAACATGTATTGGAAGAGTACGATGCGGTTTTCTTAGGCATGGGCACCTACAAATACATGAAAGGCGGTTTTTCAGGTGAAGATCTACCGGGTGTTTACGATGCTTTAGATTATCTGGTCTCTAACGTGAATCACTGCCTAGACTTCGAAGAAGATGAAGCCGATTACATCAATCTAAAAGGCAAGCAAGTGGTTGTTTTGGGTGGTGGTGATACCGCGATGGACTGTAACCGTACAGCCATTCGTCAAGGCGCGAAAAGCGTGTCTTGCGCATATCGTCGTGACCAAGAAAACATGCCTGGTTCTCGTAAAGAAGTGACCAATGCCAAAGAAGAAGGTGTGCAGTTCCTCTTTAATCGTCAACCAATTGAAATTATTGGTGACGGCAAAGTAGAAGGCATTAAGGTGGTCGAAACGCAAATGGGTGAACCGGATGAAAACGGTCGCCGTACGGCTGAAATTGTTGAAGGCAGTGAGCAGATTATTCCTGCTGACACGGTTTTGATCGCGTTTGGTTTCCAAGCCAGTCCAGCACCTTGGTTCGAAAAGTTTGGTATCGAAGTTGATGCTCGTGGCCGTGTTATTGCGCCTAAGAAAGGCAAGTACATGTTTCAAACCACCAATGAAAAAATCTTTGCTGGTGGCGATATGGTTCGAGGCTCTGACTTAGTGGTAACAGCGATAGATGAAGGTCGTAAAGCGGCCGAAGGCATCATGGACTTCTTAGACGTTTAAGCGCACGTCTTTATGCCGTAAACAGTATGAAAAACGTCAGTTTGGATAGCCAAACTGACGTTTTTTTTGCATTTCTAATAGGTTTTAATACCGATGAAAGTCGATAAAATTATTAAATCCGCCTATTAGTCATCCGAACTGGGCTCGCGAACGTATTAGATAGAATACCTAACTCAAAGGATTACTATGTTTTCATTTCTGAAGTCTGACCCTCTCAAAAAGCTCAATAAAGAATATGGCGAATTACTCGAAAAAGCCATGCAAGCGCAACGCGGCGGTGACATTCGGCTATATTCAGAATTAACGGAACAAGCCGAAGCGGTGAAAGTGAAAATAGATAAAGAGAGTTCTAAATAAAAACGCGGCGCCATACTAAGGGCGGCGCGCTTTTTTATGTCGCTCTAGTGGTTAAACCGTTGCTGTATTTTCTGGTATTCGAATCAATGCCAAGCTTTCTTCTGCGAAGCCAGTACCAGCCTCTGTGTAGAAGTTGAATACATTGTCTATGCCTGCGGCAAGAAGCGTTTCTCGTTCATCCTGATAGCGTGCAATCGCTGCGATTTGACCTTGGTAGTTAGCCTTACGTAACTGAATGGCAACATTGGTAGTGTCTTCAGCTGCAGGTAAAGCCAGCAAAACAAGGTTGATGCAAGAGGTATCCAGACGTTCCCATAAGTCCGCGTCTTCACCGTCACCATAGAAAACATTTTCGTTGTCTTCTTGCATTTGGTTAATACGATTTCTGTCCGCGTCCATGCCGGCGACGGTGCCATCCGATAAGGTTTTTAACGACTCAAACGCGCCACGGCCGACTCGGCCCAAACCAACGACGAGAATTTCAGTATTCACCGGCTGAACAAAAACGTCTTCTGGTAAGCAGTCTGTGTCTTCATAACGACGAATGACTTCTTTGTTTTTATGGTACAAGTGGTGAACATTGCGATACAACACACTGGTGATGACGAACGAGAAAGACACCGCCAGCGCTAACACCACCAACCATTCTTTTTCTAACCATCCATTTGTCACACTCAATGCCACAACGATAAGGCCGAATTCACTGTAATTGGACAGAATCATTGACGATAAAAACGCCGTCCTGCCGCGCAATTTCAGCTTGGTCAATATAAAAAAGAAGAGTGCGAATTTCGCCAAAATAACAAGAGTAATGATCAAACTCATGCCGACCATGCTTAAGGTGGGCAAAGCGGTAAAACCAATCGATAAGAAAAAACCGATTAAAAATAGATCCTTGAAATTCATCAGGGACTTATTCATTTCGGCCGCTTTGGAATGCGACGCGAGCAAAATACCAACGATCAAGGCGCCCAAATCGCCTTTGACGCCAACCAAATAAAATAACTCATAACCGCCTAACGCGAGGAAAAGTCCAGTGAGCGGCAGCATTTCTCCGTGTCCGGCTTTATCAACTACCTTGTTAATGATCGGACGAATCAGCAGTAAACCAAATAAACCCAGCGCCCAAATAGAAGGAATTTTTCCAGTGGCGGCCACCAAAAACACCACGGCAACAATGTCTTGCATGACCAAAATACCCAGTGACAATTGACCATGACGGGTTTTCAGCTCGCTGCTTTCTTCCAGCAATTTCATCACACAAACCGTGCTGGAAAAACTGAGCGCAAAGCCAAGTAGTGCCGCAGTTTTAAAATCGAGTACGCCGAAATAGGGTAGGCTCAGCGTACCAAGCAACAAGGCGATGCCGCCAAAAAGCAATGACCAAACTCCCATGTGACCCAGTGTCGACGCCCATACTTCACGTTTAAGCAGGTCTTTGACATGCAGCTTTAAGCCAATACAGAACAGCATTAAGGTGATGCCGATGTTGGCCAGCGAATCCAGCGTCGAGCTGGCTTCTAATCCCGCAAAATTGAGCAAAAAACCCGCCAGCAAAAAGCCGATTAATGGCGGTAGGTTTATCATTTTTACAGCGAGTCCGCAGGCAAACGCGAATAAGATCCAAATAAATTCCATGCAGCTTTTCTCAGTAAATGGCGTTGACAAAGGGGAATATAATACGGAATTTACGAGTATTGCGCAGCACGTAATACGGGGATTTAACACTTCTCCAACAATTCTATTCACATATCAAAAACGGTATGCAGTACAACATTTATTCTATTTGAATGGTATGTCTGTTTTCCATACTCTAAATAACAGGTTTTTAAGACCTGATTGGCTAGAAAAAATAATCATAATAACCCTATGGCCAACTGAGTTTGCTCTTCATTGTGCTGACTCGGCCGTAACAGGAGAAGCTAATGAACTATCTAAAGAATGCCATTGCTGGTTTAGTGCTTGGTGCGACTGTACTCAGTTCCGCTAGTACTTTGGCTGCGAATGGCTATGTTGGTATTGCCATGCCAACTAAGTCCTCTGCTCGTTGGATCACCGATGGCGATTCTATGGTGCAACTCTTCAAGGACGCTGGTTATAAAGTTGATCTGCAATACGCAGAAGATGAAATTCCAAACCAGCTCTCTCAAATTGAAAACATGATCGTAAAAGGCGTTGATGTATTGGTCATCGCTGCGATTGATGGTACTACCCTTTCAAATGCGCTGGAAAATGCTAATGCTGCTGGTATCAAAGTTATTTCTTATGATCGCCTGATCAAAAACAGTCCTTATGTGAGTTATTACGCGACCTTTGATAATTTCAAAGTTGGCGTGTTGCAAGCTAAGTCTCTAGTAAACGGAATGGAAAAACGCGGTAAAGGCCCTTACAACGTCGAATTGTTTGGTGGTTCACCTGACGATAATAACGCGTATTTCTTCTATAACGGTGCGATGTCAGTACTTCAACCTTTGATCGATTCTGGCAAGGTGAATGTCGTATCAGGCCAAATGGGTATGGACAAAGTGGGGACATTGCGTTGGGACGGTGCAACCGCTCAATCGCGTATGGATAACTTGCTTTCAGCCCATTACACCGATCAACGTATTAATGGCGTGTTATCGCCTTATGATGGTATTTCCATTGGTATTTTGTCGTCACTTAAAGGTGTCGGTTATGGTTCTGGCGGCGTGCCAATGCCGATAGTAACAGGACAAGATGCGGAAGTTCAGTCGGTTAAATCGATTATTGCCGGTGAGCAATACTCTACGATTTTTAAAGACACTCGCGAGTTAGCAAATGTCACAGTAGGTATGGTTCAAGCGGTTTTAAATGATGTGACACCTCAAATCAATGACACTAAAACTTACGACAATGGCATCAAAGTGGTTCCAAGCTATTTGCTTGAGCCTGTAACGGTTGATAAATCCAACTGGAAAGATGTTTTGTTAGGTAGTGGTTACTATATGAAGTCTCAGATCGAATAAACACACGATGACTGTGTTCGTTAATATCCTAATTCAACAATAATAAACCAGCGAGTACGCTATGAACTGTGTGTCGATGCAGTCGTAGCGTGCTCACTAATGGGATGTTTTATGGAAAATATTATTTTGGAAATGCGCAGCATTACCAAGACGTTTCCTGGAGTAAAAGCCCTCGATGCGGTGAACCTTAAAGTTCGAGATGGCGAGATTCACGCTTTAGTGGGTGAAAATGGTGCAGGTAAATCGACTCTTATGAAGGTGTTGAGTGGGGTTTATCCACATGGAAGCTATGAAGGCGATATTCTTTTTAATGATGAAGCGGTCGCGTTTTCCGGAATAACGGACAGCGAAGAAAAAGGCATCATTATTATTCACCAAGAGCTGGCGCTAGTGCCGCTTTTATCCATCGCTGAGAATCTATTTTTAGGTAATGAGAATGTCGAAAACGGCGTGATTAACTGGCCAAAAACCTATTCTCGTACACAAGAGTTATTAGCAAAAGTTGGTCTAAAAGAGTCACCATCCACCTTAGTTGGTCAATTAGGTGTGGGCAAGCAGCAACTAGTTGAGATTGCGAAAGCCCTTGCCAAAGAAGTGAAGTTATTGATTCTGGATGAGCCAACCGCTGCATTACAAGAGAACGACAGCGCCAAGTTGCTTGATCTGTTGCTGGAATTTAAAGCACAAGGCATTTCTTCTATCCTGATCACCCACAAGCTAAACGAAATCAGTCGTGTAGCAGACACCATCACCGTTATTCGTGATGGTGCCTCTGTATCGACATTAGATTGCCGTGCGCAAAGCATTAGTGAAGAAGACATTATTCGTGACATGGTTGGCCGAGATATGGCGAATCGTTACCCCGCAAGAAAGAAACCGATCCAAGAAGGTCACTTAGGCAAAACGCTGATGGAAGTCAGCAACTGGAATGTTTGGCACCCTGATGCGATAGATCGCCAAATGATTCATGACATCGCCTTCAATGTTCATGCTGGCGAAATCGTCGGTATTGCTGGTTTGATGGGGTCAGGTCGAACTGAATTGGCAATGAGCCTATTTGGAAAAAGTTACGGAAAAAATATTCAAGGCAAAGTGAGTTTGCGTGGCGAAGTCGCTGATTTATCGACGGTACCAAAAGCCATAAAAAGTGGCTTAGCTTACGTAACGGAAGACCGCAAAGAGTTGGGTTTGATCCTTGAAGAAAGCATTCAAACCAACACGACATTAGCGAACCTAGACCGTGTGTCTTCGAATGGCGTGATTGATGAAAATATAGAACGTCAGGTCTCCGAAGATTATCGCAAAGCACTTAATATCCGCACGCCGAGTGTGTTCCAAAAAGTGATGAACTTATCAGGCGGGAATCAGCAAAAAGTGGTGTTGAGTAAATGGCTATATTCACAGCCAGACGTGCTGATTCTAGATGAGCCAACTCGCGGTATTGACGTGGGGGCCAAGTTTGAAATTTACAGCATCATCAATCAGCTCGCCGATGACGGCAAAGGTGTGGTGATGATTTCTTCAGAGATGCCAGAGTTACTGGGTATGTGTGATCGTATTTACGTGATGAACGAAGGCCGTTTTGTTGGTGAGTTAGACAAAGCTGATGCGAGCCAAGAAAAAATCATGTCAATGATAGTGAAAGCGTAACGGAGCAATAATAATGACAACAAAAGAAACCTCTACAGTGATCCAGTCGGCACCTTCTGTTGCCAGCTACTTGAAATCGCATATGCGTGATTACGGCATGTTGATCGCACTGGTTGTGATTATGGGCATGTTTCAGTTTTTGACCGATGGCATCTTGATGCGTCCGGTTAACTTAACCAATTTATTTTTACAGAATAGTTACATCATTATCATGGCAATTGGCATGTTACTGGTCATTGTAGCGGGGCACATTGATTTATCGGTTGGTTCGGTGGCGGGCTTTATCGGTGCGTTAGCGGCGGTAATGGCAGTGAATTATGACTTGCCAACCATTATCGTGGTGCCAGTGTGTCTTATCGTTGGTTTGATCATCGGTGGCTTACAAGGCTATTGGATTGCCTACTGGAAAATCCCCGCGTTTATCGTCACCTTGGCAGGCATGTTGGTGTTTCGTGGTCTGACTTTGGCCTTGTTGGAAGGCCAGTCTATTGGCCCTTTTCCAGAAAGTTTTCAATTGTTGAGTACAGGGTTTGTGCCTGATGTGTTTGGTGTTGGTCGTCCTAATGTCACGGCTCTTGTATTGGGTGTGTTGGCAGCGAGCGCGATTGTCTTTTTGGCTGCACGCAGCCGATTTCGAGCGTTGAAATACGGTATCCAAGATGAGCCTTTTTCGTTCTTTATCGTTAAGAATGCTTTGATCGCAGTGGCTATTATTTATTTGTCTTACATGTTGAGCACTTACCGTGGCTTGCCAAATGTGCTGATGACCATGGCGGTGTTGATCGCGATTTATACCTTCTTGACCAACAGCACCACAATTGGTCGTCGCATCTATGCTTTGGGTGGCAATGTAAAAGCCGCTAAGCTATCGGGTATTAATACAGAACGCTTAACCTTTTTGACCTTTGCCAATATGGGCATGTTGGCCGCATTGGCCGGTTTGATCTTTGCCGCACGCTTAAATACAGCGACGCCAAAAGCGGGTTTCGCCATGGAGTTAGATGTTATTGCAGCCGTATTTATCGGTGGCGCTTCCATGTCGGGCGGCGTTGGTAAGATCATCGGCGCGGTGATTGGTGCCTTCATCATGGGCGTAATGAACAACGGGATGTCGATATTGGGTATAGGGATTGATTGGCAGCAGGTTATTAAGGGCTTGGTATTGCTCGCTGCGGTTATCTTCGACGTCTACAACAAACAAAAAGCGCGCTAAGAACGCGGGTTAAGGAGTGATTTATGTTGTTTTTATCTCAAATTAAACAGGGTGGCGTGGTCTGTCGTGAAGTGCTTTCTAATGGAAGTACGGCACACCTTGTTCTTCATGCGTCGAGTGTTTACGAACTCGCAAAAGAAGCGGTTAAAAATGGCGTGCCGCTGAAGTCCATTATCGAAAAACATGGTTTGGGCGAGTCTGTGAATTTGGCCGAACTTGCTAAGAACAACCAGTTAGATTGTCCTGTTCGTCATCCAGATCCGGCACACATGTATTTAACCGGAACAGGATTGACTCACTTAGGTTCTGCCGCGACGCGTAATGCGATGCATGCGAAAAGCGAAGAACTGACGGATTCGATGAAAATTTTTCAAATGGGCGTGGAAGGCGGCAAGCCTAAAGACGGTCAAAAAGGTGTACAGCCAGAATGGTTTTATAAAGGCAATGGCGCTGGTGTGATCGCACCGGGCGATGCTTTACCTTCGCCATCTTTTGCTTTAGATGGCGGTGAAGAGCCTGAAATCGCTGGTTTTTACTTGGTGGGCGAAGACGGTAAAGTACATCGTCTTGGTTACACCTTGGCGAATGAATTTTCTGATCACATAACAGAGCGCCAAAACTATTTGTATCTAGCGCATTCGAAATTGCGCCCAGCGTCGTTTGGCCCTGAACTGCTGGTGGGTGAACTACCAATGCATATTGATGGTCATTCACGCATTGAACGTGGTGAGAAAACCCTGTGGGAAAAAGGCTTTTTATCAGGTGAAGACAATATGTCACACACCTTCAAAAACTTAGAACATCATCATTTCAAATATTCGATTTTCCGTCAGCCGGGTGATCTGCATGTGCATATGTTTGGCACAGCAACCTTGTCTTTCGCCGATGGTATTCAGGCTCAAGAAGGCGATGTCTTTGAAATTTCCTCTCCGACGTTTGGTCTGCCATTACGCAATACCTTGGCGAGAGCGGATGAACTCGATACCGAGGTAGCGCCGTTATGAATAAAACAAAGAGTGCCGTTTATCCAGATTTAAAAGATCGCTCGGTGTTTATCTCTGGCGGTGCGACGGGTATTGGTGCGGCCATCGTTGAAGCATATGCCAAGCAAGGTGCGAAAACAGCCTTTGTGGATTTGGATGAAAAAGCCGGTACGGCGCTCGCCAAACGTCTGACCAAAGACGGTTGTGAAGTGCGCTTTGAAGTGTGTGACATCACTGACATTCAAGACTATCAAAGCAAAATACGTGCAGCAGCAGAGGCTTTTGGGCCTATTTCTGTGTTGATGAATAACGCCGCGAATGATGTGCGTCATTCTTTGGAATCGCTGACAGAAGAGCGCTTTGATGAACTGGTTGGGGTGAACATCAAGCACGCCATGTTTGCCGCGCAAGCCGTCGCGCCGATGATGCTAAAGCTTGGTGGTGGTTCGATTATCAATTTTGGTTCTGTGGGTTGGATGATGGCAACGGCCGGTTATCCAACTTACGGCACGAGCAAAGCAGCGACTCATGGTTTAACTAGATCCCTTGCCCGTGACTTGGGCGGCTCTGGTATTCGTGTAAATACCTTGGTGCCGGGCTGGGTGATGACAGAAAAACAACTGCGGATGTGGGTCGATGACGCCGCAGAAGAAAAAATTAAACAAAGCCAATGCCTTGCAGGCAAAGTGCTACCAGAACACATCGCTAACATGGCGTTGTTTTTGGGCGCTGATGCGTCGGCCATGTGCTCGGCGCAAAACTTTATTGTTGATGGAGGTTGGGTATGACTGAGTTTGAGAGAAACACGTTTGTCCCAAAAGAATGGCCCCGTAAATTACGTTCAACCGAATGGTTTGGTGGAACATCGCGAGATCATATTTATCACCGCAGCTGGATGAAAAACCAAGGCTTGCCTGCCGACTTATTTGATGGTCGTCCGGTCATTGGGATTTGTAATACATGGTCGCAATTAACGCCTTGTAACGCCCACCTTCGTGATCTTGCTGACCGAGTCAAACACGGTATTTATGAAGCGGGTGGTTTGCCCTTGGAGTTTCCTGTTTTTTCAGTGGGAGAGAGCTCACTTCGTCCTACTGCCATGATGTATCGCAACATGGCGGCGATGGATGTGGAAGAAGCGTTGCGAGCCAATCCGCTCGACGGTGTTGTCTTATTGGCGGGTTGTGACAAAACGACACCAGCATTGTTAATGGGCGCGTGTAGTGTCGATATTCCAGCGATAGTTGTGTCTGGTGGCCCGATGTTGAATGGCTACTTTAGAGGCGAGCGCGTGGGTTCTGGCACCGCGCTGTGGCAAATGTCGGAAGACATCAAGGCCGGCAAGATGACACAGGAAGACTTTCTTGAAGCCGAGCAATCCATGTCTCGTTCAGCGGGTTCATGTAACACCATGGGCACCGCCAGCACCATGGCGTCGATGGCAGAAGCCTTGGGCATGGCGTTGTCAGGCAACGCGGCGATTCCCGCTGTAGACAGCCGTCGTCGTGTTATGGCGCATTTAACAGGTCGTCGTATTGTTGACATGGTTAAAGACGATTTGAAGCCGTCTGACATTTTGACTCGCCAAGCCTTCGAGAATGCTATTCGTGTTAACGGCGCGATTGGTGGTTCGACCAATGCCGTGATTCATTTGTTGGCGATTGCGGGTCGTGTTGGCGTGGATTTAACTCTTGATGATTGGGATAAATTAGGCCAAGAAATTGCCACCATTGTGAATCTCATGCCGTCGGGCAAATACTTGATGGAAGAGTTTTTCTACGCAGGCGGTTTGCCAGTGGTGATCAAGCATTTGGCCGAAGCGGGCAAGCTGCATAAAGACGCGATTACGGTGTCCGGTGAATCAATTTGGGACGAAGTGAAAGAGGTTCGTAACTGGAATCCTGACGTTATTTTGCCGGTTGAAAAAGCACTGACACAAAAAGGCGGCATTGTCGTATTGAAAGGCAACCTTGCGCCTCAGGGCGCAGTATTGAAACCATCAGCAGCGTCGCCGCATTTATTGCAACATCGCGGGCGCGCGGTGGTGTTTGAAGACATTGACGATTACAAAGCCAAGATCAATGACGAAGCTTTGGATATCGACGAAAACTGCGTCATGGTGCTAAAAAACTGTGGGCCAAAAGGTTACCCAGGTATGGCGGAAGTGGGCAACATGGGTTTGCCACCAAAAGTGCTGCGCAAAGGCATTAAAGACATGGTGCGCATTTCTGATGCACGTATGTCGGGAACGGCCTATGGCACCGTGGTTCTGCATACCACGCCAGAAGCGGCTGCCGGTGGGCCATTAGCCGTGATTCAAAATGGCGATATGATTGAGTTAGACGTCGAAAATCGTCGTCTCCATGTAGACATTTCAGATGAAGAAATGGCGACACGTTTAGCAAACTGGAAAAGTCATTTAGAGCCGCCAAAAAGTGGCTACATCAAACTCTTCCATGACCACGTACAAGGTGCCGATACGGGCGCCGATTTTGACTTCTTAAAAGGTTGTCGTGGTGCTGCGGTGCCAAAAGACAGTCATTAAGTTAAGTTATTGATTTTCAATTATTAAAGAGAGGAGTAAGCATGTTAACGGGACAGCATTTTATTGCCGGTAAATGGTTAAAGGGCGACGCAACATTTTCTTCAACGCCTGCCACTGGGCCTTCTCATGAATTTGCTGTAGGTCGCGTCTCAGATGTGGATGCAGCGGTAGAAGCAGCCGAAGCGGCTTTTGAAGAATATGGTTACTCTTCTCGCGAAGACAGAGCGGCTTTTCTGAATGCTATTGCTGATGAAATTGATGTTTTGGGCGATCAAATTACTGAAGTTGGCGTACAAGAAACGGGTTTACCAGCAGCACGTTTGCAAGGTGAGCGTGGACGTACAACAGGACAACTTCGTTTGTTCGCTGAGCGTATTTTATCGGGTGAATATTTGGATCGTCGTTTTGATGAAGCCTTGCCAGATCGTGCGCCATTACCGCGTCCTGATATGTACATGATTCAGCGTCCAATTGGTCCGGTTGCTGTCTTTGGTGCGTCTAACTTTCCGTTGGCGTTTTCAACCGCAGGCGGCGATACGGCGGCGGCGTTAGCGGCGGGTTGCCCCGTGGTGGTTAAAGGACATTCTGCCCATCCGGGAACGGGCGAATTAGTCGCGCAAGCGGTTGAAGCCGCGATAAAACGTTGCAAGATGCCAGCGGGTGTTTTCTCCTTGATCCAAGGGGGAAATCGTCAAGTTGGACAGTCATTAGTACAGCACCCACTGATCAAAGCCGTTGGCTTTACGGGCAGTTTAGCTGGAGGTCGAGCCTTGTTCGACTTGTGTGCTGCGCGTCCAGAGCCGATTCCTTTCTTTGGCGAATTGGGTTCTGTGAACCCAATGTTTTTGATGCCAGAAGCGGTGAAAAATCGTGCTGAAGAATTGGGTAAAGGCTGGGCTGGTTCATTGACTATGGGCGCTGGACAGTTTTGTACCAATCCCGGTATTGCGGTGATGCTGGATAACGCAGATTCAAAAGCTATGATCGCAGCAGCGAGTGCGGCGTTGTCCGACGTAGCGGCGCAAACCATGCTAACCGACGGCATTGCTGATGCCTATCGTTCTGGTGTGGCGGCGATTGATAAAACTGGTATTCCGGCGGCTGTGCGTTCGAAGGATACAGAGGATCGTACGGTACTGCCTAACTTATTCACAGTGACTGGTCAGGCTTGGTTAGATCATCCAACGCTGCATCATGAAGTTTTTGGCCCACTTGGTTTGGTTGTATTAGCAGACAGTGTTGAACAAATGGTTGAGCTTGCTCGTCATTTGGAAGGTCAACTGACGTGTACGATTCACCTTGATGAAGGTGATTATGCCGCGTGTCAGAAACTTCTTCCTGTGTTGGAACGTAAAGCGGGTCGTTTGCTCGCGAATGGTTTCCCAACGGGTGTCGAAGTGAACGATACCATGGTGCATGGCGGGCCTTATCCAGCGTCGACAAATTTCGGTGCAACTTCAGTCGGCACTTTGTCGATTCGTCGTTTCTTGCGTCCGGTTTGTTACCAAAATATTCCCAGCGCATTGTTACCGAAAGACCTCACCGAATAGCCATCCCAGGCGGCAGTTTGATGTGAGTTTTGAGCGAGTCCTGCTTTGAAAAAAGCAGTACTCGCTTTTTTTATACGTCGTTTGGTTTTGTCGCTTGGTTTATTTTGGCGTATTAGACGTTTTTGTCCGCGGGTTTTTGTTCTAATTCCGCTAAGACCAAGCGCTTGAGCTGATTCGCCAATGGCGACAATTGGCGGCCGCGCATTTGCAATAAATAGTATGGGCTCATGACAATACTGCGGTCTAATTTGAGGGTTTTAAGACCGGCATGAACCTTCTGTCCCACGAGAAGATCGCTGACTTCGCTGGCCATAGGCGCAATCGCATTAGAAGACACCAGAATGGCGATCAAGGCCAATAACGACGTACTGTTGGTGATGCTCAATGGCAGTTCGGCGCGCTCCTCCATAAACACCGCCTCCACCGCTTCGCGTATCGGCGCGCGATGAGATTGCATGACCCATTCAAAATGCACCAAATCTCGCACACCGACTTTCTCTAGATTGGCCAATGGGTGGTCTTTTCGAACGATCAGTCGGACAGACTCTGTTCGTGCTGGGTAAATTTCGAATTCATTGGCGTCGTACTGTTTTGGAATGCGCGCGAGAACAAAATCATTGTGACCCGCAATGAGATCACGAACCAAATTGTCACTGGTTTCGACATTAATATCAATTTCGGCTTTGGGGGCAATGGCGCGTAATTGTTGAATGGCAGGAATGACAAAACCAACTGCTGCGCCCGTGACGGCGCCGATGGCGGTTGTTCCGCCGCCGCCTTCTTTGAGTTCGCCGACTTCTCTGGCCAGATCTCGTAATTCGACCAGTAAATTGTGCGCGCGACGTGCAACGGCTTGACCGACTAAGGTTGGCTCCATGCCTTTTGCATGACGAACAAATAAACGCGTACCGATGGTTTGTTCAATTTCGCTTAACATACGGGATGCGGCAGGTTGCGTCATCGCCATTTCGTCAGCGGCAATACTGAGCTGACCGTGCTCGGCGATCACCGAAATTAAACGCAGTTGATTGAGCTTTAAATGTTTCGCCAGACCTATGTCCATGCTGCTCTCAGTTGTTATTTTTGTTGAAAGGTCTCAATATCGTAAACCGATTAATACACCACTACTTTATAAGGATGTTCGCTCCGTGTCGATCTTGAAAAAACGCACCAGTGCCGACGGTTTTTTACCCGAAAAAGAGTTTATCGCGCTGTTTGCTTTGATGATGTCGTTGACGGCGTTGAGTATGGATTCTATGTTGCCAGCGTTCCCAAATATCGCAACATCTTTGGGCATCGAGGATTATCAAAAAACACAATGGATCGTGTCGGCGATGATCTTTGGCATGATGTTCGGCGAGATTATTTTCGGGCCTTTGTCGGACGCAATCGGTCGGAAAAAATGCATTCTGATCGGTATTGGTATTTATATTGGCGGTTCGGTTATTGCGTTGTCCGCGTCGTCGATTGAGGTGTTTTTACTCGGCCGTGTGATTCAAGGTTTTGGTGTGTCGGGGCCAAAAATCGCGTCGCGGGCGTTGGTTCGAGATCTTTATAAAGGCGCGGCCATGGCGCGCATTATGTCGTTTGTGATGATGGTGTTTATTTTGGTGCCGTTGCTGGCGCCGTCGATCGGGCAATTGGTGATGCAGGTTGCGGATTGGCGCTGGATTTTTGCCTTGTTGGTGTTTCAAGCGTCGGTGGCGGGTGGTTGGCTGTTGCTACGCCAACCCGAAACTTTGACGAAAGAGAATCGCATCCCGCTCAATCGAAAACGCCTCATTGCCGACGTGCGCATTATTTTGAGTCGCCGCGATGTGATGGCGTTTACGGTGTTGTTGGGCTGCATTTTTGGCGGTTTGATGCTGCACATTAGTACGGCGCAATCGATATTTCAGGATGTGTATCAAACAGGTGATCGCTTCCCGTTGTACTTCGCGTTATTGGCGATTGGGTCGTCTGTTATAAATTTTTCGAATGGTAAAATTGTCCAGCGTGTTGGCATGTTACGCTGTGTGATTGCGGCATTAAGCGTGTTGTTGGCAGCGTCTTTTGTGTTGCTGTTGTCTACATTGTATTTTGATGGTGTGCCGCCTTTCGTGCTCTTCATGGGCTTGGGCATGATTATGTTTTCTTGCTTCGGCATGGTGTTCGGTAATGTGAACGCCATGGCGATGGAGCCATTGGGGAAAATAGCGGGTCTTGGCGCGTCGGTGATTTCGTCGCTATCGAGCTTTATTGCGATTGTGTTTTCGACATTGGTTGGTCAGTTTTATCATTTCACCGTGACGCCATTGGCAAGCGGCTTTGTGATTTTTTCCATCATGGCTTTAGTGATGTTGAGATATGGAAATCGATATCGACAACGCTCAGGTGAAAACGTAGATGTCGGCTGATGTGTTTTATATTTCTTTGTTTGGTAGAGATAGATGTCATCCTGTCTTCCTCTCTGCTGTTTTCAGTAAAGTAGGTTAGAATACGGGCTCAATTTATTCTATGAGTGCTTCTATGTCCTCCCAAACCTCTTCTTCGACATCCTTAGGCAAACAACTTTTTTCGATGACGTGGCCCATGATGTTTGGGATCTTGTCGTTAATGAGTTTTCAGCTTGTCGACAGTGCCTTTATTGGTCAATTAGGCATCTTGCCTTTGGCGGCGCAGGGTTTCACTTTGCCGATTCAGATGATTGTGATTGGTTTGCAAGTGGGGCTTGGCATCGCGACGACGGCGATTATTTCTCGCGCTTTGGGCGCTGGCAATACGCGTTACGCTAAGCAGCTTGGCGGTTTGGTGATGACAATGGGCAGCGTGGGTATTGTGTTTTTCTGTGTGCTGATTTGGTTTTTGCGCCATCCTATTTTGGCATTATTGAGTGCGCCAGACTCTGTATTTCCGGTTATTGATTCTTACTGGCCGCATTGGTTATTGAGTGCGTGGGTTGGCGCGTTAATTTATTTTTATTACAGTATTTGTCGCTCCAACGGGAATACACTGTTGCCCGGCATCATGATGATTGTGACCAGCGTGTTGAACTTAATATTGGACCCTATTTTTATTTTCACCCTTGATCTTGGTTTGAACGGTGCCGCCATGGCAACCACTGTAGCATTCAGTATTGGTGTGCTGATTGTGGCGCCACTGGTTGCGCGTAAACATTGGATGACCTTTGATTGGAAAGACTTGAATGTGACTAAAAGCTTGGCGTCCATTGGTCATATCATGGGGCCGGCGATGGTCAGTCAGTTGTTGCCGCCGGTGTCTTCTATGTTGGCGACGAAGTTAATCGCAGGGTTTGGTACGGCGGCAGTGGCGTCTTGGGCGCTGGGTTCACGATTTGAATTCTTTTCGATTGTCGCTGTGTTGGCGTTGACCATGTCCATGCCGCCGATGATCGGGCGTTTGTTGGGCGAGAAAAAAATCGACGACATTCGCGTTGTGGTGTGGATCTCTTGTCGTTTCATTTTGATCTTTCAGCTTGTTGTTGCACTGGCGACATTCTTTGCGTCAGGCGCGCTTTCTCGTTTATTAACCAGTGAAGAGGCCGTGTCTGAGATTCTCAATTGGCATCTGACATTGGTACCGATTAGCCTTGGTGCGTTGGGTATTTGCATGCTGATGGTGTCGGTATCGAATGCCTTGGGCAAGTCATACACGGCACTGACCATTTCGGCGTTGCGATTGTTCGCCTTTTTCTTGCCTTGCTTGTGGATTGGATCAGAAATAGCGGGTTTAAAAGGCATTTTCGTTGGCGTGTTAATTGGTAATTTACTGGCTGGATTGTGTGCTTGGAAAATGTACTTACGTGCGCTGGCGAAAGTTGAGCTGTCTGTGCAATCGAGCACTAACTCATAACGCGTCTTGCTCTTATTGCGCAATATCGTCCAATCTTTTTGCCGTCGTATTGGGTAATCTCTTCCTATTGGTAAAGCGGTTCTTGTTAGGACTGATATGAGCCAGGTCAGTTATTGAGTATAGAGGAGGTTGTGATGTCGACAGAAAATCGTTTCCAGTTTGCGAAAAGCGTGGCCTTCAACGAGGTGATGTTGCTTGAGGCATCGATGAACGATTTCACCTACGACACGCACGCGCATGAGGAATTTTCTTTTGGTGTGACCTTGTCAGGCCGTCAAGATTTCTTCGCGTTGGGCGAACATCACAAGAGCCATTCTGGCAATGTGATTGTGTTTAATCCTGAAGATGCACACGACGGCCATTCTGGCGGTGACGACACGCTGCACTACAAAATGCTCTATGTTCATCCAGATCAATTGTCTCCCATGCTGGAAAGCGCGGGCGTTCGCCGTGTAAAAGACTTTCGGGTTGAGCAAATGGTTCAAGACGATCCAGTGTTAAAAGCGCATATTTTGCGTTTAGCTCAGCTGGTTGAAGACCCAGCAACGTCAGCGTTGGAGTATTCTTCCGCATTATTTGAATTTGCTGAGTATCTTGCTCGCCAAAAAGGCATTCAGGTTGAATCTAAACTGCGTTCTAAAGACCTCGTTTTTGAACGTGTCCGAGAGTATTTACATGCGTACGTTGGCGAAGACGTTACGCTCGATGCTTTAAGCCAAGTGGCGCATATGTCGAAGTATCACTTGTTGCGCTGCTTTCGGGATTATTTTGGCATGACGCCGCATCAGTACTGGCAAAATTACCGTATTAATCGCGCTAAACAGGCGATCGAACGTGGTATGCCGTTGGCCGATGTGGCATTTATGTTTGGCTTTACGGATCTGAGTTATTTTAACCGCCGTTTCAAACCAATTTTCGGCGTCACACCTTATCAATTTAGACGGCATTTACTGCGCACCTAGCGTCATTTTACTCACACGTTAATTCTTTTCTCTTTTCTAATGCTTATCAAATTATCTTTTGAGGAATACCCATGCTCGAAATACTCGTTTATGCCTTTGGCGTCATGTACAGCCCGGGTCCTGCCAATATGTTGGCGCTGTTTGCGGGCGTTAACGGACAAGGCTGGCGCGCTTTTTTGTACTGCGTTGGTGTCGGCGTCGCCATGTTTATTCTGTTTTTACTGATTGGTTATCTTGGTGGTGGAATTATCCCACAACAATATCAATCGGTTGTTGGCATTTTGGGTGGTATTTACATCGCGTATCTTGGTGTGAAAATCATGAAGGCGAGCTTCCAGCAGACGGAGATTAAGGCGAGCGCGTCGACGATCAGTTTTAAAACGGGGCTAATTTTGCAGCTTTGTAATCCCAAATCCTTGGTGGCGATTGTGCCTATCGTGACGGTGCAATTTCCACGCTTTCATATTGAAGGTGTTCAAATTGCATTATGGTCTTTGGTTCTGGCGATCATGGCGTGTGGTTCACCGAGTGTGTATTTGTTTGCGGGAGCACGGATAAAAAAAGCGGCGATGAATCCTACCGTGATGGCATGGGTGAATCGAATCATGGCGTTGTTGTTATTTTTCGTCGCCTACCGGTTTGTGTTTGCGGCGTAAAGGAAATTGAGAGACCGAGAGTAAGCGTGGATCACTGTTCTATTTGTGCCTTTGTATAATTATGTATTGAAAATAGAGTTGAGAATGACTACCATTTGAATAATATTTTATTCAGTGGAGAGTCTTGTGGAAAATACAGTGCAACAGAAAATTGTTGATTTTTTGCAGGTCGGTGGGCCTGTTGTTTGGATATTGATGGTGTTTTCTGTCGTTGCTCTGACGATTGTTCTGTTGAAGTTATGGCAGTTTTCATCTCTTCGCGCCGAAAGCCTTAAAACCACAGAGTTGGCATTGGATGAATGGCGCCATGATAACGGTGAAGGGGCGCTTGAAAAACTCGATGAAAAACGCCCAATTGATGCTCTTGTTGGTTACACCATGCGAGCTTTGCTAAGCGCCAATCTCAGTGTTGATTTGATTCGTGAAGAAGTAGAACGCCGCGCGATGAAGCAATTGAATCAATTACGCTCTTACCTTCGTCCTTTAGAAATTATCGCGACTTTAAGCCCGCTACTTGGTTTGCTTGGTACGGTATTGGGTATGATCACCGCGTTCCAACAAATGGAAGGTGCAGGCAATCAAGTGGATCCGTCGGTTTTATCTGGTGGTATTTGGCAAGCTTTGTTAACAACGGCCGTTGGTTTGGCCGTGGCGATTCCTGTGGTGACATTACATAGCTGGTTAGAGCGTAAAGTGGAGCGCATCGCACATAATATGAATGACGCAGTGACTCAGGTTTTTACCAGCAAAGAAGCAAAGCACTTGGTTGAAAAGGCCACCAAAGAGATGCTGCATGCCGCTTAACCTTTCTCAGCCCAAACGTAAGAATGCGATTAGTTTAACGCCGCTGATTGATGTGGTTTTTATCTTATTGCTGTTCTTTATGTTGACCTCCAGTTTTGTGCCTTGGCGTATTGTTGATACGCCGCTGTCTGTTGCTTCTGAACCACGTGTTAACAGCGAAGAAAAAGACAATGTGGTTCTGACATTGAAACTAAATGATGATCAGGTTTGGATGAATGATCAACCGATTCGTTTTGCAGATCAGGCACGCTTTCAAGCGTTGATTGCCGAGCATAGCGAGGGCATTTTTATCATCAAAGCAGAAGAAGGGGTGACGCTTCAAACTCTGATGCATCTTGCCGATCGTCTAAAACTGAATGGCGCAAAAATCGTATCGATTGCGAATGCTTTTGCTATGCCGGAGATAAAATGAAAATAGGCGAAAAATACGCCGCAAGAGCCGCCAGCAACGATGACAACATGGTGCCATTAATTAATGTGGTTTTTCTAATGTTGGTCTTCTTCATGGTGGCTGGTCAAATCAGAAAAGCCGATCCTATTCCGGTGATTCCACCACATTCTATTAACGACACTCGTTCCGTGACAGACCCTAATGTGGTGATCGTGGTGGGGATTGATGACGGCTTGTATGTGGATGATCAATTGTTCGCTATAGACGAGATACAGTCTTATCTAGAAACTCAATTTATATCGACGACGAATAAAGAGGGTTTTTGGGTGCAAATTAAAGCCGATGGCGGGATTTCATTAGAAAAATTACGGCCTGTGTTTAATCAAGTGCGTTTAGCGGGTCTCACGAAAGTCAGTTTGGCAACGCAGCTAGAGCGAGGAAAAGAATGATTTCCACGCGACATTGGATTATTGCGGGTAGCTTGGCTGTCTCGGTTCACGCTGGGGCTTTTTACACGGTATTTTATAATCCGACAGAAGGTAGCCAAGCGGCGGGCTCCCAAGGTATTGAATTTGACCTTGGAATGATGGGTGACCTTGGTGCTTCTGCACAAACAACGTTGGCTCAAGAAGAGGCAAAAGAAGTGGAAGAAGTGGTTGAGGAGCCGATTGAAGAGGTTCAAGAAGAAATTGAACCAGAACCTATCGTGGAGCCAGAACCCGTTGTAGAACCTGAGCCAGAACCAATCGTTGAACCAGAGCCTGAAGTGATTCAAGCGCCAGAACCTGTTGTGGTGAAACAAAAGTCTCCTATTGAAGTAAAAAAACCAGAACCAAAACCAGAGCCTGAACCAAAACCAGAGCCTGAACC
The DNA here is from genome assembly GCF_013372285.1 of Marinomonas primoryensis. NCBI lineage: Bacteria > Pseudomonadati > Pseudomonadota > Gammaproteobacteria > Oceanospirillales > Oceanospirillaceae > Marinomonas > Marinomonas primoryensis. The sequence continues at coordinate 3,699,907 of NZ_CP054301.1, read as the reverse complement.
AAAACCAGAGCCTGAACCTGAGAAAAAGCCTGAGCCAAAACCGAAGCCAGAGAAAAAACTAGAACCGAAAAAAGTTGAAAAGCCTGTCGTTAAGGCTGAGCCTAAAAAAGTGGCGCCGCCTTCAATGGCGAATCAAAAAGCGACAACGGGTCGTTCTAATTCCGCCAGCAGCGGTGGTAATCCTGGCGCGAAAGCCAGCTATTTTTCTCAGCTAAAATCGGTGTTAGCACAGAATAAGCGTTACCCAAGAGCATCGCGTAGACGCAATGAAGAAGGCGTTGTGTCCTTGTCTTTTGTGGCGTATGCCGATGGTTCCGTGTCCGATGTAAAAATCACCCAAAGCTCAGGACATAGACGTCTTGATAACGCGGTATTGGATATGATCAAACGCTCTACGCCTTTGCCTCACTTTACCAAGGGCATGGTAGAGAGCGAATTACGCATCAACTTACCTGTCTCTTTTAAACTCAGTGATTTGAGGTAGTTGATCGTTTAAGAGCGATATACAGGAATAAAAAAACGCCGCGCTTTATCACTCAAGCGCGGCGTTTTCATGTCTGACGAATGGGTTACTGAGCGATCAGTTGTTGTGGTGTCGGGTGTTGAGGCAATAGCAGCCAGACTTTCCCAAATTGCTTGAGTTGACCTGCATGAAAGCGGGCTTCTTCGCCTATGCCTTGATACCAATCAATGTGCCCCGACCCTTTAATCGCGCCACCTTTGTCTTGCGCAAGCAAGAGACGAAACTCGTGTCCGATTAAGTTTCCATAAGCATCGAGCTTAGGCACTTGTGCCAACAATATTGAACCAAGAGGAATGATGCTTGGGTCAACAGCCGCAGAATATAATGGGGTTAATGGCACATTGGCGGCACCCACTGGTGCTTGAGGTCCTTCACTGAAAAACAAATAGCTTGGGTTAGTCGACAGGATTTCGCGATTACGTTCTGGATGGTCACTTAGCCACTGTCGAATACTTTGAGCTGAGATATTAGCGCGATTTATCTCGCCTCTCTCAATGAGTTCTTTGCCTAAACTTCGATAAGCGTGGCCGTTTACGCCACCCCAAGACAACAGCTTTTGTTCGCCATTTTCGTATTCAACAACGCCGGAACCTTGTACATGTAAGAAAAAATTGTCGACTAAATCGGCTGTATAGGCAATCTCCAACTGTTGCCCAGCTAGCGCGTTTTCGAAGTCAATCTCTTCTCTAGAAGGGAACTCCCCTTTGGCATTTCGTTGTGTTGGTTTACGATAAAGCGGATAGCGATACACTTCGTCAGGTAAGTGGCGCACCGATAGGATAGGGACATAATAGCCCGTGATCTGTACGTTACCTCTTTGATCTTGCCCTGCAAGTTGGTGAGCCACCAGTTGGGGTTGCTGCGTTGGGTAGCGCAGCCAATTGTCTATTTCTGTCGCCACGCGTTTTAAATCGGCGACACTCGTTTGTGTGTTTTCAAGTAAATAGGGTTTATCGGATAAGCGATTCAAATACGCGATTTGTTGCTGCAAGCCCGCTTGGAAACTGGCGTCTGGATACGGTAGCCCAGGCGGTAGGCTTTCTTTTAAATACAAGGATTCTCTTTTGAGCGCCGTGGTGTCTCGGCCATTATTTTCAAAGTCATTGGAGCTATCGATTTCATTAAAGCTGCAACTTGCCAATAAGCTAAAAGAAACAAGACAAAGTGGACGAAACAGGGAGCGATAGTGCTTTTTTTTGGGTAAAACATGCTGAAAAAAAGAAGAAAAATTCATAAGCCCTATGTCTATAAAATAAATGAGTAAAGTGAAGCCGCTTAGGGTTGGACCGCAAGTAAAGAGCGAGGTTCATCTTGAGTATTTATAGGCGCTAAAGCAATGCTTGGCGGAGAATTTTACAATTCACTTTCGAGCACGTTCTAGGGGTAGGGTAGCATTTAAAACATGAGGTATTCGTAGGCTTGTCGCAAGTCGATGAATAGATCTTGGTCTCCACCTCGGTCTGGGTGGTGTTGCTGTGCTAATTTACGGTATTGCTGCTTGATGACGGTTTTTGTTGGGTTGGTGCTTTGGATTTGCAGCGTTTTGAGTGCTGACTCTCGATCGCCGCTTAAGCTGATACCTTTATAAAAACTATTCAGCAAGTGAGATACCTCGTCTATCCCCGTTTTTTCGTATTCTTCCCAGTCTAGGTAGTAAGCGGCCAGTTTTGCGTCTACGCTATCGCTCAATGTGGTGCTGTCAGATCGATTGATTTGCGTGGCACTGACTAAGTGAATGCGCATGGCACTGATATGAAGCGTTAAGTTATCTTCTTGCCAAAGACTACTTTGGAGTTGATACAAGGCATTCATGATGAGAAAGTGCTGACGAAACAGAAGTAAGTTGTTGTCTTCTGCAAGTTGACTAAACTCTGGAAGCCGTTCTTTTAGTGCTTTAAGAATATCAAATTCACTCATACCGTTAGGGTGGTTTTTTAAGATTACTAGAATCGGTCCAACTAAAGGGTTTTTCATATCTGACTCTTATAGTGTAAGTATTACTCACAGTGTATGTGATGAGGCCGAAAAGGGTCAAAGCCGAGGCGGCTTTTTTATTAATTAGGTGCATGGTAAAAACAAAATATGTTGTGGATTATTGTTATTCTGATCGCGGTTGTGCTGATCGTTGGACCGAGCGCTTGGGTAAAATTTACGCTGAAACGCTATGCAACGGAGCGCAGGGATCTATCTGGAACAGGTGGCGAATTGGCGATGCATTTGGTGAAACGCTTCGAACTAAACGACGTAAAGGTGGAAACGACACAAGAAGGACAAGATCATTTTGACTACGGACAACACGTGGTTCGTCTTAGTCCGAGTGTGTTTAATGGTCGCTCTTTAACCGCCGTCGCAGTGGCCGCTCACGAAGTAGGACATGCGATTGCACATGAGAAGAAACAAAAAATATCGAATTTAAGCTCCCGCTATTTGCCGTTTGCCCATGCCGCACGAAAGATTACTGCAGGTTTGTTGGTCGGCTGGCCAGCCATCTCCATGTTATTACATTTACCCTATGCCGTACCGCTACATGCACTCGTTGTCGGTTTGTCGGGTCTGTTAGCCGTTATCGTGCAACTGGCGATATTGCCAGAAGAATGGGATGCCAGCTTCAATAAAGCACTACCGATTTTGAGAGAAGGCAACTACATAGCACAGGAAGATTTACCCAAAGTGAAGAAAATTCTAACTGCCTGCGCCATGACCTACGTCGCCGCAGCTTTAATAAAAGTGCTCTTCGTATGGCGATGGTTTAAGCGCTAGCGCCTTCCTTGTCATATATCTACTCGTAGGGCACGATGAGCGAAGCGTAATCTGCCGCGAAAGCGAAGCTTTCATGTATTGATGTAAGTCGCGCCTTCAGGCCGACAGATCGCGTACTCACATGACTCGAACCAAACGGCGTTTTTCTTCGAAACTATCGCCTACCTCATCAAAACGCCGTTTGGTTCATTTATGCATACAGAGATCTGTCTCTTTTATCGCTGAAACATTGGTATAGACGTATCAAACTAATAAGCATTAGGTTGTTTGCTTGCGAGATGTAATAGTTTTTCTGGTATAACTTAGTATTCAATTAATATAAGTTGGAAATATTAGAGATGACTACAGGAAAGAGTGATAAAAAATGTTCGTTTTGTGATGGTACAGGTGTAAATAAGTCAAATATCCAAGATTTAGGGGAGCCTAATGACAGTACTGTTATTCAATATCAACCTATTGAGTGCCAGCATTGCAAAGGCTCAGGTAAAGAGTAATAACCATGAATAGTTACCACTAAGAGTCATAGAAGTCTGACTTTCAGTTCGTTTTTTGATGGACTAATAAAAATCATATTATTTTGGAATGCTATGTTTAACTTTTTTAAAAAGCATAATCATGCTGAAAATGCTCATGCAAAAGCACTGGATATTTTGAGCGAAATTGGTGTTGTTGAAATGATAGGTTCTCTTCACAGGGAAGCTCTGTTAGGAAATCTTGATTCTGCAGAGATCCGAGCTTTGATGATCGGTGCATATAGAACCGTTGGAATCGGAGCTGGAATTGGGTTTTGTATTATGCAAGAAGCTCACATGCCAAAGGAAGAAATTAGCAAAATGTATTGGGGATTTGTTAATGAAAGCTCTATACGACAGATTGCTGTGAATATTTATGCTTCTCTAAATGATGTAGTGAATATGCCTCCACTTATTAGTATTGTCGAAAGAGAGAGAGAATTATTAACTAATGTGGGTTTTGATATATACCATTCATATATAAACAATATGTTAGAAAGGGCGCATGAACAGTGGCGTGTAGGAGTGCAAGGTGAAGTGGCATCCCCGACCTAAATAAAATAGCTGACCCTTTATGATTTCTTACTCACCACCCCCACAAAACCAATAAAGAAATTGTCATCAAAAAGGCATGAAGTTCGCATAAAATCGTCTTACTATGAAAGCTGACTGTTTGGTTAGTATTTTTAATAAGAAAGATATTTGAATGAATGGAGTAATGTCATGACGTTTTTTGTTCCTAAGGGCGCGACGCTTTTCGCCTCTTCTTTGCTTTTTGCTGCGATGGCGCAAGCTTCTACCATCGACTTACGAGTTATGGAAACCACGGATATTCACATGAATTTAGTGGATTACGATTACTACGGCGATAAGCAAAGCGATGCGGTGGGGTTGTCTCGCGTCGCGACGTTGATCAAGGCAGCACGCGCCGAAGTGACGAACTCTGTATTGGTCGATAACGGTGACTTATTGCAGGGCACACCATTGGGCGATTATGTTGCCAAAGGTCGAGTGCTGCGCTTTGGTGAGACGCATCCTGCGTTTAAAGCGATGAACTTGCTGGATTACGATGTGGGTAATATCGGTAACCATGAGTTCAATTACGGCTTGGACTTTTTAATGAAGAGTTTAAGTGGCGCTAATTTCCCTTACGTGAACTCAAACGTTTACGTGGACGATGGCGACAACGATGCGTCGAATGATCAGTCGTATTTCCAGCCTTATATTATTAAAGACAAAACCTTCATCGATTCTGACGGCAAAAAACAAACGGTTAAGATAGGTTACATTGGCTTTGTTCCGCCACAAATCATGACGTGGGATAAAGACAATTTAACCCATAAAGTTATAGCAAAAGACATCCTTGAAACCGCCAATAAATATGTACCTGAAATGAAAGCCAACGGCGCAGACGTGATTATCGCGATTCCACACAGTGGCATGATGAATTCGCCTTATATGAAAGGTGAAGAAAACGCGTCTTATCATTTAGCAAAAGTGGACGGCATTGATGCTGTGTTATTTGGTCACTCTCATCGTATTTTCCCCGGTGACAAAGTGTTAGATGCCTTTGACGGCGTCGATGGTGAAAAGGGGACGGTATTTGGCAAGCCAGCGACCATGCCGGGCTTTTGGGGATCTCACCTTGGGGTGATTGATTTAACGCTTGAGCCTGCTGGTGACGGCTGGAAAGTCGCCGATGGTAGAGCCGAAGTGCGCGCTATTTCACGTCGTGAAGGCCGTAAAACGGTGGCGCTGGTTGAAGCGGACGAGAGCATTAACCAAGCGGTTGAAACGGAACATCAAGGCACTTTAGTGTACATGCGCCGTAAAGTGGGGGAATCCACCGCCGACATCAATAGTTTCTTTGCGTTGGTTCAAGACGATCCTTCTATTCAGATCGTGAACAACGCGCAAGTTTGGTACGTGGAAAATATCGTTCGTGGTACGTCTTATGAAGGTATGCCGATTCTGTCTGCGGGTGCGCCATTTAAAGCGGGCGGCCGAGGCGGTCCAGATTATTATACCGATGTTCCAAAAGGCGACATCGCGCTGAAAAACGTCAGTGATTTGTATATTTATCCGAACGATTTAAAAGTGGTGAAGCTGACAGGGGCTCAAGTCGTCGAGTGGCTAGAAGCGGCGGCGGGGCAGTTTAATCAAATTGATGCCACATCAAGTGCGCCACAAAACTTGATCAATGCCGCGTTTCCAACCTATAACTTTGATGTGATCGACGGTATTTCATATCGTATCGATGTAACACAGCCTGCTCGTTACAATGCGGATGGCGAAGTGGTTCATAAAGACGCGCATCGTATTAAAGATGTGATGTTTAATGGTGAGGCATTAAGGGCGAAAGATGAGTTCTTAGTCGCAACGAATAACTATCGAGCGGGTGGTGGCGGGCATTTCCCGAATTTGTCAGGCGATACGATTGTGATTGATGCGCCAGATAAAAACCGAGATGTGGTGGCAAATTATTTGTTAAGCCAAAAAACCATTAATCCAGCAGCGGATAACAACTGGTCGTTTACGGATTTTGGTAAGGCAAAAGTGTTGTTTACTACATCACCAAAAGCGAAAGACGCAGCCAGTAAAAACATGACTTATCAGTCTTTAGATGAAAATGGTTTTGCGGTTTTTGAACTACAATAATGGTGTTCATCGCGTTTTGATAAAAAATATTGGGATGTAAGAGGGGGATCTCTTCATCCCAATTTACGTATGAACGCATAATAATGAAAAATACGTGAGGGAATAACACTTTAGGCTGAGTTGGATACAAGTATTTACGGTTTTAAGGTAGAATCCTGAAAAATCCATGACCATTATTTACTTAGAAGTGTTGTTTTTTCTAATAAAAAATATGTATCGAAATGTGACGCTTTTACCTCATTTAAAGAGGCTACAGCTTATACTTATTAACCTCTTTATAAAGAAGATGCCTGCTAATGACCTTTAAAAATAAGATACTGATTACTTTAATGTTGGTCGGGTTAATCCCTGTTTTTATCTCTTCCGCCATTTCTGTTAATTTTTCAAGCAAAGCATTAATTGACATGGGCAATAATCAATTAATGTCGTTGCAAGAAACAAAGAGCCATTCTGTTACGTCGTATCTAGACACTCTATCAAATGGCCTTTCGCTTTTGGCGGAAAACCCGATCGTGGTGCGTATGTTGCCATTGCTGGGAAATGCTTATAAAAGACTCAATAAAATCCCCGTTAATGATCAAAACCTGGATGATGTTGCGCGCTTTTATGACAGTGAATTTAAGACTCGATTGTCACCGGATGAAGCCAGTGAATTTGAATCTGATGCCTTAATATCACAACTTTCACCGGCCGCTATTCTTCTTCAAAGTGCCTATATTGCTCAAAATACCAACCCTGTTGGAGAAAAAGATAAAACGCTTAACTCACAACATATTCCAGCCTACGATGCTTTCCATCAAGGTGCACACCCATACTTACAAAAAGTGCAGCAAGAGTTTGGTTTTTATGATGTTTTTTTAATCTCAGATACTGGAGATGTTGTTTACAGTGTATTCAAAGAAATTGATTTTGGTACGTCTTTAACGACTGGCCCCTTTAAAGACTCAGGATTGGCGAAAGCATTCACCAATTCATTAAATAACGATGGCGTGAGTTTTACTGATTTCTCTCTCTATATGCCTTCGCATCAATCACCAGCAGGCTTTTTGTCGGTTCCTGTCTTTAAAAATGAAAAGCGCATTGGTGTGTTAGTTGCTCAATTTCCAATCAGCACATTAAATAACATCATGACGGAAAGAGCGGGATTGGGCGAAACCGGTGAAACCTACCTGATTGGTATGGACGGCAAGATGCGGTCTGACTCTTATCTTGATCCAGAAAACCATTCTGTCTTAGCGTCTTTTAGAAACCCAAAAGAAGGCAGTGTTGATACGGTTGTTGTGCAAGAAGCCAGCAAGGGTATTGCCAATACGAAAATGATTGAAAACTACAAAGGCAATTCTGTATTGTCTTCTTATAGCCCACTTGAATACAAAGGTTTGAAGTGGATTGTTGTCGCGGAAATGGCGGAGGATGAAGCGTTAGCCAGTGTGCATAAGCTGAATTATGTTATTTTGGCTTTGTGCTTGATTATTGCTGTTGCGATCGCCTTTATTGCACTTTGGTTCGCTCGTAGTATCTTGGCGCCTCTGGGTGCAGAGCCTAAAGAAATGCAGGCTATCGCAGAAAAAATAGCTGCTGGTGATTTGTCTATTGAGTTTAATAACACAAGTTCGCCCTCTAGTATTTATGGTGCGATGCGTACGATGTCGGAAAACTTAAATCAGCTGATTAGGCAGGTGAAAAGCAGTGCGATGTCACAGTCGGTGTCTTCATATAAATTGGCAGAAATTTCTGAAACAGCCAGTGCTAATATCCAATCTCAGCACAGTAGTACGACTGAGATTGGGAATGCTATGCAGCAAATGGTCATTTCCGTAACAGAAGTGGCTCGTAACATTTTAGATGCCACCAGCGCTGCTGGTGACGCAAAACAACGTGTTAATGATAGCAGAGAAGATCTCTTGATCGCTGTGAAAGACATGGCGCAAGTGTCGGAAGAGGTTCGTAAAGCAAGAGAGACAGTGGATAATCTGAATAAACGCACTGAAGAAATATCCAATGTCGTTTCTACTATTCAAGGTATTTCAGATCAAACAAATCTTCTGGCCCTGAATGCTGCTATTGAAGCCGCCCGGGCAGGAGAATCAGGTCGAGGCTTTGCCGTTGTTGCTGATGAAGTCCGAGGACTTGCGTCTAATACACAAAAAGAGACGGAGCAAATCGCAAGCATTATTCGCAGTTTGCAAATGGAAGCGTCCGCTGCTCAAAAAGTATTACATTCTTGTGTGGACTATGCGCAACGAGTGTCCGATACCGCCAACCATACGGCTAACTCACTTAATGAAGCCTCTAACTACGTGGACAATGTGAGTAACATGATGGAACAGGTCTCAAGCGCCTCTGAGGAGCAAGGCAGTGTTGCCAATGAGATCAGCAATAATGTTGAAGCGGTAACGGAAGCATCGTCTAGGAGTGAGCAAGCAATTTCTGAAATATCAAAATCCAGTGAAGAGATGGCAAAACTGTCGACGGATTTAGAAAAAATCATTAGTCGCTTTCGGTTGAGAGATCAATAACACTCGATTTAGCCCATAAAAAACCCCAAGGTGAGTGAATTTACCTTGGGGTTTTTTGTTATGAACGATTTAAAAGCAGTTAATTAACGCTGTTTTGTTTCGTATTCTGGGTGAATCCAAACAGGCACGTCTAGGCTTGGTAACGCGTCTTTTCCAAGAATCATATCTGCCGCTTTTTCTGCCACCATGATAGTCGGTGCGTTCAAGTTACCGTTGGTGATCGTCGGGAAAATTGACGAATCCACTACACGCAGGTTGTCAATGCCACGAACTTGGCAAGCGTCGTTCAACACCGCCATCGGATCGCTATCGCTTCCCATTTTACAAGTACAAGAAGGATGATAAGCACTTTCTACGTTCTCTTTCACCCATTGGTCGATGTCTTTATCACTTTGAATATTGATGCCGGGTTGAATCTCTTCGCCACGGTACATATCCAATGCGGATTGCTCAAGCACTTCACGAGTAAGACGAATGGTATCGCGCCAATCTTGCTTATCTTGTTCGGTTGAAATGTAATTGAACAGAATGCGTGGTTTGGCTGCTGGGTCTGCGGATTCAATCCATAACTTACCGCGACTCTCTGGTTTGTTTGGTCCAACGTGGACTTGGAAACCATGACCATCAACCGCAGCTTGGCCATCGTAACGCATAGCGGCTGGCAAGAAGTGGTATTGAATGTTTGGCCATTTCAAACCAGCACGAGAACGAATAAAACCACAAGATTCAAAATGGTTGGTTGCGCCTAAACCGCTTTTAAATAAGATCCAGCGTGTGCCGATTAAGCCTTTGCTGATCAAGTCCAGTTTGCCATTTAGCGTCACTGGTTGCTTACATCGGTATTGGAAGTAGACTTCCAAGTGATCTTGTAAGTTTTCCCCGACACCAGGCAGTTCATGTACCAGGGGGACACCGGCTTTTTCTAAAACGTCTTTTGGACCCACACCAGACAGTTGCAATAACTGTGGTGAGCCAACTGAACCTGCTGACAAAATGACTTCTTTGCTGGCATACACTTGACTGACTTGACCTTTCTTACTGAACTCAATACCAACGGCTTTTTTGCCTTCAGCGTTGTTACTTTCAAATAAGACTTTGTGGCTCAGTACGCCAGTTTTCAGTGTTAGGTTAGGGCGTTGCATAGCACGACGTAAATAAGCGTTAGACGTAGACGCCCGTACACCATTTTTCACTGTCATGTGCATTGGGCCAAAACCTTCTTGGCGATGGCCATTGTAATCCGCTGTTTCGCCGTAACCTGCTTGGTTACCTGCATCAATAAATGCTTGATACAGTGGGTTGTAGGTCATGTCGTTGCCGTTGTTGGTCGACAAGGGGCCTTCGCCGCCGCGATAAGTGTCTGCGCCGCCTTTCCAAGATTCTGCCTTCTTAAAGTAAGGTAAGCAGGTTTGGTAATTCCATCCCGCTGCGCCGTTTTCTTCCCATTGGTCAAAATCGCACGCGTGGCCGCGAACATAGACCATGCCATTGATGGAAGAAGAGCCGCCCAATACTTTACCGCGTGGGCAATGCATTTCGCGATTATCCAGGCCTGGCTCTTTGTCAGTATGAAACTGCCAAGCGTATTTATCTGAGTTCATCGGGTAAGACAAAGCGGTTGGCATCTGGATAAAAATGCTTTTATCCGAACCGCCCATTTCTAATAGTAGAACGTTGTTCTCGCCACTCTCTGTTAGTCGGTCTGCCAATACACACCCAGCAGAGCCAGCACCAACGATAATGTAATCGTATGTTTCGATTGTCATGGTGTGTCTCGCTTAGTAAGGTTTTTGAATGTCGTTGAGATCAACAAAAACGCTCTTGTTTTGTGTGTAGTGGTATAACGTATCGATGCCATTTTCACGGCCAACACCAGACTCTTTGTATCCGCCTACGGGCATTTCTGCAGGGGAAGAGCCCCATGCGTTTATCCAACAAATACCGGCCTGCATTTGATTAATGACACGGTGTGCGCGAGCGAAGTCTTTCGTGAAGACGCCAGCAGCCAAACCAAACTTGGTATCATTTGCACGCTTGATTACTTCGTCTTCATCGGTGAAGCTAAGAACCGACATCACAGGACCGAAGATCTCGTCTTGTACTTGTGGCATGTCGTCTGTGCAATCAGTAAAGACCGTTGGCGCAACAAACGCGCCTTTGTCTAAGCCATTTTCAGTGACTTGGTAACCGCCACAAAGCAAGGTTGCACCCGCGTCTTTTGCCGCCTGAATGTAACCGAGTACCTTGTGCATGTGGTCTTTCGAAATCAAAGCGCCTACTTGTGTTTCCATGTCCATTGGGTCGCCAATGATCATGGCTTCAGTGCGAGTTTTTAATTCTTTGGTGAAAGCGTCCATTATGTCTGCGTGAACGAATACGCGTGTGCCGTTGGTGCAAACTTCACCTTGTGTATAGAAATTCGCCAACATCGCTGCAGAGACAGCTTGGTCAACGGGCATGTCTGGGAAGATGATCATAGGCGATTTTCCGCCCAGTTCCATGGTCACATCTTTTAGAGACTGTGCCGATGCAGCCATGACTTTTTTGCCTGTACCGACTTCACCAGTGAAAGAGACTTTGTCGATGCCTGGGTGAGCCGTGATCATTTGACCTGTACGACCATCACCTTGAATCACGTTAAACACGCCATCTGGTAAACCGGCTTGTGTGTAGATTTCGGCTAATTTAAGAGCCGTTAAAGGCGTTTCTTCTGAAGGTTTGAAAATCATCGCGTTGCCAGCGGCCAGCGCAGGGCCAGATTTCCACATGGCGATTTGAATAGGGTAGTTCCACGCGCCGATGCCAGCGCAAACGCCTAATGGCTCGCGACGAGTGTAGAAAAAATTGCCGTTGCCAAGGTCTTGGTATTCGCCTTGTATTTTATCGGTTAGGCCTGCGTAATATTCAATGACGTCAGCGCCTGTTTCAATGTCGACACAAATGGCTTCTTGAAGCGGTTTACCGGTGTCTAGTACTTCTAAGCGTGCGAGTACTTCGTTGTTTTCACGCAGTAATTCGGCTGCTTTTTTAAGGATACGGCCACGTTCAACAGGGCTCATTGCGGCCCAGACTTTTTGCCCCTTCTTGGCGGATTCAACAGCAGCATCTAGCTCGGCTTGACCGGCGTGCTCAACGGTTGCAATCACTTCCCCTGTGGCAGGGTTAATGGTTTCAAAGTGCTCTCCGCTGGTGGATGCATGGTAGCGGCCGTGAATGTATTGCTGCTGATGTGCCATGATGTGCCTCTTATTGGTTAGTCTGTTTCGATGTTCTGTATGGAACCATCGAGGTATTAATATTTTTTGTTAAACGTACGTTCAATAAAAAACATTGTACACATTTTTGATCTGCAATGGCAGTCGAGTATCAAGAGGAAGGCGTGAAGAGGACGCTTACGAGCCGTTTATGGCGTGAATAAGCCAGTCAAAAAAAAGATTTTTGATCAGAAGAATCGCCTCTTTTTGACAGTGAAAACAAAAAGAGGCGTAGGAGAGCTATAGGCTTAATATCCCGTTTGAATCTTGGCTTAAAGGGCTCGGTACATAGGCGTCTGCCATGTCATCGTTTAGCCAGTACTGGTTGTCAATAAGGTAGCGGAATTGGTAAGTGTGATCGATTTCTAGATTTAAGGTAGAAGCAAAGACGCCCGACTTTTGTTTGCGTAATGGGTGCGCTGAAGCGTCCCAATTGTTAAAGTCACCAACCACCGAAACGTTCTGGCCGTCACCGATCATGTCTGCTGATAGGGCAAATTTCACTTTGCATTTTGGCTTGGTTTTTAAATATGTTTTCTCGATCATTTTCAGCTCCATGGCCTAGTGATAGACAAAAAATTAGGCTACTGCAAAAGCCTGAGGGTTAAAGAAACGACTCTTTAATTAAAGAACAGGCAAAACTTACGCCATATTATCTAAGTGATTAATCTACCGATAAAAAGCGTATTACGTGCTGTCTAAGCCGTCTTTGGTTGAGTAAAAATCGCCTCTATATTGGGTATTAATGCCCTGTTATTGGGCTTACGAAATGAATACAGTCCTGAGACGTAAATTCACAATTAGACGCGTTTAAATGTTCTACACTCAAAAGACACCAACAATAATAAAGAGGTGTTTTTATGGATATTCAAATGATCGTTCTCATTGCATTGAGCGTGATGCTGGTTATTAAAATTGTGTATCTGGTTGCTTTTAAACGCTCAGACCATGAGCATCATCACTCTCATGGTCACCATCACGATCCACGGTCGTGAACTAGCAATAAAGCTAGAGGTGATTCACTTCGTTGTGCCCTCGGTAGCGTTTGTTTTTCGCTTCTTTGACTGTATTGAGGTCTACCAGGACTAAACCGTCCACGCAGTAGCCAAAGTCTGAATCGACACCAAAGTCTAAGAAGCGAACTCCGCCCGACTCACATAACTCACTGTATTGCTTAAACAGCGTTGGCACACTGGCGCCAAAATGGCTGAGTTGTTCTTTTAAAACCCTGAAGTCTTCATCGTAATTGTTGCCACTAAACAGGGTTGAAATGATGTCAGCGTGCTCAGTATTGACCTGATAAGGCGTAAAAGAGCGCGCTAAGTGTTCTTTGTCTGCGAAATACAATCGGTAGAATGACACGATGAAATCTTTTGCCACTTGTGGGTAGCTATTGCTCAAACTCACGGGGCCGAACATGTAGCGTATTTCTGGATGCCGATCTAGATAAGCGCCAATGCCATACCATAAATAATCTAAGCTGCGTTTGCCCCAATATTTAGGTTGGATAAAGCTTCGTCCTAGTTCGATGCCTTGTTCAAAGTAAGGCTCCATATCACACGAATATTGGAACAGTTCTGCGCTGTATATTTTATTGGTTTTTTCTTCTTTCATGTAGCGTGCGACTTCGCCTATACGATAAGCCCCGACTATTTCTAATTCTTCTTCATCCCATAAAACCAAATGCCGATAGTGCTGGTCGAATTTATCTAGGTCAGAACGTTCTCCTGTGCCTTCGCCGACTTTACGAAAGGCAATTTCACGTAAACGCCCGATTTCTTTCATCGTGACCGACATAGGGTCGTAATTGAACAGGTAAATCTGTTTGTTGTCTTTGGTGCTACCAAGGTGCTCTGACTGTTTAAGTTCTTGTCGTATTAGCTGTCTATTCTGTGGGTGCTCAACCGTTTTTTCTGTTTTCAGCAGGGGCTTTTTTCCCTTGGCGATACGGTACAGATGGCGTTTTACCAGTTTATTTTTTTCTTTGTCACTCAATGGCAACTTAGCCAATTCTTGGATCGGAATCGCCTGGCCTACTTGCATGGGAATTTTACGGTTCTTTTGGCGAAACATTTCGTTGGCAAGTTGAAGTGTAGACAGAGGCCGATACAAAAGTGAGCTGGTGTAAAACAACATGGAATTGCGGCCACCTATGTGTACAGGTAGCAATGGACTATTGGTTTTTTGCGCCAGTTTTAAGTAGTTCTGATTCCACTGTTGGTCTTTTACGCCACTTGGCGACATACGAGACACTTCGCCAGCGGGAAAAATAATCACGGCTTCTTCATTGTGTAGACAGTTCATAATGGCTTTAAGTTGCTGACGCCCCGTTTTCCCCCCTAAATTATCGACGGGTAAAACGAGGCTTTTCAAACCATCAAATCCCATTAACAGATCATTAGCGACGATTTTGACATCCGGACGTATTTCACCAATGAGTCGGAGTAACGCCAAGCCGTCTAAAGCACCGAGAGGATGATTGGCGATGATCATCATACGGCCACTGGCAGGGATATTTCGGCGATCAACTTGACTCACTTGGTAACTAAAGTTGAAGTGATCCAGTATACGATCAATAAATTCGAAGCCAACACAGCCGTCGTTTTTTTCCAGGAATTGGTTTACTTCATTTTCGTGGAATAAGCGTTTTAAGACACTTAACGTAGGGCGTGTAATAAATGGGCTTTTATCGAAAAACTGAGGAGATTTACTGGCAATCATTTGCTCGACTTGTATCACAGTGTTGCTCCGCTCTAATAAGTATTTTTAGTTCTATTAGTGAGAGTAGAGCGTCAATATGACAGAGTCGTGACGTTTGTATGGCGAAAATATGACCAGCCATAATAGTGATTGGGAAATTAGATGAGCTTTAGGCGATGGCGAGTGTAAGCCATCGTCGAACTAGTCAGGCGGTGTGTGGTCGTTTTCTTTTTCGAATTTGTAAAAAAAGTTCCACAAACAATATAGGGTAATACCTACTGCGATGGTGGCCCAAATTGGTTCATTCGATACCCATTCAAGAGCAGACCATGCTACGCATAATAGAGTGACAACAACTCGACGCCACTTAGGGCGAAAAAAAGCGCGATCAGAATCGGTAAGCATAATATTCCTGTGTCGGTAAGAGTGTCATTGTAGAATTGTCTGGAACAATGATTTGATCCGCCAACCTATTTGCGTTTCAGAATGGGCTTAAAACAGCATTTATAGGGTTGGCGTACAAACGAAAATAGCGTGGAGTATTTTGGATAAACCAAATACTTTTTAAGCTTGCTGTGGTTTCGTTTTGCTATTTCCTAGAGATATATGGCGTGATCCTGTGAGCTGAGATTGACCGCTAACACCTGAATTGATTTTATCTATCTGCCCACCACGAGCAAGGAATTCTTGCATTTGCTTTTCAATGGATTCTGACGTCTCCGAAGCGGCCGGCTGTTTCTTCTTAGTTGCCATGATAAATAGTCCTTGTTTTTAATTTGAACAAGGACTATACCAGAATTTCACAAAATTTGCTTGTTCTAAGCGAACGTCTACAATCGTGCACCTATCATTGGCTATGGTGGCTTGGATCATGCTCCTTTTTATACATGGGAGTACGGGTGGTAACGACGAATGATTGGGTTCAAGAGACGGGTGAACCAACCTGTAAATTCAATTGGTGCGTCCAACACGGTTAAGCAAATACATTCGGCATCTTTAGTTACGATGGGCTTATGCTTATGACTAACGTCGCGATTAATAAAGTCACCTTGTCGATAAACGCCACTCTCGTCAGAAAAAGCACCTTCTAACACCAAGGTGATTTCATCTCCGGTGTGAGTATGAGTGGGCATATGTGCACCTGCTTTTACTCTTGTTAGCGCAATTTGTGCTCCACCTTCTTCGTTATAAAGCGTCGCAATTTTAAAAGAAGGTGATAAGCGTAGCCAAGTGAGGTCGTCGTAACCTTTTGTAATGAACTGGCGCAAGCTGCTAGGGATATTATAATCGTCCCATTGGCTGTGGCTGGCTTCTTGCGTTGGTTGATTATCGACACTTTTTTGAACAGGCTGTTCGCCTAGGTTCTTGAAGAAGCTGTCCTTCAAATTACTTAACTGACGACTTTCTGTTTTTGCTTGATCAAAAAGGTGCGAGCCCAGCATTTCTAGTTTTCTAATTTGCTGTTGGCATTCTGGGCAACGTTCTAAATGCGTAGACACACACAAAGAATGTACCAAAGGCAATGAACCCGCCGCGTAGTCGGTTAATATTTCTATCGATGGATGGTAGTTAATCATCGGTACTACCTCTTAACGTAAATAGTGAGTTTGTGTAAAGCAAGACGAACGCGGGACTTTATTGTGCCAAGTGGAAGCGATAACTCTTCGGCGGCTTCTTTATGGGTTTTACCCTCTAAGTATACTTTTGCTAATACTTGCTTTTGGTCTGATGGCAATTTATCTAATCCTTGTTGAATACGTTCTTGATCTCTTTTTTGCTGTGCGTCTTTAAATGGATCAGCATTTTCATCGATCACATTACGCCATAAGTATTCTGGGTCGATGTCTGATTGATGTCGGCTGTTTTTGCGTAAATAGTCGATTCGGGCATTTCTTGCCAAGGTAAAAACCCACGTATTAAGCGAAGCCGCTTCGGGCTTGTAGGTGTGAGCTTTATTCCATATACGAATCATCACCTCTTGAGCAATATCATCGGCCATTATGTTAGAACCGGGTTGTGCGGCCATACAAAATGACCTCACTCTTGGAACATAGTGATCAAACAAGCGTGCTAAGGCGGCTTGATCTCTGTGTTGAGCAATGGCAAACATGTCAGCCACTCGCTGTTCATCGGGTTGTAATGTTTTTGCGCGTTCCATTGATTGCTCCAGAAAGGAAGACGGTCATGACGCTTTGTGCGATTTGGTTTAGTTACGAGCCTAGTGTCAGTGTGGATCACTTTCATTGTAGTAAACAATAGAAAAAATACGTCTATCGAATGGTGCCTTTCTTTTTGTCTATAGCATCCGAAAAAAAATAGTGATCCAACCGTCTGTTTGATACGTTTATTAGTACCATGAGATATGAAATGAAAATCCTCTTTTTAAAAGCAACAGTGCAGGTAAGTGGCGAGTATGACGGACTCTAAAATGGACGCGAAATCTTTATTGATAGAACGTTTTAAAGCATTCTATCAAGATGTGAAGCATCCACAGCTGGATAAAATAGACGACGTTTACACGGAAGATGTGTGGTTCAAAGACCCTGTCCATGAGTTGCGAGGCGCGGACAAGTTACACGCTTACTTGTCCGCCATGTGTGTCAATGTACACAGCGGTCGTTTTGAGTATTTGGATCAGGTCGTGTCTGACAACACGGCGTATATCAAATGGAATATGCACTTTAAACACCCGAAATTAGGCAATAAAACCATTACAGTGCGCGGTGTTAGCCAGGTGCAATTTAATGAACGAATTTACTACCATGAAGATGTTTATGATCTCGGTGAGCTAATCTATGAACATGTGCCTTTATTAGGCGCTGTCGTCAAAGGGCTAAAAAAACGTTTAGCGATGTGATTTAAGGAGAAATAGGTGAGTCATACAACAGGAAATGGTGTGGTTTGGGTGACAGGAGCCAGTTCAGGAATTGGCCTTTCGCTAACCAAGCGTTATTTAGACGAAGGCTGGCGGGTTTTTGCCAGCGCAAGAAGCCAAGGTGGCCTTTCGGATTTGTTAGCGACGTATGACACTTTAACGTTTATTCCTTTTGATATCACCGATGAGAGCCAAGTGGGTTTGGTTAGAGAAACGCTGAGTCTGCACACACCTTATTTAGACTGTGCTGTGTTAAATGCGGGGACGTGTGAATATTTAGATATGACGGACACGGACCCAGACTGGAAAATGATGGATCGAGTGATGTCGGTTAACTTTTTTGGGTTGGTAAACAGTGTCGATGTCTGCTTGCCATTGCTTAAAAAGTCGGCGCGTCCTCATTTGGTTGGCGTCAGTTCTCAAGCGATTCAAGCGGCTTTCCCACAAGCGGAAGCTTATGGCGCTAGCAAAGCCGCCGTTCGATACTTCTTGTCTGCGTTAAGAATGGATTTGAAGCAGTTCGGCATCGACGTGACGTGCTTATTACCCGGTTTTGTCGACACACCATTGACTCAAAAAAATACCTTTTCCATGCCTTTCCTTATGTCAGCAGATGACGCCGCAAATCGAATGTATTCGGCGTTGGCGTCTCGCCCTTTCGAGTACGCGTTTCCGAAACGATTGTCTGCCATGTTGTGGGCCGGAAGACATTTTCCGACATTATGGCTTTCTTTGTTAGCGCCTAAAAAAAACAGCCAGCAATAGATTCAACAAATACATCAGCGTGGCTGGTTAATGACGACGTACATTAAGGAGACAATGAGTGAAAATTGCCATTATAGGATCGGGGATTTCAGGCTTAACCAGTGCCTATCTTTTGCAACAACAGCATGATGTAACGGTATTTGAATCCGCAAACCGTATTGGCGGACATACCGCCACGGTAGATGTTGAAGAAGGTGGACGTACCAGAGCCATAGACACGGGCTTTATTGTTTTTAATGACTGGACGTACCCTAATTTTATTCGTCTTATGGACGAGCTTGGCGTTCCTTCTAGAGCGACCGAAATGAGCTTTAGTGTGAGTTGCCAGCGTACTGGACTTGAATACGGCGGCAATGATCTAAATACCTTGTTTGCCCAGCGCCGTAATATTTTCAACATTCCGTTTCTTGGCATGTTGAAGGACATTTTGCGATTCAATAAAGAAGCCATCCAAGATTTAGAAAGTGGTCAGTTAAAAGAAGGTGTGACATTAGGTGAGTATCTAAAAGAAAAGGGCTATGGCGCTCGTTTTGCCAGCCATTATTTGATTCCCATGGGAAGCGCCATTTGGTCATCGACACTCGACGAAATGATGGACTTTCCATTAGTCTTTTTTGTTCGCTTCTTTAAGAATCATGGCTTGCTGAGTGTGAATGACCGTCCGCAGTGGCGTGTGATTGAAGGCGGATCATCGGCGTATTTACAGCCGTTGGTTGCTAAATTTAAAGACAGAATCCAGCTGGGAGCGCGCATCACCCATGTCCAGCGTTCGGATCATGATGTTGTGATTCAATTTGAAGGTGGCTCTCAGCAGACTTTTGATCAAGTGGTGTTCGCTTGTCATAGCGACGAAGCATTACGTTTGTTAACGGACCCAACACAAGACGAGCAAGCGATTCTTGCTGCCATTCCTTATCGAAATAACGAAGTCGTGCTGCACACTGATACCAGATTGTTGCCGAAGAAAAAATTGGCTTGGTCAAGCTGGAATTATCATCTTGGCGCGGATCGAACTAAGCCTGCGACACTCAGCTACAACATGAATATCTTGCAGCATTTCTCCAGTAACACTACGTACGTGGTGACGTTGAATCAGACCGACATGATCGACGAAGACAAAATAATAGGGCGCTATCAGTACGCTCATCCTACTTTTTCGTTGGAAGGTATTAACGCTCAGGATCGTTGGGCAGACATTAATGGTGTTAAAAATACGTGGTTCTGCGGCGCGTATTGGCGCAATGGTTTTCATGAAGATGGTTGTTGGAGCGGTGTGCGTGTCGCCAACGGACTGGGTATTACTTGGTGAACAAAATGGATGGTAAGACAGAGCGTGTTTTGAAAGACAATTACGTACCCAAACACAGCGCTATTTATCATGGCACGGTTCGTCATCGTCGATTTTCACCTCGTGGTCATGCCTTTCGCTATCGTATTTTTATGATGTACTTTGACCTAGATGAGTTAGACGATGTATTGGCGATGAGCCCTTGGTGGTCGATGACGTCTTGGTCTTTAGCGAGGTTTTCTCGTAAAGATTATTTTGGTGATTCTGCCTTACCGATCAAGCAAGCCGTGCAGGCGGAAGTGAATCAGCGTCTCGATCTGACGTTATCCGGTTCAGTGCGCATGCTCACTAACTGTCGTTATTTTGGCTTCATTATTAATCCCATCACCATTTATTACTGCTTTGATGAAAACGAGCAGCTGCAGGCCATGTTGCTTGAAGTCACCAATACACCGTGGGGCGAAAGTATTGCCTATGTATTTAAGTGTGATCCAAACCAAGTAACGCAGCGTATCCAATTTAGTAAAGCGATGCATGTGTCTCCTTTTCATCCTATGGATCATTTTTATGACTGGCGCAGTAATGTGCCTAGTAAAAAATTAGCGGTGCATATGCAAAACAAAGAGTTGGCTGGTGAAGAATGCGTGTTTGATGCCACGTTATCACTGTCTCGTATTCCGCTGACGTCGTCTTCTATGGCAAAGGTACTGTTTAGTTACCCTGTTATGACGATGCAAGTAGCATTTGGAATTTATTGGCAAGCACTTAAGCTTTGGGTGAAAAAGATTCCTTTTCACTCACACCCTACTAACTCATCGTCTACCACCAAGTAGAAAAACACATTAGGAGACTAATAATTATGAACTCCGTCAGTATGGATAATCGTAAAGTGAGCAAAAACCGAACAACAACATGGTTTGATAACCTAGCGCGTAAAATGGTATTTACCATGTTAGAACGACTTGAAGTCGGTCATCTTACCTTGGAAGAAAATGGCGAGACCTATCTATTTGGCGAAGAAAAAAAGGGTTCAAAATACATCGCTCACATTCATATCCACGACATTCATACTTACCGAGATGTGTTTTTAAACAGCAGTATTGGCGCAGGCGAAGCGTATATGAAGGGCTGGTGGTCTTCTTCGGATGTGGTTTCGGTGATTCGTTTGATGGTGGCCAACCTTAATATTATTAATAAAATGGACGCCAAGCGGCCCATTTGGAGCCGTATTGGCGCCAAAATAGCTCATAGATTAAACGCCAATACCAAAGACGGATCGAAAGAAAATATCTCGGCCCATTACGATCTTGGCAATGATTTTTTCTCGCTCTTTCTTGATCCTACAATGATGTATTCGTCTGCGGTTTATCCTCAAAAAGAGGCGTCTTTGGAAGAAGCGTCTGTTCACAAATTAGATCGTATTTGTCAGAAACTTCAACTTAGCAAAGACGATCATCTGTTAGAAATTGGAACGGGTTGGGGCGGAATGGCGATTCACGCCGCGAAACATTATGGCTGCCAAGTAACCACGACGACCATTTCTAAAGAACAATATGAATTTGCTAAATCACGAGTCGAAGCTGAAGGGTTACAAGATAAAATTACCTTGTTGCTAGAAGACTACCGAGATCTACAGGGTCAATACGACAAGTTGGTTTCTATCGAAATGATTGAAGCCGTCGGACATGAATACTATGACAGCTATTTCATGAAATGCAGTGAGCTATTAAAGTCACATGGTGTGATGGTCATTCAAGCCATTACTATTGCGGATCAACGTTATGATTATGCTCGCCGTTCTGTGGACTTTATCCAGCGTTACATTTTCCCCGGTGGTTGCTTGCCATCTAATCAAGTGATTGCTCATAAAATCGCTTCTAAAACCGACATGCAAATTATAGGGTTGGAAGACATTACTGAGCATTATGCAAGAACCCTGGCTGATTGGCGGGCGCGTTTTCATGAGGCGCGTCATGAAGTCGCCGAAATGGGCTTTGACGATGTTTTTTGCCGGATGTGGGATTTCTACCTTGCCTACTGTGAAGGCGGCTTTAAAGAACGAGCGATCAGTACTGGACAATTTATTTTTGCCAAGCCAGATCATCGGCTCTCTATTGAACAAAAATAGACGAGGCGAATAACATGCAGCGTTTAATTAATGCCGTTCTGTTTCAGCTCGTATGGTTCGTTTGTTTATTGGCTGGCAATGTTTGGGCTCTTGTGGCGACAGCAGCGTATTTATTGTTGCATGATCGCTACTTTATGCACACTCGTAGGGAGTGGCGTTTACTCGGAGTATTTTTGGCACTTGGCATCATGATTGATGGTGCTTTGTTTCAGCTAGGATTATTTTCTTTTGGCGCCAATGTTACCAGTCTGAATAGCTTCCCTCCTTTGTGGTTACTTTGTCTGTGGGTCAGTGTTGCTACTTTATTTGCTCACAGTTTGGCTTTCTTGCGTTCTCGCTATTTATTGGCTGCTACAATGGGTTTGATCGGGCCGACATTGAGTTATTTTGCCGGCGCGAATCTGGCAGGTATTACCTTAGCAGATCCGATTTGGTTATCCCTATTGGTGGTGGCGTGTGTTTGGTCAATGGTGCTGCCATTTGGGCTTTTCTTAGCCGAGAAATGGACACTATTTCAAAAGTAAGGATAAATCATACAATGAAGCGTTCTCTTAATTCTTTATCTAAAAAGTGGCCTGTAGTCATGGCACTTTTTACCTTTCTATTTAGCTCAGTTGCTATAGCTGAAGCGCTTTCTTCTAATATTGTGGGCAGTGCTTACAGTTTAAAAACAGGGGCTTTACTGTACCGCGAAACCCATCAACCGCTCAGTGATAAAACGTATAGAGTCGAATACTCAGAACCTAATGGTACTGTTTTTGGGCATAAGACAATTGACTTATCTGAGTCTGCTATAACACCCAGTTTTAGTCAGGTTAATGACCGTAATGGCGAAAGAATTGACGTTATGCAAACGAATAACACGTTGCAAATAGCGTATCAGGAAAATAGTGCCATAGAAGCAAAAAAAGACTCGGTAAAATTGGTCGCAGGAATGATCGTTGATGCGGGTTTTGATGCCTTTATTAAACAATATTGGGACGCGTTAGAAGCAGGTAATCAGATGGACATTGAATATCTGGTTCCGAGTAAGCAAACAACGTTTACTTTTCGGTTCAGTCAAGCGTCTTGTGTTCAAGGAACTCAAAAAGGGGCGGAATGTTTCTCTCTTATTCCGGTGTCTTGGTTTGTAAAGCTCGCAGTGGATCCAATCATTGTGGCATACGAACCGGTTCAAAAAAGGCTATTACGATTTACTGGCCGTGCGAATATTTGTGATTCGCAGGGTAAATACCAAAGTGTCGATATTCAATATCGCTATTTATAAGCTCGATTTTTTTAGGTGATGTTATGAAATCCATGATGAAACGTTTTTTTTCGCCGCTTACTATTGCTTTTTTGAGCGTCCTTTTACTGTCCGCGTGCTCGACACCAGATGTGTCCTTGTACGCAAAGAATGAGCCTAAATTTGAACTGCAGGATTTCTTCTCAGGATCATTAAAAGCACATGGCATTTTAAAGAATCGCAGCGGCGAAGTAATACGTTACTTTAACGCCACGCTAGAAGGTGATTGGAAAGACGGTGTTGGAACGCTTGCCGAGGTTTTTACTTTTGATGATGGCGAAATTCAAAATCGAACATGGATAATGACACCCAATGATAATGGTGAATATACCGCCACAGCGAACGACGTTATTGGTGCCGGCGATATTAAAATTGCGGGCAACGCCTTGTTTATGAATTATGTTTTACAGGTTCCTTATGACGGTGATTTACTGGAAGTCAATGTGGATGACCGCATGTACATGGTGAAAGACGGTGTAGTGATGAACGAATCTATCATGACTAAATTTGGCGTCGAAGTAGGTTATTTATCCATTGTGATTGAAAAAATAAACTCGGGCTTATAATTCTAATAAATATTGTGTGTGTGAATATAATGATGGGTTAAGTATTACTAAGATGCATTTCATTTTTAAATGAGCACTGTATTTTCTGTTTTTTCATGAAAGGCTGCCTTTGGGCGGCCTTTTTTATTGGTGTAAAGATACTTGTGTGTAATTATTTGATGACAGTAACATTTTTTTACAAATAAATTTTATTTATATCAGCGTTCATGGAATAGGAAGTTGCTTAATGTTTAAAAGTATCAACTCAATGATGTCTTCTAAAAAAAGGTGTTTCTTTTATTATGGTTTTATTTCTCTATTCCTAAGCTTGTTTGTGTTTATGTTGGGGCTTTATGCCTATCAATTAAAGAACTTAGAGGAAAGATCTGAGTCTGCAAAAAATGCATTAACACACCGAATGAATGGTATTTTTCTAGAACTGAAGCACATTGTTGATAGCAGCAAACTTTCTTGTGAAAAAGAAGACATTGATATATTACGACGTACTACATTCTATTCACCAATCTTTAAAGAGATTGGTCTGTTTAACGATGATTTTCGCGTATATTGCACAACCTACGGGCCAAGAGATATTGCTATTTTTTCGTCGATTGTGGATCGAATAAAAGACAGCAGCGAGCGTAAAACTGTTTCTTTGGTGCGCTCTCATAGTATTGGAGAAAGTACTTTTTTTGCTTTCTACCAAGGCGCACATGGTTTGGGTATCAATGGTTTGGCTCCGCCCCAAGCCCTAGCGGTAGACGTAGATTACTTGTTGTCGCCTGACCTCCCATACGAACTCACTATTGGTAAGCAAACTGTAGTGTCTAGCGAATATAGCCATAAATCGTCGGTGCTGGCTAAGCGAGTTGAGTCATTAGATGACTGGGCCATCAGTTTAGTGGTCTTTTCGCCTTTCAGCTTGTATTGGAGTCATTTGGTCTCTTTGTTGCCTTTTATTTTTATTTTTTGTGTTTTGTTTTGTCTTATTTTTTATGCTGCTCACGGTGGGATTTTATACTATCGTCACTCTTTGCCGCTGAGTATAAAAAGAGCAATCAAAGACAATGCAATAGACGTACATTTCCAGCCGATTGTGTCACTTAAAGCCGGCGAACTTCATGAAATGGAAGCGCTTATTCGATGGCACTCTCCTCATCATGGTCAAATTTCTCCCCTTGTGATTGTTGAAACAGCAGAACGCCTTGGTTTGATAGATGATCTTACTTGGATGGTGGTTCGCAAGGTGGGAGACTTTTATCGTGAGTATCCTACACAGTTAAAAGAGATAAATATTTCTGTGAATGTGGACCGATACAGTTTGCTCAAAGAAAGCTTCGCTCCAAACTTGGAAGGCATTATTACAGAGTACCCTGAGTTAAAAGGTCGTTTAGGTCTTGAGGTAACAGAAACCAGCGCATTAACGGACATTGAACTGCCACTTATGGTGAGTCGCTTCGAGTACATTAAAACATTAGGTATTCGCTTGTCTGTGGATGATTTTGGAACCGGTTATGCGGGTTTAGATTTCCTTCGTCGTTTCCCATACGACACGTTAAAGCTGGATAAAGTTTTCATCGACAGTTTAAAAGACGATCAGTTTACGCGTCAGATCTTAATCTCCATCACTAAGCTAGCAAAAGAGTTAAACATGGCGTTGGTGGCCGAAGGCGTCGAGCGCGAAGACCAACTTGAAGCAGTTCGAGCGCTAGGAGTGGATCGAGTACAAGGCTATTATTTCTGTCGTCCTCTTCCAAAGGAGCAAGTTATTGCTTGGGTCGAGGAAAACTCGACCCAAGTAGCGCCAGTTTGGTGATACAAGATTGTATTATTGTCTGGCTTCTCTTACTCTTTAGCGCTTCATTTTTCACGCTCAAGGTTATGACATGGCGACTCTGGTTTTTCGGCTTAAATATGTTCCTGATGAAGAGGCGGATGAGATACGTCAATTATTAACCGATCATGACATCGATTTTTATGAAACGAATGCAGGTCGTTGGCAGATATCCATGGCAGGACTTTGGGTTAAAGACAAAGAACAAGCATTAAAAGCATTGGCGCTTATTCGAGAAGATCAAATTCTTCGTGCCCAAACAATGCGACCTATTACGCTTGGGCAGTGGGTGTTGGGTTATCTACAGCATACTCGTCAAAATCCAGCAGAAGCTCTTTTTACCTTGGTTGCTGTTCTTCTCATCTTAGGTATCTCGATTATTCCTTTTACACTGTGGTTATAACAACCTTCAGGCTTTTCTTAAGTAGCGTTACTCAGTGGTTTTGCAAGTAAGGCCGCTTTACGTTGAACCCTTGCGCTAATCAACTGCACGTTAATGGCGCTGACGATCACAATCAACATACCGAACAAGCTTAGTAAGTCAGCGTGGGATGAACTGATACGGTTTGTCCACCAGCCGAATGCAACACAAACCTCAGTTAAAATGAACGCCATAACCGGTGTTAACGCGATAGACGCACTCACCTGTACCGTTTGCCAATACCGCATGGCTTGAGCAAAAGCGCCATAAGCAATCAGTGTATTGAGACAGCAAAATGCCGCAATCCAAGCGTCGTCTGAAGACATACTTAATAATGTGCTAGGGGATGCGAAAGGCAGCATGACGACCAATGCATAGGCATAAATTGCTAATAAAATATTGGACGGCGCTAAGCGTTGGAACAAAGACTTTTGTAATAACGCATACATAGACCATGCCGCTGCAGAGCATTGTACAATCGCAAAACCCACCCAAATTGAGCCTTGATTTCCTTGTCCCAAAATAGGATGGAAGAAAACCAACATGCCTAATCCAATACCAACGAAACACATCCACTGTTGCCAGTGAATGGTGTCTTTCAAAAAGAATAAGCCGCCTAATGCCAGAAATAGTGGGGCGATTTGGAAACTTAGTTGCGCGGAACCCGGCAGCAAAAAATTCAAGCTCCAAGCGAAGGTGGTATAGTTAACAATCAAAAACGTACCAGCCGCTGCCAGGCGTAACCAATCTTGTTTACGAAGATTTTTGAACTCTCCCAGTTTGCCGCGCTGCCACTGCCATAGCCCCAAAATGATACCCGCCACAGAGAAACGTAGCCAAGTGAGTGTAATGGGGTCCGAGAAATCCCCTGAGAGCTTTAAGGCGATTGGTAACATCCCCCAAAACAGTACGGTAATGGAGCTAAAGAAGAGCCCGTACAAAAAAGTCTGCTTGGCGGTTGGCATAACGATAACCTTATATAAAAGAAGTTGTTCTGATTTTCCATAATGGCTTTCCCCCTTCATTAAAGCCAATGCATAATAGGCCTAATCATTATGCATAAATCGGAATTTGGTTATGATCCCCAGCGCATTACAGCATTTGGACCTTAAATCACTCACAGGACTGTTATATTTACTGGAAGAGCGCAATGTGGGTCGTGCGGCGGATCGCTTGTATCTGAGCCAGTCCGCCATGAGTCGATTACTTAATCGACTGCGTGATGCCTTCAATGACCCTTTGTTTATTCGTACAGCAAAAGGCATGGTGCCAACATCGAAAGCATTAGCATTGGAAGCGCCATTAAAGCTCATGCTAGAACAAATGGCAGAGTTGTGGGCAGAGTCTGAATTCCAGCCGCAAAGCAGTTATCGTACTTTCCGTATGCAAACGACGCATTATCAAGCTCAAGCCTATATGCCCGCGATTGCAGAGCAATTCTATCGAGAAGCGCCTTTTGCTTCGTTAGAAACCAGCACGCTGACCGAAACGAGTTTGCTTAGCCAAGCGGAACACTCTCTTGATTTGGCTTTGTGTAGCGAGTACATACAGCTTCCCAATAGTTTTGAAAAAAACCTACTTGGACGTGAAAAATTTCGCTGCGTTATGTCTGCGAATCATGCATTAGCCGCGAAAGAGCACATCACGCTAGATGACTATTTGGCTTATTCTCATGTATTGGTAAATTTAGGCGGTTCTAACCCTGTGATTAGCGATGCATTGCTAGGTGAGCGAGCGAGAGAGCGTCATTTTGCATTTCGTACTCCTTATATGTTGGCAGCACTGGAAACCGTAGGCCGAACGTCTTTATTAATGAGCAACAGCGGTTTATTACCGGAACGTTTTCGAAAGCAATTTGGTTTGGTTATTAAGGACCTTCCGATGGATTTTCCTTTTATTCATTATTATTCAAGCTGGCCAAAATCTGTGGAGAACGACCCCGGTGTGATTTGGTTCAGGGGGATTTGCGAGCGGGTCGTCAAAGCCTTAATTCCTTATCCTAAAGAGTGACGGTTACGCACTTTAGTTCATGATCAGGAATTCGGTTATACTCCCCTTTTGGTTTAACTCAATGGCATCCACGTGGTCTTAAAAAGCAAGAATACGAAAAGCAAACGTACCAATAAACTAGAGCTTCATCCTCGTAATCCGCATCGTGCGCGTTATGATTTTGCGCTCTTGGCGGATTCTTGCCCCGAACTTTCTGGTTTTATCCAACTCAACCAGTATGGAAATGAGTCAGTGGATTTTGCTAATCCTAATGCGGTTAAAACCTTAAACCGAGCCTTACTCAGTCACTTTTATGGCGTTGCATTTTGGGACATTCCACCGAGTTATCTTTGTCCGCCGATTCCCGGTCGAGCCGATTACATTCATTATTTAGCCGACTTATTAGCGACCAGTAATCAAGGAGTGATCCCGCGTGGAAAAACGGTCAAGGTTTTGGACGTTGGTGTGGGAGCGAATTGTGTTTATCCCATCATCGGACATCAAGAGTATGGCTGGCAATTTGTTGGTTCCGATGTGAATCCTATTGCCGTGTCGACCTGCAATACCATTATAAAATCCAACCCCTGTTTGAAAGGCGCGGTTATTGCTCGTTTGCAAACTCACTCGGCTAAGATCTTTGATGGCGTGTGGGAAGAAAAAGACAGGTTTGATTTAACTCTGTGCAACCCTCCGTTTCATACCAGTGAATCGGCGATGATAGATGAATCACAGCGTAAATGGCGTGGTGTAAAAGGTAAAAGAGCGAGCACAGAAAAGCCTGTTTTAAATTTTGGCGGAACGGCGCCTGAATTATGGTGTGATGGAGGGGAAGCTGGCTTTGTGTCTCGAATGGTAAAAGAAAGTGTTCAATACGCCGATCGTTGTTTTTGGTTTACTTCCTTGGTGGCGCGTCAGGGGAATTTAGACACTATCTACCGTACATTAAAAGATGTTGGTGCTCGCCAGGTTAAGACGATTGACATGGCTCAAGGTCAAAAAATCAGTCGGTTTGTCGCTTGGAGCTTCCTCGAAGATGATCAAATAGACTATTGGAAAGACAACTACTGGCAGAATTAAGATGACGGCCAGTAATTGTCTTCTTATGTGCTTTTCTAGAGTGCGATGGCAATTTTAGCGGCAAGGCGAGCGTTGTTAAACACTAACTGAATATTGCTTGCTAGGCTGTCTCCGCCCGTTAATTCAGCGACGCGCGCCAATAAGAAAGGAGTAGATTCCTTTCCGGCAACGCCTTGTTCTTTCATCTCGGCTAATGCTTGATTGATGGCGGAATCGATGGCGGCTTTATCCATCGCAAATTCTTCTGGAATAGGGTTGGCAATAATCACCCCACCATGCAATTGCATTTCCCATTTTGCTTTGAGGAAATTCGCAATGTCATTTGCGGATTGTAGGTTATAGTCGACGGTTTGATCACTATCACGAGTATAAAAAGCGGGTAGAGTGTCCGTTTTGTAACCTAATACGGGAACACCTTGAGTCTCTAAATATTCACGTGTTAACGCAAGGTCTAGAATAGATTTCGCCCCAGCACACACAACAGCCACACTGGTTTTTGCTAGCTCTTGCAAATCAGCCGAGATATCAAACGTTTGCTGTGCGCCTCGATGTACACCGCCAATTCCTCCTGTTGCAAACACTTTAATACCGGCCATTGCCGCAATAATCATTGTTGCTGCTACGGTTGTTGCGCCATGTTGTTTTTGGGCAATAACAAAGGGCAAATCGCGGCGTGAGCACTTCGTTACAGACAAACCAGCTTTGGCTAAGGTGTCTATTTCTTCATCGCTTAATCCCGCTTTAAGGCGGCCATCAATGATGGCGATGGTCGCGGGTACTGCGCCGTTATCACGAATGATTTGTTCCACTTTCTTAGCGGTTTCGGCATTTTGTGGCCATGGCATACCATGAGAAATAATGGTGCTTTCAAGGGCAACAACAGGTTTGCCCGCGGCAATGGCGGCGGCAACATCAGGGTGTATATCTAGGTATTGGTTCATAGTTTTTCTATCCATTGAGTGACGTTTTGAACAGTGAGTTCTGGGTAGTTTGCATGAGCACTTTCTAATGTCATCGCCGCGCAAGCTAGGGCAAAAGAGAGTGAATCGTCGAGGCTTTTATTTTGTTGGCAAGCACTTAAATACCCCGCCAATAAAGCATCTCCTGCACCGGTATCGCTGACCGGTACCGTCGGGTAGCAGATTTTTTGTTGGCTGTGTTCTGCGCTGGTAAAAAGAACACCTTGACTGCCTAGGCTAAGCAATACTTCATCAACGCCTGCATCAAGTAAGGCTTTTGCGAGTTTATTGGGGTCTGTTTCATTTGAGTCAAGAATGGCTCTTGCTTCATCTTGATTGACTTTTAATAAGGTTAATTTCGCTAATATGGGCCGTAATCTAGGTGCTTTCGCTGTGGACACCGCGTCAGCGACAAGTTGAGCAGAAAGAGATTGTCGTGCGAGCCATTCGATGGTGTCGGAGGAAAGGTTAGCATCAATAATGATGCTATAAGCACTTTGCAGTAAAGCTTGTTTACTGCTGAGTTTTTGCGCATCGAGTGTGTCGATGATTCGCATGTCAGCAATAGCGGCTTGTAGCTGCCCACTGTCATTATTGATGGCTAAGTAGGTGCCCGTGGGTAGGGTGTCATGACGCAAGATATTATGTGTTTCTACGCCACTTGCACGAGTTTGTTCTATTAGCCAATTGCCACGTTGATCCAACCCAATAGATGCAATCAAATGTACGTGTTCACCTAGGCGTGCTAAATTTTCAGCAATATTTCGGCCTACGCCGCCGGGGCTTTGGCTGATGGTTCCTGGGTTAGAATCATGAGTGGTTAATACCGCGCTACTGTGGCCATTGATGTCCACGTTGGCGCCACCAATGACGACATAGGTATTTTGCTCTGCGAGTAAATAACCTTTTCCTAAGATATAGCCTTGCCGAGTCAGTTGCATAATGTGCCCTGCAACAGATTCTCTGCTCATTCCAAGTCGGTCGGCTAGGGCTTGCTGTGAGGCAAGTGGATCGAGCTTTATGGCTTCATAGACGCGATAAGTTTGATTTTTCATAGTCAACATAACAAATGTTTAAAGAATTAACATATGTTTATATTGAGTTATATACAAGTGCTTTTTGAGCTGATGTAGCGTAAAAGTGATATAACCCCTATTATTCTTGATCCTCCGTTGCGTTTTTAGGTTTAAGTCCAATAGCCGATTCTATAAGGTCTATGTGATTAGTATTAAAAGAGATTTCAAGGTGTTTAAAAGCTTTCAAGCACAACTCATTATGTTTGTCTTGATGTTACTTGCGCTGGCTCAGTTGGGAACCGCGCTTGCTGTGCTGTCGTCTTTAAAAGAAGACAACTATAGGCAAGGCGTGAACTCCATTGACGTATCGCGCAATGTATTTGATTTGTTTTTAGAAGCGCGTGCTGAACAGCTTACTAAAGGGGTGGAGATTTTGACCTCTGATTTTGGTTTTAAGCAAGCTGTGGCCACCAGAGAAACGGGGACTATCCGCTCTGTTTTGCAAAATCATGGTGCCCGAATTAGCGCGGATGTGTCTATTTTAGTGTCGCCGGGCGGCGAGCTTATTACGGCGACTCAAGCGGTTAATGTTAGTGGCACTATTTCTGAGCTTGTGTTTGCGGCTCGCCGCTCTGGCGGTTCGTCGATTAGTACTATGATCGCCTTGGATAATCGCGCCTATCAGCTCGTATTAGTACCAGTTAAAGCGCCGAATGTGATTGCTTGGGTCGGTATGGCGTTTTTACTAGATCAAACGTTGGCAGAACAAATTAAGAATGTCACTGGATTAGACATTAGCTTTGTTCATGAAATAGAGAGTACCCATACGCTTGATGGTGTATCGACATTACCAGAATACGAAAAAAACACCTTGTTTGACGGTATAGGCAACATCAACAGTATTCTTCAGTTGCCAATGTTTTCTACGGATGAAAAATATTTATCGTTGGGTGTTGATTTAGGTGTCACCGATCAATGGGGCGTCATTCATTTGCCTTACGGACCTTGGATAGAAAGCTACAACAGTACTCGTAATCAGTTGGTCTTAATTTTCACGGGTGCGTTGGCGTTGGCATTTTTATTTGGTGTGGTGCTTGCTCGAAATATGACGAAGCCAATCGGCCGTTTGGTCGATTATGCGACGTTGATTGGTTTGGGGGCCGATAACGAAAAAGTTAAGGCACCAGAAATAAGTGGTGAATTTGGTGTGTTATCTAACACCATGAAAACGATGCAAGACGCGATTATAAATCGAGAAGAAGAACTGACTTATCGGGCTTCTCGTGATCAGCTTACGGGATTATTCAATCAAAGTGCCGTTGAATTATATTTGAGCGAAGCTTTGCCTAAGGTTCAAGGTGGCCTGATACTCATAAATATTCGACACTTCAAAAATATTAATAACATGTTGGGCTTTGATGTTGGCAACGTTTTGTTATCAACAGTGGCGGAGCGCCTTAAAGCGTGGGGTGGCGACACTGATATGATTGCGCGCCTTAACGGCGATAAGTTTTTGCTTATTTTCGGACGCAACATTTCAGAACAAGACTGCGCGGATTTAAAGTGTTTTTTCTGCGAAGAGTTTGAAGTAGAAGAGGGTTCAAATATTCGTCTTGATATCAGCATCGCTGTACTGCCTTTCGAGCATGCAACTGCCGATGTAAACAGCGCCATGCGCCGGTTAGATATCGTTGCTGACAAAGCACGAGAAGAAAGTAATCTTTGTGTGTTCTATGAAATCGGACAAGATGAAAATCACCGTCGTCAGTTGACGATTATTCGGGATTTGCCTGCCGCCTTAGAAAGTGGTCAATTGTTTGTTGTTTACCAGCCTAAGGTTGGCCTAGCAGGCAACGATTGTCATGAGGCAGAAGCCTTGATTCGTTGGGTCCACCCTGAACTCGGTTTTGTCCCGCCGGATGAATTTATTTCTATACTTGAACACGCGGGCAGCATTCAATTATTAACCAAATGGGTATTGAACACGGTGTTGTCTCAACTGAGTCGCTGGTGGTCAGATGGTCATGAAATTCGCGTCGCGGTGAATTTGTCTGCCCATGATCTGGTGGATGAAGCATTGCCGACTATGGTTGCTCAAGCATTGAAAGCGAACCATTTACCAGAACGCGCGTTAGCACTTGAAGTCACAGAAAGCGCTGTGATGAAAGATAGAGTAAAAGTGACCAATGTGCTGAAAGCCTTGCAGAAAATGGGCGTACATCTTGCTATTGATGATTTTGGTACCGGTCAGTCTTCATTGTCCTATTTGCGTGAGTTACCCGTGAATGAAGTGAAAATCGACCGCGCCTTTATACAGTTTATCGATACCAATAAAGGCGATGAGTTTATCACTAAGGCGACCATTGATTTGTCCCATAGCCTGGGCTTTCAAGTAACAGCCGAAGGCGCTGAAAATGCGGAAGGTGTGGCACTTCTAGGGCTATATCATTGTGATAAAATACAAGGCTATTTCTTCTCTAAACCTTTGCTTGCGGAAGATTTCTTTAAATGGCGTGAAAACTTTCATAAGATTTAGCGAGAGTGACACGCTGTTAATGTGAGGCTTATTGCACTATGTTGTTTTTGATACGTATAACACTGTTATTACTATTGATTATTGGCGTTACCTTATTAGGCATTATTTTTTGTTTGCTCACCTTGCGCTCAAAAAATCGAGTGTATCATTTAGGCCGAGTATTGGCACAAGTAGGGACGCTGTTTGGTTTATCGGTTGAGGGTAGAGTTGCGTCTCAATCACAACATTCTCCTCAAGCGGTTTATGTGGCAAATCATCAGAACAACTTTGACTTATTTACCTTGGCGGCCGTCATGCCAAAAGGGGTTGTTACTGTCGGAAAATCGAGCTTACGATGGATTCCTTTTTTTGGTGCTTTGTACTGGGCCAGTGGCAATATTTTAATCAACCGTGATAACCGAAAACAAGCGATAGCGACGATAGACCAAGTGGTTGCCAGTATGAAAAGAACCGGTTTATCTATTTTGATGTTTCCAGAAGGCACACGTAGCCGAGGCCGAGGCTGGCTGCCGTTTAAGCGCGGCGCGTTTCATGCCGCGATTCAAGCAGGCGTGCCCGTCATCCCCATTGTTTGTAGCAGTACTCATCAACAAGTGAATTTGAATCGCTGGAGTAATGGTAAGGCGATTGTTGAAATGCTTGCGCCAATTGATACCGCAGACTTGCATGAAGCGGACATCATTGCGTTGATGGAAAAGTGTGAGCAACAAATGCACGACGCTCAACAACGCTTAGATCAAGAGCTTGCTCGCTAGTGTTTGTTCAAAGTAAGCGCTTTCTCTAGAACGGTTCGTATGTTTTGCAGGGTAGGATGTGACTCTGGCAGAGTGTGTTTTTCCCATTCTGGATGTTGTTGAGCTTGCTTCCAAAAAGGCTTCATTTGGTCAATAAACTCGTTATCTTTTGATGGAGTGATAAGTTGGTAAGATTGCTGAGAAGCGTGACCACGCTGATGTAAATGCTGAATGGCAGTCAAACCTCGCAAGCATAAAAGCGTGAGTGTCGCGTTATCTAGGCACAAATAGTGACGGTTCGTCAGTTTGCTTTTTAGTGTGTCTTTATAATGCTGTCCGGTTTTCCATGTGGCGCCTAAAATGGCACCTATGGTGGTGGCGGTGCCTAACGTCAAACCCGCCGACATAACATCGATTCCTGCGCCAATCGCCGCACCGGTTAATGCACTTGTTCCGGTATCAATGCCCCATTCTTTTAGCGTCTGCGCTTCGAAAATATCCTGCTGCCAACGATCAT
This sequence comes from Marinomonas primoryensis, assembly GCF_013372285.1. Taxonomy (NCBI): domain Bacteria; kingdom Pseudomonadati; phylum Pseudomonadota; class Gammaproteobacteria; order Oceanospirillales; family Oceanospirillaceae; genus Marinomonas; species Marinomonas primoryensis. The sequence continues at coordinate 3,665,012 of NZ_CP054301.1, read as the reverse complement.
TCTGAATCGCCAATGGCGATACGACTAAATCTGCTTGCTGAAACTCATATAGGCGCAACAACTGGGTAATATAATGCTGTTCCAGTTGGCGTATTTTATTTTCGAACACGGTAGATTCTGCTATTTCTGGTGGGTACTGAGCGCATTCAAGGCGTGAGCTTGCCGCTTTGATCAGTAATTCAGCCAGTTGATTGGTTGCCATCGTCAGGCGTAATTGAGCCGCTTCTTCACGTGATGTGACCAATTGATTAACAGCGTCGTAATGCTCCGGCATTAAGCTTTGAATGCTTTGATACAAACGCTTTTCATCTTCAAAATAAAACGCGACTGAGTCGTATTTAACGACCGCATGTAAGTGGCGTTCTGCCAAAACTTTACGCCACGCGTCTAAATGCGCGCTTGGCGTCGCGCTGAAATTTAATATCGGAATAATCGGTTTATTGGCGCTGGCCAGTAACGAAAGTTCATCTAAGTATTTGCCGAGCGGGGCTTGTCGAATATCAATCACATAGAGAATGATATCGGTGCTTGTCAGCTGCTTGAGTATTTTGGCTTCTTGCTCGAATTCATCCTGCGCAAAGTGACTGTCACAAAAAGGCCCTAACCAATCTGCGCCTTGAAAGGAACGAAAAGGCTCAGCATGACGGATGTCCCATAAACCAATGGAATCTTCAAACCCCGGTGTGTCGGTTAACGTCACAATCGTTTGATGTTCTATGTTGATTTTGACGCTTTCTACATGGCGAGTGGTTCCAGCTCGGTCACTGACGTCGCCAAAGTCTTGGCGACGTAATAGAGTACGAATCAGCGATGTTTTGCCGGTATTAGCGTGACCAACGACCAAAAGAGAAATCGACACGGGTTAATCCTTTCGTAGTATTTGGGTGGAAGGCAGATGTGTTTCTCTGGCAAGACGTTGCCAATCCTCTATGAATGTAGCGTGTTTATCGCCACATATCACCAAGGATAGCGAGGTATAGGAGGCACTTACTCGAGTAAAAAAGCGTCTGCTACCGCGGTCTGGGCTTTGTTCTCCATCGACTAAAATGTAAGTAGGTTCTTGGCTGAGTACGTCTAAAAACTGATCTTGTTCTTCTCGGCTGTTTAAGAAAGATAAAGAACGGGCTGTGCTCAAATAATCCGGCCTTGACCCGCTCCATTCAAATAAGGCCCAGTGTTGTAAAAAGGCACTGTCAGCAAGAGTGCTAATGTGTTCGTCATGAGCATGGCCTTGTAACGTGGACAATGCATTGTGGTCATTGTCTAAGATTGCTCGACTTTGACTCTCTTGCTGTAAGTAACGGTTTTTAATAATACGTTCTTGCGTGCCCAGTGGTTGGGTCGCGCGTTTAAAATGATACATTCCTAAGCTTATGAGCATGAATAATAGCCTTGGCAACACGCCGTAAATCATAATGCTGGCCAGTAAAAAATTTGCCCAATGCTGTCGAGTAGACGCATTTTGTGATATGAGATCCACTCGGCTCGCCAGAATATCCAGTTGGTTAGGCAGTGAGATGCCAAACCATTGTGGAATGACGTTCAATGTTTGTGTGAGTTGAATAAACGCCTGATCACTTAATAGTGTTGTTTCCCAGACAAAATTCACCTGGTTGGTAAGCAGCAACAATAACGTCATGATCCAGCCTGCTAATAAATAACACCCCCATGCGCCATGTGAAACGCTGCTGATCAACCATTTATTAGAGTGAGCTGGACATTGCCAATGCAGATACGCCGCGCTGATGTCTTCTTCAATATGTGAGTGCTTACTTATTTTCTTGTTCAGAAAAATCAACAAGCCAAGTAAAAAGCCTTTGCTTTCACTGCGGTGGTTCATCGTTGCCATCATGGTGACAAACCAAAGCGCGAAGTTAAGCGCGTGAAAACCCAGTAATATGATGAACAACCAAAAAATATTGATCTGACTAGATTGGCTTGTTGCAAAGGCGGGAGGCACGGCGATTAAACCGAGCAAAAATGAGACGGCGAGTACACCCAAAATAACGCGATTAAAATAGCGCTTTAAGCGAGCGAATTGAGCGGAATAACTGTTGGCCTGAGGCTGGGTGTCGAGTATTTCTAGCGCGGAGGTGAGGTCGTTTGCATGAGCAGACAGTCGAAACTTGGTGTGAGTTTCTAACCAAGCCGCAAGGGCGAGTTTGGCGCGGTTTGTGGGGAAGGTCATTTTATCGCGTTACTCTTTTCAAATGTCAAAATAGTGAGGTATAGATGAGGTGTGATTATCCTCTTAATAACGCTGTTTTACTTGATGTCATAGACAAAGGCAAAAAGCGCTTTTAGATAACAGGGTATTATACCGTCTTATTTTTGGCTTCTACCTAGCTTGTTTGTCGAGTGTTAGTGAAAAAAATGACTGCCACAAAATAATAGTCTAACGCTGAACTTTTGATGTAAATCAACGTTAGAGTGACTTCAGGTTGCTTTGTGAGGTAGAAGTGTAGGGAATTGTTACATCGCATTGATTCATCATAATAGATGACCTTAATATGCAATAAATGGCATGTTTTTTTAGAGGATCAATTGATGCGTTTTAATTCCATAAGAGTAAAAAGTTCTTTGCCTACGGTTGTCATGAGTATCATATTCATCATTGCCTTGGCTTCAATGAGTTACATTATTAATCAACTAAGTGCAGCCTTGCATGCACAATCAGACTCTTATGGAAAAGCTTCTGCTGTTATTTTAAACGCGGATCGAGACTTATACCAAGCGAAGCTTGCTGAGCAGCGTATTATTGTAAGTGTTGGTAATGTAGAAGAGGAAGAGAAGGATCGAGTAGAAAATGCACAGCAAGTAAAAGATCGCTTTAATGCATTCCGTCAGTATTTGTCTACTGAACCTAAGGTTTACAAATCGTTGGGGGATTTTGATAAAGCGTTTAATACTTGGTTGAGTGCTTCGAATGCTCTTGTGGCTTTAGATGCGAGCTCTTCAGCGTTTGCCGCAACTGAACAAAAATCGAACGCCAGTTTCAGTGCATTAAGAGACATTCTTGATAAAGCAGGCGAAGCGGTTAACAAGCATGCAGAAACGACTAAAATCAGCCTAGAGAAAAAAGTAAGCGACTTTACACGCTTTGCTATTATTATCGTTGTTATCGGCTTATTTATTGTCGCTTGGTTTAGCTACAAAGTACCAAAAACACTGACTGATCAGGTGCGTTATTTAGGTCAACGTATTCGTGAAATTTCCGAAGGTGATGGTGACTTAACGCAACGTATTGAATTTTCAACAAAAGATGAATTAGGTGATCTGGCCAGTGAGTTTAATGGTTTTGTTGAACGCCTAAGAGGCATTATTAGCAATATTCATCAACAGTCGAATGCCTTGGGGGAAACCACCAGTCAATTAAATAACGCGGCGATCAAAACCACAGGTATTACCAATGCATTGGCGAATGCTTCAGCGTCTATTGTAAGTGCTGGTCATGAAATGGACATGTCAAATCAACAAATGGCGACTGTTGCTCGTGATACCGCAGATGAAGCGAAAAATTCGAATGACTTGACGCAAAATGGTTTGGCCGCCGTAAACAAATCTCAGAAGGCGATTACTGAACTTGTCTCCGATATTGAACTCGCATTGGGGCGTTCCGGTGAACTGCAGAAAAGCTCTGAAAGCATCGCGTCTGTATTAGAAGTTATCCGCAATATTGCAGAACAAACCAACTTACTGGCCTTGAACGCCGCGATTGAAGCCGCGCGTGCGGGTGAACAAGGTCGTGGTTTTGCTGTCGTTGCTGATGAAGTTCGTACCTTGGCAACTCGTACACAAGACAGCACCAATGAAATTGAATCCATGATTGAGCAACTTAAAGTCAATGTGGCCGAATCGTCTAAAGCGATTCAAAACAGTCGTAATAATGCAGAATTCACCGTGAATAATTTTGGTGAGGTAACAAAAACCTTTGATGCGTTACGTGTGTCATTCAGTAAAGTTCAGGAAATGGCGGCACAAACGGCTCAAGCGACTCAAGAGCAGTCTATAGTGTCTAATGACATCAACCAGAACATGGTGTCGCTAAAAGATCAGACCGACTCTGTGCAATCAGTAGCCGATATGATTCAGCAGCAATCACAAGATATTACCAAGTTGTATAAAGCATTGGATCAACAAGTGGGCAGCTTTAAAGTATAAATCTTAAAGCCTCATAAGATCTTTTAAAAAACCGCTTATCGAAAGATATGCGGTTTTTTTTGTTATTCATTATAAAGCGATAAAGGTAAAGCTACAGCGGCAATGGTGCGTCGCTTTTTATGGCTCGGATCGCAAAATTGCTGTGTATGTCTTTTACGTAAGGCAGATTTTGCATGGCTTTTAAAATGCTTTCATAATCCGCAAGGTCTTTCGCCACAACTTCTAGTCGGTAATCGGCAAACCCAGACACCAAATAAGCACTGATTACATTGGGCAAGTTGGCCACACTTTCCTCAAACGCTTCACTGGCTTCGCTGGTATGGCTCTTCAGGCGAACCTCAATAAACACCGTCATCGACAAGCCGACCTTTTTACGTTCAAGGCTCGCTTTGTAGCCTTTAATCACCCCTGACGATTCCAATTGTTTAACACGACGCAAGCAGGGCGACGCGGATAAGTGAATTTGCTCCGCTAGTTCGACATTACTCAGGCGGCCATCGTTTTGTAGGTGCATTAATATTTGAGTATCTGTGTTATCAATTTTCAAATTGGCATACCTGCTTTCATAAGATTAGTAAATAAGTATATTCTGCCAATAAGTTAATATTTAAGGGTATTAATGGCAAGGACATGCTCATGAGTCTATCCCTATAATGAATACATTACTTCATTTTTGAAATACGTATTTTATCAGGACGGATCATGAGCGACGTTACACATCCCAAAGTATCAGCAAATCCAAGTTATCGGCATATTGCCTCAGGGGCGACGTTAAAATTTGGACTGGTCGCGGCGTTTATTACCGCGTGTATTTGGGCCAGCTGGTTGGTCAGCGTCAAAATGGGCGCGCAATCCGCGTTGACGACGTTTGATTTAGCGTTGATGCGATATGGCATTCCTGCACTGGTGCTGTTCCCCTTTTTGTATCGCTCTCGCCGATTGTTATTAACGGTTCCTAGTTGGACCTTGTTTGGCATCGTACTGGGTGCTGGTGTGCCTTTCTTTTTCTTAAGTTCTGCTGGTATGCATTATGCGCCTGTTTCCCATGCTGGCTTATTGATTCCAGGCACGTTCCCTTTGTTCGTCACGGCCATTGCGTTTTTTGTGTTTAAAGAGCCACTGAGTCGTCCGCGTTTATTGGGTCTTATTGCCATCATGATTGGCGTCGTTGCCTTGTTGCTTATTTCTATGTGGTCACTCAACGGTGACGTGTGGAAAGGCGACTTATTGTTTATTGGCGCGAGCTTCTTTTGGGCGGTTTATACCATTTGCCTACGTGTTGCAGGTTTACCACCTTTGGCCGCCACAGGGCTGCTTGGCCTAGTGTCGACTTGTCTATTAGTAGGGTTGCTGGCAACCGGCGTGGTGTCATCCGGAATGAATTTGGTCAGCGCCAACGAATTGGCGTGGCAGTTCTTTGTTCAATCTATTCTTGTCGGCCTTTGTACAGGGTTTAGCTATGGTTACGCCATCAACTCTTTAGGCGCAGAAAGAACCGCGGCAATGGGCGCATTAACACCCGTATTAGCGTCATTGTTAGCGATTCCCTTATTGCATGAATCCATTGGTTTAGCGGCCACACTAGGTTTATGTTTTGTCTGTGTCGGCGTGGTGTTCGCAAGCGGAATCGTGAAATCGTCACGTTAACTCGTTGTTACGCAGTCTATTAAATCATTCTTTTTTCTGTTGAATTTACGAAAGGTACATCATGTTTAGTCATCTTATTCCCGCTGCTAAAGATCCTATTTTGTCTCAATCGCTGGCATGTTTGCAGGACGCTCGCACTAATAAATTGGATTTGGGTGTGGGTGTCTATCGTAATGAACAAGGCGTCACGCCAGTTTTACAATCCGTTAAAAGAGCAGAAGAGCGCTTGCTTAACACACAAGAAAGCAAAGGTTACGTAGGTTTGGCAGGATGCGAACGCTTCAATAACGCCATGATAGAGTTGCTACTGGGCGAAAATAGCAGCCGTTCGCGCGCCGTAGCCGTTCAAACACCCGGAGCCAGTGGCGCGTTACGATTACTGGCGGATGTTATCGTCATGGCGAATCCCTCCGCAAAAATATGGATGAGTGATTTAAGTTACGCTAACCATGCGCCTATCATGAAAACCGCCGGAGTAGAGGTGGCTTATTACCCTTACTTTGACCCGCAAACCAAAATGGTCAATGAAACGGCCATGTTGGCGACGCTATCAACGTTGGGTAAAAACGACGTGGTTTTGTTGCATGGCTGTTGCCACAATCCAACGGGCGCAGACTTAAGTTATCGCGCATGGCAATCGATCACGGAAATGGCCAATGCCCAAGGCTTCCTGCCATTTATCGACATGGCTTACCAAGGTTTTGGCGACGGCATGGAAGAAGACGCCGCAGGTTTTCGTTACCTTGCTGAACGCGTTCCAGCTTATTTAGTGGCCAGCTCTTGTTCAAAAAACTTTGGTTTGTATCGTGAAAGAACAGGGTTGGCTGTGATTGCGTCCAATACATTGCAACAGAGCGAATGCATTAAAAGCCGCATCATGGAATGCGCGCGCAGCTCCTACACCATGCCACCGGATCATGGCGCCGCGATCGTTCGTACTATTTTGGAAGACCAAGCATTAAAAGAGTTCTGGTTGACCGAAGTAACACAAATGAGACAACGCATTCAAGGTGTTCGATCTTCCTTAGTCGACGCTATGAAAATTCAGACTGGCACGCATCAATTTGATTTTATCGCTCAGCATAAAGGCATGTTCTCTGTCATCGGCGCAAACGCAGACCAAGTGACGCGCTTACGAGAGCAGTTTGGTGTTTACCTTGTTGATGGCGGTCGAATCAACCTAGCAGGATTGAAAGAAAGTGACGTTCCTTTCTTGGCAGAGAGTTTGTCTGCGGTTATGTCATAGATAAGTTCGCTTTTCATCAAGGAGAAATCTTGTATATTAACGCCTCTACTTCTTGTCTTCATACTTGGTGTTGAAGCATTTTTAAAGGGATCGTTGATGAATTTTACCGAGTACTCCGCCATTGTCAGTGCGTTTAAAGACGGTGCTTTTACGTCTATTCTCGATAACTACGATGATATTTGTCATGCACAAGATCAATTGATTGCCGAATTAACCAGCAAAGGCGCGGTGATAAAAGGCTGGAAAGTCGTCGACGATTCGGGCGTGTTTATTATATCGCCTATTTTTGATTTTCAGATTTTTGAAAATCAAGGAACCCAGCTACCGAAAAACGATGTATCTGGCATAGAAGTTGAAATTTGCTACCAGTGCAGCGTGCCGATCTTGGCCAGCGACATAGCATACAACGTAAACAGCAGCCAACCGCTGGTGGCCATCGAAGTGTTGCGTCCAAAAATCAACGACAGCAGTTATCCGTCTTGTGATTTTTACTACAACTACGGCATCCTCGTTTCTAGCCCTCCTATCGCTGGGGATTTTACTCTTAAAAGCGGCCACCAAAACCAAACATACAACTACTCAACCAGCGCGCCAGACTTCTTCGAACAGAAGAAGAAAGTGCTTTTGAAAGGCGTAAAAGAATGCGTTCGCCGAGGTTACATTGATGACTTCTTCTTCATGACCGGCAGTTTAAATGGACTTATCGGAACCGATATCTGCTTGGGTAAAAACGACGTTATTGGCGAACATGGCACACTGATTAGCGTGGATATTGTGTAACGCCAGTTTCTTTTTTCACAGCTACTTACCGAAAGCCGTTTACCTACAAGTAAGCGGCTTTTTTGTTTGTGGCGATATTGAATTAGAAGTGCAAACCTCATTCTGGTTTTCTGGTAGATGCTTCGAAAAAATATTACAGTTGGTTTCTATATCAGACACACAAGTACCTTCCCCTTTTGTCTTCCAAGGGGAAGGCGGAGGATGGGGTTAAGCTCTTTCTTCCCTTATGTTCGTTTTAGGTGATGAAATGCACAGAATGAGTGGCGTATTATTGAAATGCTGCTCAGACGAGGTATATTTTTTAATCAGAAATGAAGGCCTCAACGAAAGAAATAAGTGAGACAAAGGAGATCGCCATGAGTGATATTTTAAAATCTGTTCATAAGACAGCCAAAGGTCTTAATAAAGCAGGTGCGATTGATAAAGCCACCATGCGTCAGTTTGATATCTAATGCCTAACCTCTATTCATGAATTCACACCTGAGCAAGTTTTAAAACTAAGACTCGCCAACAACCTTTCTCAGCTCGTTTTGCGCAATACCTAAACGTCAGCGATAAGCTGGTTAATAAATGGAAGTAGGGCGAAAGCAAACCTAGAGGTGTCGCGCTGAAAATGCTGTCATTGGCTAAAAAAACGGAATCGAAGCGAGCGCTGCAGTTGGTTTAGATGACAGACAAGCAAGTTCCTTCCCCTTTTGTCTTTCAAGGGGAAGGCGGAGGATGGGGTTATTTTTTCGTTATTAATTAGCTGAGAAAATAGAATGGAAGAGATAATTCAAGTTTTGCTTTATTTCATTAAAGAAGACTATTCTTCTACATACTCTGAATAGCAATGAAAAAGGATATTTATGGAAGAATTTGATAATAGACTAGAAAATCTGAAAATGCTTTTAAGCTCTCAAAGCCGACAAAGTTGGCTTTTTGGTGCTGGTATAAGTTTTGGATCAAATATACCGTTAATGTACCCATTAACTACGCGGGTTGAGGGCGTTATTCAAGAAAATGCTAGTTCTATAAATAACGAATTATTGAATGCCTTAAAAGCAGATTTAAGCGACGATTGTCATATTGAGCACATTCTTAGTCATTTAGGTGATCTATTAGCTATTGGAAATCGATCTAAAGACAAAATTGCATTTATTAATACTGTTGGTTATTCAGTTGAAAATTTAAATAAACTCTATATTGAAATTATCAAAGCGATTGGGAACATTGTTAGATATGGATATGTAGCAGCTAACGCTAGCAGCGGTACAGAAGAAGAAATAGGTACTGAAATAAATTCCATTGTGAAAATTGAACCTCATTATGATTTTTTTGAAGCACTATTTAAAAATCGATCTAATTTAGAGCGGCGTTCGAAAACAACATTCTTTACTACAAACTACGATACCTTGCTTGAAGATGCTTTAGGGCTGCATAAAAAAATTGTATGCGACGGTTTTTCGGGCGGTGCGGTAGGTTTTTGGAATGCTGAGCAAGAGTTCTCTAAAGAGCGGAATGACTCTAGAACTTATTATCTCTATAAACTACATGGCTCAATTGATTGGCTCAGAGATGATGATTATGGGCTTGTTCGTGCTCGATATGGCACAAAATATCTGGAAAAAACTTCAGATATAATGATTTATCCTCAGGCGACTAAATACGTAGAAACGCAGAAAGATCCATTTGCAAGATTGTTTACAGGGTTAAGAGCAACTTTAATGGATAGCCAACAAAATACATTAATTACTTGTGGTTATAGTTTTGGAGATGACCATATAAATGCTGAAATTGAGAGTGCTCTAAGGAGTGAAGGAAATCAGACAACTGTCATTGCATTTATTGCAGAGGCTCCAAAAGAAGGAGTTGTGATCAATAAAACTTTAGATGCTTGGCTTAGTTGCCCAATAATCAGATCTAGAGTTTATGTTGCAGGGAAGTTAGGTCTTTATCATGCATCTAAAAAACCTGTTACCGAATCGCCAGAAAATGGTTATAGCTGGTGGCGTTTTGATGGATTAACTCAGTTTATTAAGACAGGGGATGCTGAATGAATGATGTTTTTCAGGAAAGATTCGAGCTAAAAATAGGGAAGATTGTAGAGGTTTCTGGTAATAGTTTACGCATAGAAATTGACGACAATGTTAGTGAACTTATTCGTGCAGTAGATGGTCAAGTCTATCCTATAGGACAAATTGGCAGCATCATTAAAGTTCATTTTGGTAGGAAGTTACTTTTTGCTTTTGTTCGATCTCTTAAAATGAGATCTGAGTTGGTCTCTGATGATAGTAGTCAATTTATAAGTGCCGCTGACGATGCTCGTATTTTAGAAGCTGATTTGTTTGGACAAGGCTCTTGGTCTGTTAAGCATTCTCGACTCGACTTTTTACGTGGCGTAGAAACATATCCACTCCCTCTTCAAAGCGCATATATTTGTTTAAATGACGAATTAGAAGCAGTTTATAAAGCAGCTGAGTCAAATGCTCAAGATGAAGCTGTGAGCCCTATGGTTCCTATTGGAAATTATATCGGGGGTAATAATGCTGTATGTAGAGCAAATATTGATAAATTGTTTGGTCATCACTTTGCAATTTTGGGGTCTACAGGTTCTGGTAAGTCAGGCACAGTAGCGTCTATTTTACATTCTGTTCTTGATCATAGACCGAAAGAGATAGTGCTCAAGCCTAAAATTGTTATGATTGATCCGCATGGTGAATATGCTAAAGCCTTTGGTGATAGAGCTAAAGTATATAGAGCTTATAATGATGCGGCTGCTGTAGATGCAGATGATACACAGTTGTTGAAGCTACCTTATTGGCTGATGTCTAGTGATGAATTGAGGTCACTCATTATCGGCAAAACAGAGCATGAAGCTACATCTCAAAATAATATTATCTATGAGGCCATCACTTATTCTAGACTACTTAATTCGGGCTATGTTCAAGATATTGGTGCTGAGCCAAATGGTGGTGTTGAAGCAATTTTAGTTGATGGTTTTACTGAAACAGACCTTTTAAACTTCGATAGGGATAAGCCTGTTCCATTTAAACTAGAACAGTTCACAAAGCATATAAATAAGGTTCAAGGACGTAAATTTGGAAAACAAGAGCTTTTGGCGGCATCTTCTGGACGAGATAAAGTGGATAATATTCTTAAGAAACTTAAAGTTCTGCGATCCAATCCACAGCTTAATTTCTTATTAGGTGAATATGATGAAATGATCTCTCCAAAGTTACAGGATATATTAGCTCAGTTTATTGGTGATGCCGATGGTAAAGACATACGAATTATCGATATATCAGGCCTTCCAAATGAAGTGGCTGGCCCTTTAACCGCTTTGATAGCTCGTTTGCTTTTTCAGTATAAACTCTGGCAAACAAGGGAAGAACGAGAGAAAGATCCTGTTTTATTTATTTGTGAAGAGGCTCATCGATATGTTCCAAATCATGGTGAAGCTCAATATAAAGAAGCGCAAGATGCCATTAGACGAATTGCAAAAGAAGGGCGCAAGTACGGTCTAGGTTTAGGCCTTATATCACAGAGACCTTCTGATGTAGAAAGCACAGTGCTGTCGCAATGTAATTCTTGGATTGTTCTTAGATTATCGAACTCCAGCGACCAAGAACACGTTGCTAAATTTTTACCTGATAGTCTGAGCGGGCTGACAAAGATGTTATCAGCACTGACCCGACGCGAAGCAATTTTCGTTGGAGAGGCAGCAGCTCTACCTAGTAGAATCAGGATACGAAAATTACCAAAAGATAAACTGCCTAACTCAAATGATATAAAATTTGCTGCAGGGTGGTCGAATGATGCAACGAGCGAAGAAAGTTTAGACACGATTGTTAATCGATGGTGTGGAAATTAATAGTTAACAGTTTCCCTATTGTGAAGCTAAGTTGACATGTTTAATACGTGGATATAGCATTACTGGTAACAACGCCCGCTACTCCTGTTATTGGAAGTCAGTGGGCTTTTTTATGTTCGTTGAATATATTTTGAGCCTTAAAAAAACCGCTTACATCACTGTAAGCGGCTTTCCATTCAAACCAAGCAATCCTATTAAATAGAATTACGCATCAATACGTTTGTATTTGATACGCGTTGGTGTTGCGTCGTTACCAGTACGTTTCTTATGGTCGATTTCGTATTCTGCGTAGTTGCCTTCGAAGAAGACGGCTTTTGAGTCGCCTTCGTACGCTAGAATGTGTGTCGCGATACGGTCTAGGAACCAACGGTCATGGGAAATAACAATCGCGGAACCAGGGAAGGCCAGTAACGCGTCTTCCAATGCACGCAATGTCTCAACGTCAAGGTCGTTGGTCGGCTCATCCAGCAGCAATACGTTGCCGCCTTCTTTAAGCAGTTTTGCAAGGTGCAAACGGTTACGCTCACCACCAGACAAATGTTTAACGAGTTTTTGTTGATCTGACCCTTTGAAGTTAAAGCGACCGATGTAAGCGCGAGATACAACTTTGTAGTTGTTCACCGTGATCATGTCTTGGCCGTCAGCGATTTCTTCAAAGACAGTTTTGTCCCCATCGAGTTCACGCATTTGATCCACGTAAGCCAGTTGGACGGTTTCGCCTATTGTTACCGTACCTGTATCAGGTTTTTCCGTGCCAGCGATCATTTTGAACAGAGTCGATTTACCCGCACCGTTACCGCCTACCACACCAACGATCGCGCCTTGTGGCACCACCATGTTGAAGTCTTCTAGTAGCATCTTGTGTTCGAAACTTTTGCTCACGCCTTCAATTTCGATGACTTTGCTACCAAGACGTGGCCCTGGTGGAATGTACAATTCGTTGGTTTCGTTACGATCTTGGAATTCTTGTGAATTCATTTCTTCGAATCGAGCCAAACGCGATTTAGATTTAGATTGACGACCTTTGGCGCCTTGACGAACCCATTCAAGCTCCGATTTGATGGCTTTTTGATGGGAAGCTTGTTGTTTTGCTTCAGTCTGTAGTCGAGCATCTTTCTGCTCTAACCAAGAAGAGTAGTTACCTTCGTATGGAATACCGTGTCCACGGTCCAATTCCAAAATCCAGCCTGCGGCGTTGTCTAGGAAGTAACGGTCATGGGTAATCGCCACAACGGTGCCCGGATAATCTTTCAAGAAACGCTCTAGCCAAGCAACCGATTCGGCGTCCAAATGGTTAGTCGGCTCGTCCAGAAGGATCATGTCTGGCTTGTTTAGCAATAGACGACAAAGCGCGACACGACGACGTTCACCACCAGAAAGATGCTCAACGCTGGCTTCCCAAGGTGGAAGGCGAAGAGCGTCAGCAGCGACTTCTAACGCGCGTTCTAAATTGTGACCTTCTTTCGATTCGATCAAAGCTTCAAGTTGACCTTGTTCTTTTGCCAGTGCATCAAAGTCGGCATCGGGTTCGGCATATTCTGCGTAAACCGCGTCTAAGCGAGCCATCGCCGTGATAACTTCTTCGAAGGCTTCTTCAACAATGCCACGTACGTTTTTGGTTGGGTCAAGGTGAGGTTCTTGTTCCAAGTAGCCGATTTTAATACCCGGCATTGGACGTGCTTCACCGTTATGTTCTGTATCAACGCCCGCCATAATACGTAAAAGCGTCGATTTACCAGAACCGTTAAGACCCAAAACACCGATCTTAGCGCCAGGGAAGAAAGAAAGAGAAATGTCTTTAAGAATTTCGCGTTTAGGTGGAACGACTTTCCCAACGCGATGCATGCTGTATACAAACTGAGCCATAAAAGAGTCAACTTATTGAATGATTGAAAATACACGTCATGGTTGCCAAATGAAGGTCGGCAAATCGATGACGAGCCAAACGAAACGAGTGCGCTAAGAATAGCACAGCTAAGGCTAATGAAGAATAATCAGAGCCGCACCTGTCACTACTAAAATCGCACCAAGCCAAGCGCCAAATGTTGGCCTTTGACCCGTGGTAACCCACAATCCCGGTAGAATAAGTACGGGAACCACCGCCGAAAGTGTGGTGACAATACCAACATTGGCGTTGCCAACGCCCCATACCAAAACGCTCATACCAATGACCATGCCAATTGTGGCGAGAGCGGCAATACCGATGAAGTCCTGTCGAGTGAGCTGCGAAAATGGAATGGCGTGTTCGGGTTGTCTGTGTCGGTAAAACAATCCGTAAGCCAACATAAGGGCTACCGCCCCCGTGGTGACTCGCAAAGCAGAGACGGCGATAGGGTCTGCACCATCCAATAGCGCGGGTTTGCTGAGCAGTGCTCCGCTGGCTTGACCCAGTGCGCCGCCGAGCGCCATCAAAATACCGACGCTCAGTTTGCCTTTGGTTTGTTCCCAAGCATGAAGGCTTTGCCGCTTACCAAACAATATGGCGATAACAACCCCGCTTAACACTAAGCCACAGGCGAAGAGTTGATTCAGCGAGAGATGCTCATTGAGAAATAACCAGCCGAGCAGAATCGACATGGGCGCATTCGTGGCAAAAATAACCCCAGTACGCCGTGGACCAAGACGATGAACGGCGGTAAACAACATGGTATCGCCAAGAAAAATACCCAGCACCCCTGACAGTATAATAAGGTCAACATGCAGCCATAATGAAGCGTTAAATCGCTGAGTTACTAAGCTGATAAACAGCAGAATGACACTGGCGATCATGATTCTCACGGTATTGAACCGCATGGTGCCAAAACGTTGTATGAGCCCCGGCGCCATTAAGCTTGAAATGGTCCAGCAAAGCGCAGCAACCAAACCTGATAGTTCTGCAAGTGGCATAAACTTCCCTATGACCTTATCCATTCTTTGATGAAACAAAATGATGAAACGCTCGCAGTAGCTCGGTAGCTAAATGATGGCGAGATTGGTATGATTTGAGCCAGAAAATGACGGCCTATACTCAGGCATTTTTACATCAAATTAGCGATATTGGAAGCACTATGCGATGCCCTTTTTGTGGAACTCAAGATACTAAAGTAGTGGATTCTCGACTGGTTTCTGAAGGCGCACAAGTTCGTCGTCGCCGTACCTGTAACCATTGCCAAGAACGCTTCACCACGTTCGAAGTGGCCGAGTTACAAATGCCAAAATTGATCAAAAGTGACGGCAGTCGTGAACCCTTTGATGAAGACAAGTTGCGCAATGGCATTATTAAAGCCATTGAAAAACGCCCCGTCAGTATCGAAGCCGTCGAAACCGCGATCTCTCGTATCAAAGAGAAAATGCAAGCCACTGGTGAACGAGAACTGCCTTCTCGTTGGACGGGTGAAGCGGTGATGGAAGAATTACAACGTCTGGATCAGGTCGCTTATGTTCGCTTTGCTTCTGTGTATCGAAGCTTCAAAGACATCAGCGAATTCCGCGAAGCGATAGATCGCCTAGAAAGCCACAGCGCCGACGCCCTAGAATCTCCTAAAGAAGACAAATCATGACAGTGAGTAACCACGAACATTGGATGGCAAAAGCCATTCAACTTGCGCAAAAAGGTCTTTATACCACTCACCCAAATCCACGAGTGGGTTGTGTGTTGGTCAAAGACGAGCAGATTATCGGACAAGGCTTTCACCTAAAAGCCGGAGAAGGTCACGCCGAAGTGAATGCACTGGTCGATGCGAAACAGGATGTCGCAGGCGCAACCGCGTATGTGACATTAGAACCTTGTAGTCATCATGGCAAAACACCGCCGTGTGCGGATGCCTTGATCAAAGCGGGTGTCGCTCGTGTTGTTTATGGCATGCAAGATCCGAATCCAGAAGTCTCTGGGCGTGGCTTAGGGAAAATCAAAAAAGCAGGTATCGACGTCATCGGTCCAGTGTTAGAAGCCGATTGCGAAGCGTTAAACCCTGGTTTTGTAAAACGCATGCGCGAAGGGCTTCCTTTCATTCGAGTGAAGCTGGCCATGAGTTTAGATGGTCGTACGGCAATGGAATCTGGCGAAAGTCAATGGATTACGGGGCCAGAAGCGCGCCTTGATGTGCAACGATTACGCGCTCAAAGTGATGCGATTGTCACGGGTATTGGGTCTGTCCTAATGGACAATCCAAGCATGACGGTTCGTATCGACAGCGACGACCAAGAAGCCGCCGCAAAAACGGTTCGTCAGCCACTTCGCGTCATCATGGACACCGCATTGTCTATTCTTCCAGAAGCAAAAATTCTATATCCAAGCGATCAGGCCTGTGTGTTTTGTGTTGAAGATGATCTAGAAATCGAGCATTTGGAAGCATTGAAGAAAAAAGGTGTCACGGTTCGTTTTTCGCCGCGCGGCGAAGACGGCCGTTTAGACTTGTTAGACGCAATGGAACAGCTCGCTGACGCTGGAATCAACGAGGTCTTGTTAGAAACGGGCTCGGAATTGGCGGGAGGTTTTTTACAAGCGGGTTTGGTCGATGAAATTGTGGTCTACATGGCACCAAAATTACTTGGCTCCAGCGCACGACCATTATTTCAACTACCATTAGAGACGATAGATGAAGCCGTCGAACTAGAACTTAAGTCGGTGAGCCAAATAGGGCAAGATTTACGCTTGGTTTATCAACCAAACTACCTAGATGACGATTTTGGCGACGACTTTGATGATGGCGTAGAAGAATAGACGAGACGTGAGTGATTGCTTTCTCAGTCTTTTTTAAGAAAATCACGGGAAACCGTGTTTTCTTAACGATATTTAGAGAACTTTGCCAAGAAACGTAGAATAAAAATTGCTATAATCGCCGGCCAAGATAAATAGTATATTTGTACCTTTGGCCATAATGACCGTAGGTGTTGTTTATTAGAACGCCTAATAGACAAAACAGGTACTTCCAAACAGGCGAAAAACGTCAGCCCATAAGGCGGCGTAGTCTGGACAACTGAGGCGAAAAATGAGCGAAGTGGAAACAACAAACGACCAAACTCCAGCACCAAAACGCAAGGAAAAGAAGCCTTCACGTTCGCAATTACGCAGTGCTTCTCGTCGTTTGGCATTACAAGCGGTCTACCAATGGCAGATGAATCAATCTGCGGTTAGCGAGATTGAAACCCAGTTCGTGATGGATCAGGACATGGATTCTTGCGACAAAGTCTACTTCCGTGAAATTTTGCAAGGCGTTACTGCCAGCGCGAAAAAATTGGATAACTTGTTTGAAGAGTTATTAGATCGCCCATTGAGCGAACTAGACCCAATTGAATTGGCCATCATGCGTATTGGTTCATTTGAATTGTCACAGCGTTTAGACGTGCCATACCGCGTAGCGATCAACGAAAGCGTTGAATTAGCAAAAGGTTTTGGCGCAACGGAAAGCCACAAGTACGTTAACGGCATTCTAGACAAACTAGCACAACGTGTTCGTCGCGAAGAAATCGCTGAACGCCGATTAGCTAAATAAAAACATCGCTATCGAAAGATAGCTAAGAGCCCTCGTTATTATCGCCAAGCAGCGATAAGGCGAGGGCTTTTTTATGTCTAATACATTGCTTTAAGTTGTGCTTCAAGGTGACAAGTGCCCAAAAGGCTGAGTCGAACTGAGCGACGTTAGTGGGCAAAATTATGGCGGTGTTAGTCGGTAACATGACAAGCAATCACTATAAATTTAAGTCCTATATTATTTCTAAGTATCTTCTTAATTTTGACGGGTCACTTTCTAGCAAAAGCTATTGTTAGAAAGGTATATGTTGAAAGCGATTGGTCATTTAAAGAGAAATGTTTGTGTTTATAAAATAAGCACCAATGTTTGCTGAGTTGTTGTTTAACAGGTTTATCTAACCCTTTTATAAAAGCGTTATGATTAGGATGTTTTATGATCCAAGTTTTGTTTAGGGTCTGGGCACTTTTACTCGGCATCGTGCTTATTATGCTGGGCAACGGCATGCATTTTACACTTATCGGTTTGCGTGGTGGGATCGAGGGGTTTTCATCCGCAGAGCTAGCGATAGTCACCTCGGGTTATTTCATGGGTTTCCTTTCAGGCGCGCGCCTTACCCCTTCGCTTATCCGTCGTGTAGGGCATGTGCGTGTTTTTGCCGCGCTAGGCAGCTTTATGTCGGCGGGGTTAATTGCTTTTCCTCTAGTGACCGAGCCTTGGGCTTGGGTGTTGCTTCGGTTGCTCGTGGGTTTTTGCATGTCGGGTATCTACGTTTCTGCGGAGAGTTGGCTGAACGATGCCACCACCAATGAGACTCGTGGCAAGGTGCTGTCGGTTTACATGATTGCACAAACACTGGGTATCATCGGAGCGCAGGGGTTACTCACATTGGGTGATGCAGGAACGTCAGTGCTCTTCATCTGTGCCTCGATCCTTGTGTCGGTTTCTTTTGCGCCCATCCTTCTTTCTGTTTCCTCTGTTCCAGCCGTTGAAGTGGCACGACCAATGCCACTGCGATCTCTCTTCGTGAGTTCGCCACTCGGCACGGTGGGGATTTTCCTATTGGGTAGCGTTTATGCGACCCAATCGGGTATGGGTGCAGTCTTTGGTAGTCAGATAGGGCTAACTGCGAACAATATCGCGCTGTTCATTGCGATGCTGTTCGCTGGTGCGCTCTTAATGCAATACCCTATTGGCTGGCTTTCGGACCGGATGGATCGACGCAAGCTGATTTTTGTGGCGTCTTGTGTCGGGGGCTTGTCCTGTGCGTTGGGGTGGTTCACGGCCGGCAGTCCTTGGGCCTTAATGGTAGCCGCTTTCTTCGCCGGTGGGGTTACAACGCCGCTTTATGCCCTTTTTCTGGCCTATACCAACGACTCTCTTTCGGCCAGTGATATGTCTTCTGCGTCTGGCGGGCTCGTTTTTACCTTCGGGTTGGGTGCTATCGCGGGGCCATTAGTCACTGGGTGGGCGATGCAAGAGGTAGGTCCGTTCGCGTTTTGGCTCGTGCTTGGTGTGACTTTTTGTGCCATCGCGCTTTATGCGTTCTATTGTATGATGCAGAAGAGTTTGGCTGTTCCGGTGGCAGAAACTGAGAGCTACTTAGGTGTTTTACCTACCGCCTCACCTGTAGCCGTTGAAGCGGCGGGTGAATGGGCAGCCGATCATGCGGAAGCCGAGCGCGAAGCCAAAGCAGAAATAGAAGCAGAAATGGAAGACCACTCAAACAAGCGTCCTTAGATCGAGTCATAGTATGCGAAAAAATAGCGTTTCAGTTTCTATAATGCTCTGACTCTATAACCATGACGATAATTTTTCTTCAGGTTGTGAATAGACCAAGGAAAAATGCTTCTAATCACTCATATTCATGGCTGCATTCCGCTTAAACCGCTATCATATGTGGTTATTAAGGTTGCTGTTACGCTGCCTTACCCAAAATTTTTAGGATTCCAATGAAAAAGACGTTTGCTCTATCTCACCCCAAGCTTTCTTACCAGCGCTTAATTGAAGCGGCTAAAAACGAAGTGAAGCAGTACATCAAAAAAGAGCGCAACAAAGCCTTGCCTGAAGGCGTGGATTTTTGGGGATTTAGTTGCAAGTTTGGTCAAACGGCAGACAAGGCGAGAGCGATTCACGAAGGTGACATTAATACCAATATTAGCGCTGCGCAAAGTCAACATTGGAAGTCTTTTTACCTTGAAGTAGTGGCAATACCAAAGACACGTGCTAAGCGTTCAGAAGAAGATTAAAACGCCACTTCCAGCCAACAATTAAACACAAAAAAAGCAGATCAGCCGTCGAGCGATCTGCTTTTTTTGTGCCTGCTGTACAGCATCATGAATGACGTCTTCCGCTTTTGTCTCTGACATCGTTATGACAATACGGTATCCTCTTGTCAGTATTTTAAGCGGTGAATGTATCCTGCGAAGACAATAAAAGGACAGAGTGTTGAAAGAATTCGAGTTGATACAAAACATCTTTCAAGCGTCGGTGATGGCGAGTACGCAGGGGCGTGGCGATCTTTTGTTGGGCATTGGTGACGATTGTGCTCAGATCCAAGTGCCACAAGGGCAAAGCTTAGTATTCTCGATGGATACCTTGGTCGAAGGGCGACACTTTCCTTTCGACGCAGACCCAGTCGATATTGGTTATCGTGCGGTGGCAACGTGCGTCAGTGATTTGGCCGCAATGGGGGCGAAACCAGCGTTCTTTACCCTAGGCCTGACCATTCCTGAATCCGATCCGCAATGGTTGGCTGGTTTAGCGCAAGGTATGGCGGAACTGGCGGAACCGATTGGCTTGGCGCTGGTGGGTGGCGATACAACAAAAGGGCCGTTAACGATTACTCTGCAAGTACATGGCTATGTGGAACCAGATTTGGCCGTAAAGCGTAGCGCAGCAAAAGTCGGGGATGATATTTATGTTACGGGGCTACTTGGCGACGCCGCGGCTGCCGTGCCGATTGTCACGGGTGAGCTGCAAGTGTCGAGTGAGCGCTTTGATTATTTTTATGATCGTTATTGGCGGCCTAAACCGAGATTGATTGTGGGTATGGCGCTGAAGCGCGTAGTGCATGCCATGATGGACATTTCCGATGGCCTTGCTCAAGATATCCAGCATATACTAAAAGCCTCAGGTGTCGGCGCGACGATCGATGCGGCTTGCTTGCCAATGTCCGCTGAGTTAAAGCAATGGCAGCCAGAGTCTGCGCTCATATTAGCGTTAACGGGCGGTGATGATTATGAACTGTGTTTTACCGCCCCAAAAGAACAAGCGACCGAGATTGCACTGATTACTCAAACGCTTAGTTTGCCTTGTACCAAAGTCGGTGAGATTGTCGAAAGTGGTTTTGTGATTCCAAACTATGATGGTGAAATAACGGGTTGGCAACACTTCTAATTTTTTTTAATTTAACGAATAGGTAATGGTTTCATGGCAAATTCTGCCCCAGCGTCTGTATGGCGTAATCCGATACATTTTTTGGCTTTTGGCCTTGGTTCTGGTGCCGCTCCCAAAGCACCTGGAACTTTTGGTACATTAGCCGCCGTTCCTATCTTTATCTGGCTTCTACAGGATTTAAGCACCACGGAATATCTAGTGATGCTGGTGGTTACCTCGTTAGTGGGTATTTATCTGTGTGGTAAAACCTCTAAAGATATGGGCGTGCATGATCATGCAGGTATTGTTTGGGACGAGTTTGTTGGCTTCTGGATCACCATGTTTCTGGCGCCTGCGGGTTGGTTTTATATTGTGTTGGGTTTTGTGCTTTTTCGTTTATTTGATATTTTGAAACCTTGGCCGATTTCTTGGGTGGATAAACACGTCCATGGTGGCTTTGGTATTATGTTTGATGACGTTCTGGCGGGGTTAATGTCGTTTGTTGTACTCCAAGCCTTGGTCCATTTCGTTTTTTAAATCGTTTACTTCGTAGACATGTAATTTTGTAGAATAAAGCCACAAGCAGCGCATGATATCGACACTGACGCGAACCCTTTGTGAGGGTGTTACTTGTGGCTTTTTATTATCTAACTTAAGTCGATAAAACCTCCAAGTTAGTCACTGATTCTGGTTCCTTCTCCTTTTGTCTTTTAAGGGGCAGACGGAGGATGGGGTTATTCTTTTAGCAGGTTTTATACACATGCTGAGACACGAGAACTTGTTAGCACCTTTCTTAACTTTGCGCACGATGGCTATCGTATTGAGGTTTTTGTGTTTTAATCCTTTCCTATAAATTGTGCTCTAATAAACCATTGATCTTTAAATATAGGCCGTTGTTGATGAATGAAATCCCTTTTGTGCTATTAGCATTTTTTATATTAGGCAGTTATGTGCAAACCATCACGGGCTTTGCCTTTGGTCTAGTGGTGATGAGTGCGGCGGCCTTGTTTTCCTTAGTGCCATTAGACGTGGCGGCTTTTGTCGTCAGTGTGTTGAGTTTAATTAATAGTGTGACGGGGTTGGCGGGCGGTTTATGGCGAGAAGCCAAGGTGAAAGTATTGTTGGTGTTCTTTCTCGGAAGTATTCCAGCGACGGTGTTTGGCGTCTATTTACTTAGCAGTTTAGAAAGTGGTGCTTTGCATTGGCTACAATTATTTCTTGGCATAACCATTATGTTAGCGTGTGGTATGAGTTTGATTAAACCGAAAAAAAATCCAACCGAGTCTAAGCCTTGGGCCTTTTTTCTGTGCGGTGGTTTTGCCGGTGTGTTGGGCGGTTTATTTTCTACGGCAGGGCCACCTATTTCGTATTTGATGTATCGTCAACCTGTGTCTTTAAACGTGATTCGAGCATCGCTGTTGAGCGTGTTTTTTATCTCTTGTCTAACTCGTATTGGGATTACGTCTGTCGCAGGGCAGGTCACTATGGAGATGATCTGGTTAAGTGTTATTGGCATACCTTGTGTGTTTTTGGCGACGCTTTTGGCAAAGCGCTACCCACCTAATGTACCGCCTGAGACGATAAAGCGTGCGGCCATGGTTTTACTATTTTTGTCAGGCATAAGTTTGTCGTTGAAAGCCGTGTTTTAATGTTGATGAGATAGAAAAAAAGCGCCCTCTAAGGCGCTTTTTTTGGTTGTAACGAACCTGTTCAAAATGTATTAAATCACACCAAGCTCAACAAGGCGTTCATGCAAATAGCTGCCAGCGGTGTGGCGTTTGGATAAAACGACTTCCGGTTTCGGATGAAGGAATAAAGGCAAAGAAATGCGTGATTTGGTTTTGTCGGCACCTTCTGGGTTGATGACGCGGTGTGACGTGGATGGGAAGTAGCCCCCAGAGGCCTCTTGTAGCATATCGCCAATATTCACGATTAGCGTGCCAAAGTCGCAAGGAACGTCCATCCACGTGCCATCTTTGGCCTTGACCTGTAAGCCAGGCTCGTTGGCGGATGGCAGGATAGTCAGTAGGTTAATGTCTTCATGAGCACCCGCTCGAATTGCGCCTAATTCTTCATCGCCTTTTAACGGTGGATAATGCAGGACACGCAGCAAGGTCTGATCACTGCCGTCCACCATGCTAGAAAGGGATTGTGAGTAGTGTTTTGCGACGTCTACCGGGGAATGTGCTTCAACCCAAGCCAGCAGCTCTGACGCTAATGTGTTGGCTTCGGCATAATATTGCGTCAGCAGGGCTTTTTTATCGGTTGGGCATTGTCCCCACGGATAATAGTGAAAATATTCTTTGATGTCTTTCTTGGTGTGACCTTTGGCTGTTTCCGAAACGTCAGGTGGAAAAAAACCATCTTGTGTGCCTTTGTTGTAAAGGTAGTTGTGTTTTTCTTCGCTATTAAAAAAGGTCTGCCATTCACTGTAGATTGCGCTGACAAGTGTTTTTTGAATAGGGTGGTTTTTTAGAACGCCAAAGCCAGTTTCTCGCAGGGATTTTACGAAATCTTCTTGCGCTGTTGCGCTGGTGTAATCTATTGCTTGTAGTTGCATGGTTGCTTCCTATTGCGCCAATGATGGGCAGTTTTGTCTTTTTAAATATAGAAGAACATTCTCTTTTATAGAGTATGTTTTGTGGTGGTAAGGACAATATAGGAAGAACTAGGAAGACCAGCCGCTGTGGAAAAAGTAGCGTAAGTCCACTGTTTCAGCTTGGTAGTGTTGTATCCATTGTGCCAAATTCACCGCGTAAAGATGACAAAGTGCCTCGACTTGAATCGATGTACTTTGAGCATTTTTCGTCGAAGTTAATGGCATTTATAGGTTCCAAGGGTGAAAAGTGTGACGGTTGGACTCTTTTTTACACGTTCAGTAACGACAGTTTACTGCTTGGAATGTGAGTTTTGAAGGCTTTCGGTAATAATTTGTGTATTTGGGGTAGGTAAATTCTCATCTTGCCCTATACTGTCTGAGACGGCAGCGCTGCTTTGCCGTCTTCTTTGCTCTTCTATATTGCCTCGTTGGCGAGTTATTTTTAGGTTCAGGTATTCAAGTACTTCTTAGGTTTAAGTCACTGGCGCGATCTTTGCGCTGTCATACATTTAAAGAGGGCACATGACTATGAATTCATTTTTCGATTCGTTTAAAAATCACTTTTTAATTTCAATGCCACACCTAGACGACCCACACTTTGAACACACCGTTATTTATCTTTGCGAACACACTACAGCGGGCGCGATGGGGATTATTATCAATCGTCCCTCAAATGTTGATTTTACTGAATTAGCGGATCACCTTGGCATTAAAATTGGTAGCCCGCGTCTAACGTCTGAACCCATTTACACGGGTGGACCAGTAGAAGCCGAACGCGGTTTTATTTTGCACACAGCAGACAAAGTTTGGAGCAATACGTTACGAGTCACCGATGAAGTGTCTTTGTCTGCCTCTTTGGAAGCGCTTGAAGAAATCGCCGAAGGCAAGGGGCCAAATGCCTTTCGCATTACATTAGGATGTGCTGGTTGGGACGCTGGGCAACTTGAGTCTGAAATTGCGAATAATGATTGGCTAGTATGTGAAGCGGATTTAGACGTATTATTCCATACACCAAGTGATATGCAATTTACCGCCGCTACGCGAGTATTGGGGATTGATATGGCAAGACTTTCACCGGATATAGGACATGGTTAATGACAGCGTCAATCTCGACAGAAACGCCTTTAAACGATAATCAGAAGCCCAATACTGTTCGCTCAGTATTGGGTTTTGACTTTGGCACGACTCGAATGGGTGTTGCTATTGGTCAGAGTATTACAGGAACGGCTCAACCGCTTGACCCGATAAAAGCCAAAGATGGTATTCCTAATTGGGATGAGATCACCAAGGTGGTAGAAGAGTGGAAGCCAGATGCTTTCGTAGTGGGCTTGCCATTAGACATGGACGGCTCAGAAAATGAGATGTGTCAAAGAGCACGTAAGTTTGCTAAACGATTGCATGGACGTTTCAACCTTCCTTACCATATGATGGACGAACGATTATCTTCCTATGAGGCTAAAGGGCAGGTGATTGCTCAGAAAGGAAACCGAAATTTTAAAGAAAACTCGGTGGATGGTTTGGCGGCTCAGATGATTTTAGAAACTTGGTTTGCCGAGACGACTAAGTGAGTGGCTGGTTGAATGGTGGTTTATTGTGAATTTAAGAACAAGGTTTGAGAAAAAATGAAGTTAGATTTAGAGCATTCTCTAGCGTCAATGAAAACGCAACTGACGGCATATTGTGAAAAGAAAAACATTGAGAATGCCATTGTTGTTGGGATTCATACTGGTGGTGTTTGGGTTGCAGAGCGTTTGATATCAGCGGTGCCAACCACTGAGCCTTTAGCGACGTTGGACATTACTTTTTATCGTGATGACTTTACGAAAGCGGGGTTGAACCCGAAGGTGAATCAAACTTCATTGCCAGCGATTGAAGATCGTCACGTCATCTTGGTCGATGATGTGCTTATGTCTGGTCGTACGATTCGCGCCGCGATGAACGAAATTTTTGACTTTGGTCGACCTGCTAGTATTACGTTAGCCATTCTTTACGATTTGGGGCAGCATGAGCTTCCTATTGCAGCGGATATTGTTGGCGAGCATTTAACGCTCAATCCTGATCAAAGGGTTAAGCTGACTGGACCAAAAACACTGGGTGTTTCTATCATTGATACCCATTAATAGTCAGAACAAAGCTTTATTTTTTGTCGAACACGTACGACAATTAACGTACGGATAAGATTGACGATGCAGCGGTTAGAAGAATGAGATCTCACCAAAAAAATACGGCGAGACAACCGTTTAATGTCATTAATGCCCGGCTGCAGTTTGTCTGTACCGGGCATTTTCCTATCCAGACTTCCTATTTTAAATAGAGTAAGACGATACCGTCTTTGCAGTTTGAGGAAAGCAAACCATGATGCGATCCGAGCCTCGGGCATTACAATTAAATGAACACGGGCAGCTTAAGCACTTTTTAACGCTGGATGGACTGGATAAAACTATTTTGACTGAGATTCTTGATCGAGCGGAATCCTTCCTTTCGATGGGCGAGCAGTCTGTTAAAAAAGTGCCTCTTTTACGCGGTAAAACCGTCGTAAATCTATTTTTTGAAAATTCCACTCGTACACGTACCACCTTTGAATTAGCTGGTAAGCGATTATCGGCTGATGTTATTAACCTCAATATTGAAACTTCTGCGACGTCTAAAGGCGAATCCTTATTGGATACCCTGAAAAATTTAGAAGCCATGCAAAGTGACATGTTCATCGTGCGTCATTCAGACAGTGGTGCGGCGCACTTTATTGCTGAACACTGTACGCCGAATGTTGCCATCATTAATGCGGGTGATGGGCGACATGCTCATCCAACGCAAGCGATGTTAGATATGTTGACGATTCGTCGTCACAAAGGCCGCTTTGTTGGACTCAAAATTGCGATCGTTGGTGATATTTTGCATTCACGTGTGGCACGCTCTCAGCTACAAGCGCTGACGACGTTAGGCGTTAGCGATATACGTCTGGTTGGACCAAAAACATTAGTGCCCAGCTTTTTCGCTGAAATGGGCGCCACGATTTGCCATGACCTAGAAGCTGGCTTAAAAGACGTCGACGTGGTGGTGATGTTACGTTTGCAAAAAGAGCGCATGAAAGGCGCTTTATTGCCGAGCGAAAGCGAATTCTATCGATTGTATGGTTTGACTGAAGAAACGTTGGCGTGGGCGAGTCCTGATGCAATCGTCATGCATCCAGGTCCAATTAACCGCGGCGTGGAAATTTCTTCGGAAGTCGCGGACGGTAAACATTCTGTAATTTTGGATCAAGTAACCAATGGCATCGCGGTGCGAATGGCAGTGATGTCTATGGCGATGAGTGGTCAGTTACAAAGTGATGATTCGTCAGTAACGAGGGATGAAAAATAGCATGAAATTACGTATTCAAAATGGTCGTATTATCGACCCGAGTCAAAACATTGATACGGTAACGGATTTGTTCATCGACAATCAAAAAATCGTAGCGATTGGCGATGCTCCAGCTGGTTTTGAAGATGCTGAGATTGTTGATGCGACAGGTCAATGGGTGTTGCCGGGTTTAGTGGATCTTGCTGTAGCGTTACGTGAACCTGGATTGACTCAAAAAGGCAGTGTCGCAACGGAAGGGCGTGCAGCAGTTTCCGGTGGTGTGACAACGTTAGTTTGTCCTCCAGATACGCGCCCTATTGTGGATACGCCTGCGGTTGCAGCGTTAATTCAAGACAAAGCCGACGAGGCGGGAATGGCCAATGTGTTTCCTATTGGCGCGTTAACGCAAGGGTTAGAGGGCGCACAGCTGAGCAACATGGTGGCATTGACGGACGCGGGTTGTATCGCAGTGTCCAATCATCGCCATCCAATGGCAAGTACTAAGGTGTTGTCTCGTGCGCTTGAGTACGCCGCGACACATGATTTATTGGTGGTGTTTCATCCTGATGAATCGAGTCTTTCTGAAGGCGGTTGTGCTCATGAAGGTCTGATGTCGACCATGCATGGTTTAGCGGGTATTCCTGAAGAAGCGGAAACCATTGCGCTGATGCGTGATTTATTACTGGTCGAAAAGACAGGAGTGCGTGCGCATTTTGCTCGTTTGTCTTGTGCCAAGTCGGTTGAAATGATCGCGGATGCAAAGGCTTCTGGATTAGATGTGACCGCCGATGTTGCCGTGCACAATTTACTATTGAATGATCAGGTATTGAGTCGGTTCGATGGTCACTATCATGTGTTGCCACCGTTGCGAGGCGATGAAGATCGTTTGACTCTAATTGAGGGAATAAAAGCGGGTGTCATTACCGCGATTTGTTCTGATCATCAGCCTCATGAAAAAATGGCGAAAATCGCTCCTTTCGCGGCCACTGAGCCTGGTATGGCGAATGTCGAAATTTTATTGCCTTTGGCTATGCTATTAATGGATGAAGGAGACCTAGAGTTCTCCACCGTGCTGACTTGCTTAACATCGGGCCCTGCTGCTTGCTTTGGTTTGGAGGCGGGTTCTTTGTCAGTAGGAAGTTTTGCCGACTTTATTTTGTTTGACAGTACGGCACGTTGGGTATGGTCGTATGATACCCGGAAGACAAAAGGCCATAATTCCCCGTACTTTGGTGATGAATTTGTTGGTCGAGTCGCCGCGACGTATATTTCTGGTCAACGTGTTTATCAGGCTGTTTGAGTCAAATAAGTAAGGCCAGATTATTTTCTTTCTCTCATTTGGCTTTACTATATCCTTTACTTTTTATCTTAGGTCGTTAATCTAGTTTCAATTATGGACAATTGTGGTTTCAGTATTTTATGCCTATAGATTCATCAAACGAATTGCTTAAGGAACGGCAGGTCTTGCGGTCTCGTGTTGCCTATCTCGAAAAAGAACGAGATTTCATCAAAGATCTGTACAGTGACATGCCCCAAATGCTGCACATGATTTCAAAGGGGGCTTTATTAAGTTCCTTGTTGAATAGCTTTAAAAATAGGCTACAGGCTCAGTTGCCCAAGGCGTATTGTCTTTTTATTGTGTGTGACAAGGACTGTTCGCAATGGCATTTACAATATGTAGACTCTATTAATGAGAGTTTACTTAGTCCAAATGGCCGATTGATTACGGTTCCTCAAGCGTTGATTACTTTTGCGGCCACTCCTTCTTGTCCTAAACGTCATGACATTAATATTCCGAATTTATCAGACTGGAAGCACTGGCAGGTCTTTTTTAAACGTCATGGTTTTTCAGATGCATCCATGGTGAGCGTTTCCGATGGTCAGGGTTCTATCTATTTAATGTTAGCATTTCAACGAGAAGACACCCTGTTAGAAGGAGAGCTGATGGCACTGGCTTTAGACAGTTATGCTTCTTGGCTGGACGCTGTATTCGAGCGAGAAAAAGCCGATTATTTATTGTTGGAAGACAGCCACCGAGATCCGTCGACAGGTCTATTGCGACGTTTTAGCTTTGATAATAGTTTTGGCATCGTTTTAAAGGACTCCCGTCGCCATTTTCAGCGCGCGGCGTTGCTTTCGCTGAAATTACTTTCGACGTCGAAAATAGATGAGGACGAGTTGAAAGTATTGGCTGATATTATGCAAGATACAGTGCGAGATAATGATCTTCTAGCGCATTATGATGAGCGTGAATTGGTTATGGGTATCCGTATTCAGCATTTAGAGGATGCCGAGATTGTGGCCACTAAACTATTGAAGTCATTGAGTGACTCTAGCCTTTCTAGCAATCGGCTAATACGTGCAGGAGTGTCTATCGGCATTGCTTTTTATCCCGAGCACTCATCATTAGAGTTGCTTCACCAGGCCGCTTCATTCGCTGCGAACTCGCTACATAACTTACCAGGATATCGCCTAGAATTTCATGGTGACTATTATGAATCTAGCTCTGAGCTTTATTCGTTATAAGCTTTTTTCTGTCTTTTAAAATAGTGCTATGATGCGCACACCATCGTTTCTCCTCTGTCTTTTTTATAAAGAGGAAACGGGGCAACTCGTTACATCTTTATAAAAAAGGAGCGTGGTGAACAATGTCGATTGAAATCGAACGAAACGAAACGGAAGACGTGAAGGTTAATTTAACCTTAGTTTCTCAACAGATTGATCAGCTGGTTCAGCAGTACAAACGAAAAGATGGTTGTGTGCGATTGTTGGCGGTCAGTAAGACAAAGCCTTTATCCGCACTAGAAGCAGCGTATAGCGCCGGCCAAAGAGCATTCGGTGAAAATTACGTGCAAGAAGCGGTGGATAAGTGTCATGCTTTAGCGCATTTAGCGGACATTGAATGGCACTTCATTGGCCCCATTCAGTCTAATAAATCCCGCCTCATAGCAGACACCATGCATTGGGTGCATTCCATTGATCGAGAAAAAATTGCTCGCCGTCTTAGTGATCAGCGTTCAGTAGATATGCCCCCACTCAATGTCTGTATTCAAGTTAACATTAGCGGCGAAGACAGTAAATCTGGGGTGACCTTGTCAGAGCTAGGTGCAATGGTTGACCTCATTAGAACGCTGCCAAACTTGTGTCTTAGAGGGCTAATGGCTATTCCCGCGCCACAAGAAAATTCTGCCGCGCAATGCGCTGTCTATGAACCTCTTGTAAAAGCCTTTATTGAATTATCCAAATCCGACAGCATGATAGACACTTTATCTATTGGTATGTCTGGAGATTTACCAGCGGCCATTCAATCTGGTAGCACCATGGTTCGTGTGGGTACGGCAATCTTTGGATCGCGTGATTATTCGGCTAAAATGTGAGGCCACCAAGTGCCATATCATTTATTGAATAAGCTGATGGGTATTTTTTGCCAGCTTAGAGAATTAAAAAATAGGATGTAAAATGACACAAAGTATTGCCTTTATTGGTGTAGGAAATATGGCCAGAGCGATTTTTAGTGGCATGCTTGCTAACGGTTATCCGGCTGAAAAAATCATTGGTACATCGAGAACCCCAGAAAAACGCGATTACTATCATGAACAATATGGTATTACCATGTTGGCTGACAATGACATGGCTGTAAATCAGGCAGATGTGGTTGTTTTGTGTGTTAAACCTGCGCAAATGCAGGCGGTAATTGAAGACTTTTCGGCGCAGGTACGTGACGATCAACTGTTTATCTCGGTTGCAGCGGGTGTTGAATTGGACTCATTGGCTTATTGGTTAGGTAAATCTGTGGCGATTGTCCGCAGTATGCCTAATACGCCTTCTCAATTAGGCGCAGGGATGACAGGCTTAATAGCCAATGAATACACCACTGAAGGGCAAAAAACGCAAGTGAGTGAGCTTTTTTCTAGTATTGGTCACTCTGTGTGGATAGAAGAGGAAGAGCATATGCATACCGTGACCAGCTTGTCAGGCAGCGCACCCGCTTATTTTTTTCGATTCCTTGAAGCCATGATTGAAAATGGTAAAGAACAGGGACTTGATGAAAAGACAAGCCGAGCATTAGCCAGTCATGCCATGTTAGGGGCTGCTCGAATGGTGATAGAGCTGGATGAGCCAATTGCTCAGTTACGTAACAATATTACGTCGCCGAAGGGAACAACAGAGCAAGCTTTGTTGTCTTTTGAAGCCTCTAATATTGATAAAATAGTCGCAGATGCAATGACGGCCTGCGTTAACCGATCAAAAAAAATGGCGAACGATTTTTCCGCTAAGAAAGACTAATTTAAGGAATATTGAACATGTATTCAGATCCATTTGTTATGTTAGTGAAGGTTATTTTTAATCTTTTCTTGTTTGTTGTTTTACTGCGTTTAGTGCTTCAGCTAACGCGAGCCGATTTTTATAATCCTATTAGTCAAAGCATCGTCAAAGTGACCAGCCCTATTGTTCTTCCTTTGCGCAAAGTGATTCCATCGATAGGTCGTTTGGACACGGCTTCTCTTGTTCTCGCATTTTCTGTCCAGCTCTTGACGGTTGTTTTTGTTGTACTGATTAAAGGTGCGGTTATTTCTCCCGCCAGCTATGCTATTTATACTTTTGCTGGCACTTTGTATCATTTGCTGGATTTGTATTTTTGGGCAATGCTGATTTCAGTGATTTTAAGCTGGGTTGCCCCTGGAGCTAACCACCCTGGCGCTTTGTTAGTTGGACAAATTACAGCGCCTTTGTATCGCACTTGTCAGCGGGTCATTCCTACAATAGGTGGACTGGATTTATCGCCTATTTTCATCTTTCTTGCGATTTCCTTTTTGAAGCAAGTATTGGCTCCTTACAGTATTTAATACCGTAAACTTGTGAGGGTCAGGCGCGAAAAAAATACGCGCCTTAATCGGTGAATTGAGAACAAGGTCGTATTCCTATATGATGCGACCCCTAAACGGGAATGAGTGCGAAAAAACTTGTCAGTTACCAGACTCGTTCTCCCTTATTAATTTTTTGGATGAAAGCTATGAGTACGATTGCGGTTTATCCGGGCACATTTGACCCTATTACGAACGGCCATACGGATTTGGTTGAGCGCGCATCAAAACTATTTGAAAAAGTGATCGTGGCCGTGGCTGCGAGTCCTAAAAAGCGCCCAGCGTTGTCTCATGAATTGCGTATTTCATTGGCTAAAAAAGTATTGGGTCATTTGTCCAATGTGGAAGTGGTTGGCTTTGACAATTTATTGACCGAATTTACTCGTTCAGTCAGTGGCAAAGTCGTGATTCGCGGCTTGCGTGCGGTATCGGATTTTGAATATGAATTTCAATTAGCCAATATGAACCGTGCGATTGCACCCGATGTGGAAAGTATTTTTTTGACACCTTCAGAAAAATACTCTTATATTTCGTCGACATTGGTTCGCGAAATAGCCTCTTTGAACGGTGATTTTGGACAATTTGTAAATCCAGAAGTTAAGCGTGTTCTACAAGAGCATTATCAAACGATTTAATGTCAATTTTTCAAGTTCCGCTGTTTGACGACGTAACTAAAGACAATACAGCGGGTCTTAGGAGAGAAGAATGTCTCTTATTATTACCGATGAATGCATTAATTGTGATGTGTGTGAGCCTGAGTGTCCGAATGAAGCGATTTCTCAAGGTGACGAAATCTATGTAATAGACCCATCAAAATGCACTGAGTGTATAGGGCACTTTGATGAACCGCAGTGTCAGCAGGTTTGTCCGGTTGATTGCATTCCGTTGGATCCTAATTTCAAAGAAACGGAAGAGCAGTTAATGGAGAAATACTTAACGCTTACGGGTCAACTTTAAACGAACAGGGCTGTTCTCACTATCGACACAAATGCTTTTATTTTTTTAGCTGGGATATTGCTGTTAATCAGTATTCTAGCCAGTTCTTTTACTGTTCGTGTTGGCTTACCTTTACTACTTGTTTTTCTCGGGATGGGAATGCTTGCAGGGGAAGATGGGGTAGGCGGACTGGACTTTGACAATCCAAATCTTGCCTTTTTTGTTGGTAATTTTGCTTTAGCCGTTATCTTGTTAGACGGCGGTATGCAGACCAAAACCAGCACCTTCCGCGTGGCATTATGGCCATCTTTATCTCTTGCTACATTAGGTGTTGTTTTCACTACGGCGGCCGTTGGTATTTTCGCTGCGTGGTTATTAGACGTAAAGCTCATTTATGGTTTGTTGCTCGGTGCGATCGTTGGCTCTACAGATGCGGCGGCAGTCTTTAGTTTATTGCGTAATAGCGGCGTTAAATTGAATGAACGAGTTGGCGGCACACTAGAAATAGAGTCCGGAGCCAATGATCCAATGGCTATTCTGTTGGTGGTCATGCTAACCGGTCTGCTGCAAAGCTCCGACCATCTGAGTATTTTGGCCTTTTTGGGGCAAATGGCTCAGCAATTTTCGATAGGTGGTTTGTTCGGCTTTCTCGGCGGCAAATTCTTATTAATGATTTTACGCCGTGTTCCGCTTATCGAAGGTTTGTATGCGTTGCTTATTATCTCGTTTGGTTTGGCAATTTTTTCTGGCGTGAACATGATTGGTGGCAGTGGATTTCTTGCTGTGTATTTGGTCGGGTTAACAGTAGGTAATGGGCGAATCAAACACCTTGAGTCAATTTCTCAGGTTATGGACGGCTTAGCTTGGTTGGCTCAGGCTAGCATGTTCTTGTTACTTGGGCTTCTCGTTACGCCATCCAGTTTGTTGGCTCATGGCTGGCAAGCGGTCGGTATTGCTGCGTTTCTTATTTTTGTGGCCCGCCCCGTGGCCGTTATGATTTGTTTGTTGCCATTTGATTTTCGCTGGCCTGAGCGTGTGTATATTAGTTGGGTGGGGCTGCGCGGTGCGGTGCCGATTGTGTTGGCTCTGTATCCTATTATTGCGGGTCTTTCTAATTCAGAGTTATTATTCGAGATTACTTTTACGGTTGTACTGATCTCTTTGTTGCTGCAAGGGTCAACGGTGCCTCACGTTGCTCGGTGGTTAAAACTAGAAGTGCCACCGGCGCCGGCGCCCACCACTCGTTTTTCTTTAATCAATGATGCTAATTCGAATCACTCGTTGGAATTGTATGAATTTCTGATTCAGGCAGAAGGCGTCCGTATTCCCGCATCAATTGTACGGAATGTGCCCAGCGAAACCGTCTCTACACCTCAGCTTGTTTCTCTCGTTCGCGATCAGCAACCAATCGTGGTAAATACCGATACCGTACTGCAATCAGGTGATAAAATTTGGATGTTACTGCATCCTGAGGATGTGAATGACGTTGCGCAAATTTTTTCTCATCAAGCGTCTTCTTCATTCTTATTACAGGATTTTTTTGGTGAGTTTGCGATTCGTGGTGATGCGTCTTTATTGGATTTAGCGAAAGTTTATGGCGTTCCAATTGAAGGTATTGAAGAAACAGACACAGCGGCGGCGCTGTTACAGCGTCAGCTGGGTAAGCATCTTGTTGTGGGTGATCGGGTGCGTTTCGGTAATATTCGTCTAACAATAAGACAGATGAACGGCAGCCAGATTGAAATAATCGGGCTTAAGTTGCAAGATAAGCAAGTTTAAGCCTTTGATTTTATTTATATAAAGTATTGACGAATTTCTTCTAATGACGGAATCACTTGATCATCATTTATTAAAATAATTAAGCCTTCTGCCTCTATTATCGAATAGGTTTGCGGATGGGTAATAATGTCCCCATTTTTTTGCACATAACCAAGCGCAGTACCAATGTTCTTTTGAATTAATGTGGTGACGACTTGCGCCCAAGTAACGTCCTTTAAACGCACATTGAGTCGAATCGTATGATCCCCTTGGTGGCGAAATAAGTCTTCCAGTACTTGTTCTGTGCCTGGTGCAATTAGAGAACGCACTAGCATTTCAGGGTAAGCTCTAACAGGCCTAATAACGGCTTTCGCGCCCGCTGCTTTGAATCTAGGTCGATTTGAGTCATTTATGGCTTCTGCCATGATGAAGGCCGTAGGGGCTAATTCTTGAATGCGATGTAATGTATCGAAGGTCGAGCTGTCACAGTGGCTGTCTTGTGTATCCTGGCAAAGCACAATAATGTATTTGGCTTTCTGTACTCCGGCTGACGTTAACATGCCGTCGTCTAATGCATCTCCAGTATGATGAACAACACCTTGTGATCTAAGCTCAATAGGTAGGCCTTCTGGAAACGCTGTTGTCAAAATTTGCACTGGAATGTCGACAAGTTCTGGCGTTTGGCTGATCTGACTGATCAGCAGTCCCAAATAGCGCTCTGAATCGTATTTTGGAGTATTAATGATAAGTATATGGTTTTGCATATCGTCCCACTTTATACGGCCCTTAATGCGCATTTCTTTGCGCATTAGCCTGAGTTCAACATAGTCACTGGCGATGAGTGCGAGCAGGGTAATTCCCAGACCGTAAATTAATAGAATGGTTGAAAACTGCCCCCAGAAAGTAACGGCAGAGATATCACCGTAGCCTGTGGTGCTCGCTGACGTCATTGTCAGCCAGAAGGCTTGCCACCAATCGAGGTCTTCAAAGAATACCATCGCTAAACTGTGCAGTGCGATGACACCAGCTAACAAGATAAAGCGCTTTTTTATGTCACTGGTTTCATGTAAATGCACTTTTTTCCGGAATTTATGACGGCTGTTCTTTCGTTTTAGGAGCAATCCTAGAGAATTCATTGTACCTCTGCTTATTATTCGCTATCTGATGGCATGGCGTAGTTAAGCTGACGCCAAGATTCATAAACCATAACGGCAACCGTATTAGACAGATTCAAACTACGAGAGCTGGCTTGCATCGGCAACCGCAGTCGCTGAGCGGGGGGTAATGCCTCGATAAACTCCGCCGGCAACCCCCGTGTTTCAGGACCAAAGACGAGAACATCGTTTTCAACAAAACGGGCTTCGCTGTGGATACGGCTACCTTTTGTCGTCAGCGCATAAACAGTGCCTATCTCATTTTGATCGACAAAAGACTGAAAGTTTGGATAGCGTTTAAGGCGAGTAAACTCATGGTAATCCAATCCTGCTCTGCGCAGTTTTTTGTCTTCAAGCTCAAAGCCAAATGGTTCGATGAGATGCAAATGGTAGCCCGTATTGGCACACAGGCGAATGACATTGCCGGTGTTTGGTGGAATCTCTGGTTGGTAAAGTACAACGTGAAGCATAAGTTTATCTCCTTGATATAGGAAGATAATACCAGACGAGCAGAAGAAACTAAGTTTTTAATTTTTTTTCAAAAAAACTATTGACCCGTAAAAAGGTTTCTCTATAATACGCCCCACTTGCCCGGATAGCTCAGTCGGTAGAGCAGAGGATTGAAAATCCTCGTGTCGGCGGTTCGATTCCGTCTCCGGGCACCATGATTTAAAAGAAAGCCTGCTATTTATAGCGGGCTTTTTTTTGCCTAAAATTTATCTATCTCTCTCCTGTTTACTGTGAAATGAGCGGCTCTCTGACTCACTTTCAAACCCTCCTATCTAGCCAATGCCTATTTTTAGCGTTTAGGCGCCGTATTTATTACATAATGTAACTAATATTTGATCTTCAATCTGCATGGCTTTGGTTATGCTTAAAAGGTCTTTGATGGGGTAAATGGGTATGAAAAAAGCAATGATGGTCGTGGCATTGACTGCTCTAGGGTATTTTCTCCTAGGCGTTGCTGGTCTCGCAGTCTCCATTCCACCTGGTTACGCCACTATTATTTGGCCGGCCGCTGGGCTGGCTGTTACTGCGGTTATGCTTTTTCCAAGACAAGCGCCATGGGGGGTTTTTATAGGCTCTTTGTTGGTGAATACATGGGCAACATGGTCAAACTATCAGACGATAACGTGGTTACTTCCTACCCTTATTGCTCTGGGGTCTACTTTACAATCTTGTGTTGGTGCCTATTTGGTTAGGCGTTTTATTGGTATCCCTTTCTTGTTCCATCAAACTCGCTTGGTATTTCGCTTTCTCTTTTTGGCCGGTATTTTATCAACCTTGATTGGCGCCAGTGTTGGTTCTTTGTCTCTGCTTTCGCTTGGTGTTATTAGCAAAGAAGA
This sequence comes from Marinomonas primoryensis, assembly GCF_013372285.1. Lineage (NCBI taxonomy): Bacteria > Pseudomonadati > Pseudomonadota > Gammaproteobacteria > Oceanospirillales > Oceanospirillaceae > Marinomonas > Marinomonas primoryensis. The sequence continues at coordinate 3,628,500 of NZ_CP054301.1, read as the reverse complement.
CGTATTCACAAATTGGCTGGTTTGGTGGGGCGGTGACATGATAGGGGTTCTAGTGATAGTCCCTTGGCTCGCAGCGTGTTTTCCGCGTTTTTTCGGTAATGATTTTAAACACCCTTTGCGTTTGTTGGGTTGTTTTCTCTTTGTTTTGGTTATTACTGCGGCGCTTTCCTTGGGGAGTAGTTATTCAGAATGGAGCAAGCAAACAAAGGAGTTTCGTACCAATGCTGAACTGTTAGAAGTGCTATTGAATAACCGTATTAAGAATACGGTGGATATGTTGCACAGCTTTGTAGGTTTGATCAATGGCAGTGAGAATATTGAGGCGAAAGAGTTTGAAGTGTTTGCGGACAGCGTTATGGCGCGAGAAGACTCTATTCTTGCTGTGTCATTGAACTTTGCGGTTTCGGGTGATGATATTCCTCGCTTTGAAAGAGAAACACAAAAAAGCTATCCAAATAATGTCTTTCAAGTAAAGGAAAGAGGCATTGATGGGACGCTTTTACCGGTTAGTCCAAGGTCACAGCATATAGTGGTGACCTTTCTGAGTCCGTTAAAAGGTAATGAGGCTGCTTTGGGCTACGATGTTTATTCTCAATCGGATCGACGCTTTGCGCTTGATGAAGCCATTTCCGCAAAACAAGTCTATCCAACGGCACCCATTAAAATGGTCCAAAACAGTGATGGCGTGCTTTTATTTTTGCCTTTTTTTCATAACGCAACTGGTGCTTTTTTAGGGGTTGCTACGGCAGGGATAGGCTTGGAGTCATTAACGGATACTATTTTTCAGCGAGGCTTGTTGCCCAATACCGATCTGTACTTGGTTGACCTTCATGAAGGTGTTCATGAACCAATTTTAATTGCTAAAAGCGAAGCGGCCAATTTACCTTTAAATGAGCTTCTTGCTCGTTACAAAGCCGATGATTTTAATCACGCTGTGTGCTTGGATATTATGGTTGGTGCTAAAAGATGGCGTTTATTTCAAATCAGTGAAAGTTACTTCTTTAAACAGCCTTGGATTGTGCAATTTATTTTAGTGTGTGGTTTTTTAGTGACGGGTTTATTTGGTTGGTTTTTATTGATTGTGGGTAGTCATGCGGCCGAAGTTGAAAGTAAGGTGCAGCTAAGAACGAAGGATTTACGATTAGCTAATGAAAGCTTGAAAGCATCTGAATTAGAGCAAAGTAAGGCGAAAGAGGAAGCGGAAGAAGCAAACCGTGCTAAGAGCGAGTTTTTAGCGAATATGAGCCACGAAATTCGAACACCGTTAAATGGCGTTATTGGCTGCCTTTCTTTATTAATGAGCACTAAGTTGGAAGCGGAGCAAGCGCATTTAGCCAAATTATCGCAGCACAGTGCTGAATCTCTTTTAGAAATTATTAATGATATTCTGGATTTATCTAAGATCGAGATGGGAAACCTTGTGTTAGAAAAACACGCTTTTGAGTTGCAAGACTTGATTGAAGAAGTGACGCATCTCTTTGTTTTAAAGGCCGAAGAAAAAGGCATCGTATTGAACTCTCCTGCGACTCCTATTCCTGAACTAAGCTTGATAGGTGATCGATTGCGCCTTAAGCAGGTGTTGGTGAACTTTATGGGTAATGCCATTAAATTTACGCAGGATGGGGAAGTTGCGCTGCGGATTATTGTTGAATCGTTAGCGGATGATACGATTACTTTGCGAGTTTCTATTGTGGACACGGGCATTGGTATTTCTAAAGAAAGTCAAAAGCATCTGTTCCATCGCTTTCAGCAAGCGGATGGCTCGACGACTCGTAAATTTGGCGGAACTGGACTTGGGTTGGCGATTAGCAAAGAGATAGTGGACGTCATGGGTGGTGACATCGGTTTAACGTCAGCAGAAGGAGAAGGCGCGACATTTTGGTTTAACGTGCCTCTCGCGTTTGAGCCTAGTGTAGTGCCGCCTAAAAAGATTAGTCATGACGTAAACGTTACTTTGGTATATCGAAATAAAACGGGGCGTGAGTACATTAGTGCATTGCTGGATTCATTTGGGGTGACTTATGATTCTTATGACAGCCTAGTTCATGCTATTACTGAGGGTAAATGGACGAGTCATGCTGTGCTGATGGATCTGGATGCATTACAGCATGCCGCTTCCTCTGATGTTTTGGTGTTTGATAATCTCTGCCAAAAGCAGCAATTAAAACGAGTACTCTTTCATAGTCGTAATAATGTTGATTATGATTTAGAGTCCTATACAGAATCATTAGTTAAGCCAATATTTCGTCATTCATTGCTGAATGTATTAGAAAAACTAAAACCTTTACGTGAAGGAGATCTCAGCATGGCGGTAAAAGAAGTCGAAACAACGCCTGAAGGCCGGCCAATATTTAACGCAAAAGTATTGTTAGCAGAAGATAATCTTACCAATCAAATTGTGGCCTGCGGTTTGCTGAAGTTATATGGCGTGGAGGTCGTGGTGGCTGAAAATGGCCAAAAAGCGGTCGAGCTGGCGCAATCAACTCGGTTTGACCTAATCTTTATGGATTGTCAGATGCCGATTATGGATGGTTACGAAGCAACGCGTACTATTCGTCAGCTTATCGATGGGAAAACGCCCGCCGACGTTGCCATTGTTGCGCTGAGTGCCAATGCCATGAAAGGGGATGAAGACGAGTGCTTTGCCGCTGGTATGAATGCCCATATTGCAAAGCCAATCTCACAAGACAAGCTGATCTCGATACTTAAAAAATGGCTTCCTTAGATAATATTATACAGAGGTTTCTTTACCATGTTTGAGGCAAAGGTATTTGATAATACAGATTATGAAAGTCGGCTGGCGTGTAATCATGAATTGATGGTGTTGGTCGCCGGAGAGTTTATTAAAGAAGCCGCTGGATTATTGGACACTTTACAGACTCATATGGAGCGTCAAGATTTGCATAATTTTGATCTTGTGGTGCATCGACTAAAAGGCGCCGCTTTAGAGGTGTCTGCATATCGGTTCTGTCGGTTAATTGGTGAAGTAGAAGCCTTAGTGACACAGCGCAACAGTGACGCACTTCCGAAAAGCCTTATGGCGTTGAGGGAGGAGTTTAGGTCATTAGTGTTTGTTTTGAATCAGGAACTCCTAATGTAGTGCTGCTATAGATGCCCAAGCATATTTTAATTTTTAATGATTACGCCTTTCGTTTTACTATCAGGTTATGATTTCTCTGCATTTTTAGTTTCATTTCTGTGTTTATCCCCTATTTAGTTTCTCTTTATGTTTCATTTGAATTGTAATTGTATTTCAAATGAAACCTAACTATCATCAAAGTGAAACATTTGCTCTTTATAGTCGTTCTTTCTTTTCTAATAAAAACTCATTGTGAGGAACACGGAAATGCATAAATTGAAATTAGCGTCGGTGGTTGTTGGTTTGTCTGTTGCTGGTTCAGCATTGGCAGCGACGGAAGTAGAATGGTGGCACGCAATGGGTGGTGCCAATGGTGAAAAAGTTAATGAAATCGCTAAAAACTTTAACGATTCTCAAGATGCGTACGAAGTAAAGCCGGTTTATAAAGGCAATTATACAGAAACCATGACGTCTGCTATTGCCGCGTTCCGCGCAAAGCAGCAGCCTGCTATCGTTCAAGTATTTGAAGTGGGCACCGCTAGCATGATGGCGGCGAAAGGTGCGATTTATCCTGTTCATCAATTGATGCGTGAATCCGGTCAACCGTTTGATGAAAGTACGTATTTAAGCGCAGTCACAGGCTATTACACCAGCAGTGAAGGCAAAATGTTGTCCATGCCGTTCAACAGTTCAACGCCTGTTTTGTACTACAACAAAGATTTGTTTAAAAAAGCGGGCATTAGCCAAGCGCCGAAAACGTGGCAAGATGTAGAAAGTGTGTCTAAGAAACTTCAAGCGTCTGGTGTGACGTGTGGTTTCACCACGTCTTGGCAGTCTTGGGTTCAATTAGAAAACTTCAGTGCACGCCACAATGTACCATTTGCATCACTTGATAATGGTTTTGGCGGTTTGAAAACAGAGTTGAAGTTTAATGGTCCTCTTCAAGTGGCTCATGTTAAGAAAATGGGCGAATGGCAAAAAAGTGGTGTTTTTAGTTACTCAGGACGCACAAACGATGGCGCCGCTAAATTCTATAGCCAAGAATGCGCTATGTTTACCGAGTCGTCTGCCGGTTATGCGGGTATCAAACGTAATGCCAAATTTGATTTTGGTGTCGCAGAGCTTCCTTATTGGGAAGGCAAAGTAAAGCAGCCTTCTAATACCATTATCGGTGGCGCTTCTTTGTGGGTTCTTCAAGGTCACACTAAAGAGGAATACAAAGGCGTTGCGTCTTTCCTAAGCTACTTGTCTCGTGCGTCTGTTCAGGCGGATTGGCATCAATTCTCTGGTTATCTGCCAATCACTCACGCGGCGTATGATTTGACCAAAGGGCAAGGTTTCTATGCAGCTAACCCAGGCACAGAAACGGGTGTTATTCAGATGACAACCGGTACACCAACCGCCAACACGAAAGGCCTGCGTTTGGGTAATTTTGTTCAAATTCGTGGCGTGATCGATGAAGCACTTGAGACTGTATGGAGTGGTGATGTTGATGCTCAAACCGCATTAGACACTGCGGTAGAGCGTGGCAACTCTTTACTTCGTAAGTTTGAAAAAGCGAACGATTAATCAAATCAATCGCCCTTATGATGTGTCATAAGGGCGATTTTTTTAGGCGTTATTTGTCGTTTTATTTTTTTTGGATACTTCTATGACGGTTACCTTCCCTCAAAAAGGCCTCCCTTGGTTATTGTTGCTACCTCAGTTGGTGGTGACAGCGATTTTTTTTCTGTGGCCTGCCGAACAAGCGTTAGAGCAAGCGTTTTACATAGAAGACGCATTCGGTTTAAGTCGCGAGTTTGTTGGTTTTGAAAACTTTATCGATTTATTTACCGATCCACTGTATTACCAATCTATTTTAACCACGTTATTTTTTAGTTTTTCGGTTGCCGTTGTTGGCATGTCGGTTGCGCTATTACTGGCGGTGATGGCGGATCGTATTATTCGGGGTAAGTTGGCGTATCAAACCTTGTTGATTTGGCCTTACGCGGTCGCTCCTGCCTTAGCGGGTGTGCTTTGGTGGATATTATTTGACCCTAGCATGGGGCCGATTGCCTTGTGGCTAAAGTCTGCTGGTGTGGATTGGAACCATTATCTTAATGGCAACCAAGCCATGATTTTGGTGGTGATTGCGTCAACGTGGAAGCAGGTTAGTTACAATTTTTTATTCTTTCTGGCTGGATTACAAGCGGTGCCTCGTTCATTGATCGAAGCGGCGGCGATCGATGGGGCGAGTCCATTTAAGCGTTTTTGGACCATTGTCTTTCCTCTTCTGTCTCCAACGACGTTTTTCCTGTTAGTCGTTAACCTTGTGTACGCCTTTTTTGAAACCTTTGGTGTGATCGATGCCACAACCAAAGGTGGCCCAGGACAAAGTACGACAACCTTGGTTTATAAAGTGTTTGATGATGGTTTTGTTGGTTTAGATCTTGGTGGTTCTGCGGCTCAATCTGTTGTTTTGATGGGAATTGTCGGTCTTATGACCGTTATTCAGTTTCGTTTTATTGAGCGTAAGGTGCAGTACTCATGATCGAAAATCGACCTTGGTTAACGGTTACTAGCCACGCGACGTTAATGGTGGGTATTGCTTTGGTTGCCTTGCCAGTGTGGATGGCATTGGTGGCTTCAACGCATCCAGCCTCCGCTTTTGGTGTCGGTCATATTCCTTTGTGGTTTGGTGATGCGGGTGTGGAAACATGGAAGACGGTGTTGTTTGAAAAAGCCGGTAATGGCGTGGAAACGCCTGTTTTTTTGATGATGCTAAACTCGTTGGTGATGGCGCTGGGGATTACCTTTGGCAAAATTGCCATTTCGTTGTTGTCTGCTTATGCCATTGTTTTCTTTCGCTTTCCATTCCGAAACTTTTGTTTTTGGGTCATTTTCATGACGCTAATGCTTCCTGTCGAAGTACGAATTGTACCGACTTATGAGGTAGTGGCGAATCTTGATTTACTGAACAGTTATACGGGGTTAACGCTGCCATTAATTGCCAGTGCGACGGCAACGTTTTTGTTTCGGCAGTGCTTTTTGAGTATCCCAGGTGAATTGGTTGAAGCGGCAAGAATGGATGGCGCTGGGCCGTGGCGTTTCTTTTTTGATATTTTGCTGCCCCTGTCTCGGACAAATATTGCGGCATTGTTTGTGATTTTATTCATATATGGTTGGAATCAATATTTATGGCCTTTGCTGATTACGACAGACGACGCTTATTACACCTTGGTAATGAGTATTAAGCGTATGTTATCGGTTACCGATGGCGACATTGCGTGGAATCAGATTATGGCGACGACTTTACTTGCGATGTTGCCGCCTGTTGCGGTGGTTATTGGTATGCAGAAGTTGTTTGTTAAAGGTTTAGTGGATTCGGAGAAGTAGTGATGACGGATGTAATTTTAGAAAAAATTGGTAAAACTTACCCTAACGGTTATCACGCCATTCCCAGTGTGGATCTTTCTATTGAAGAAGGTGAATTCATTGTTTTAGTCGGTCCATCAGGTTGTGGTAAATCGACGTTGCTGCGTATGGTGGCGGGCTTGGAAAGTATTTCTGACGGTGAACTGCGTATTCGTGGCGCGCGCATGAATGAAAAAGAACCAGCAGAACGTGATATCGCGATGGTGTTCCAGAATTACGCCTTGTATCCGCATATGACGGTTTACAACAATATGGCGTATGGTTTGAAAAATCGTGGTGTGCCGAAAGAGCAGATCGAAGAAAAAGTATCAGGCGTCGCTGAGATGTTGGGCTTAACCGAATTATTACAGCGTAAACCGGGTCAGTTATCTGGCGGTCAGCGTCAGCGGGTGGCAATGGGGCGTGCGATGGTGCGAGACCCGAAAGTATTTTTATTCGATGAGCCATTGTCGAATCTTGATGCCAAGTTACGTGTACAGATGCGAGTTGAGATCCGTCAGTTACAGCGTAAATTAGGAACGACGACGTTGTACGTGACGCACGATCAGGTTGAAGCCATGACGTTGGCGGATCGATTGGTAGTATTGAATAAAGGCAGAGCCGAACAGATTGGTACGCCAATGGATATATACAATAAACCGGCAACCCCTTTTGTGGCGGCGTTTATTGGTTCTCCGTCTATGAATTTGATGGACGCCAATGTGACGGAGCAAGGCATAAAAATCACTGAAACGTTTACCTTGCCACTCTCTCATGAGCACCGCGGTGCCATTGTATGGGGTATTCGCCCAGAGCATCTAGAGGTGTCCGATGAGCAAAATGCTGATTTCGCTTTGCGTATTCAAGCGGTAGAATCACTGGGCGCTGAGACATTGATACATGGTGTGTTAGAAGCTGAATCTGGTAAAGGGGAGCCGATGGTTGTTCGTTTGGCTGGACCGCATTTACCAGACATAAATAGCCTAATGTGGCTAACTGCGCCTGTACAATATTGGCACTTATTTGACGCAAAAACTCAACAAAGATTGTGAGAGTAACATGCAAAATGACAAAGTTTTAAATGACAAGGTTTCAAACGATCATGCTTCGAAAGATCGTGTATTGAACACAAAAGTGATGGGGCATCGTGGCGCTGCTTTGTTGGCACCTGAAAACACCTTGGCTTCCATTCGTGCAGCGGCTGACGCTGGCGCGACATGGGTGGAAATTGATGTGTACTTAATCGCCGAAGGCGGGTTGGTCATTTTCCATGACGATACGCTGGACCGTTGTACCAATGGGACTGGTGTTACACGAGATGCGCGACCTGCAGATGTGGCTGAATTAGATGCCGGGTCTTGGTTTTCTGCGGATTTTGCAGGTGAAAAGGTCCCCACTTTGTTAGACGCACTGGAGTGCATTCAATCTTTAAACCTAGGTTTGAATCTTGAAATTAAACACGATGGCGCGGACGTTGAAAACATTGTTCCTACTGTGCTGGCAATGCTACGAGATCATTGGGAAGACAATGATAATTTAATGATCTCAAGCTTCAATCACGCCGCTTTACAGTTGTGCTACGACATCGATGTTGATCGTCATTTGGCTCAACTCTATGAAGACATTCCAGAAGACTGGCAGGCTCAACTTGAAGGCATTAAAGCGTACAGCTTAAATTGCGATTATTCTCGATTGACACAGTCGCAGGCGCAAGCCGTAAAAGCGGCAGGTTATAAATTACTGTGTTACACCGCTAATGATCCACGAAAAGTAGAATCCCATTGGGCGTGGGGAATGGATGCGGTAATTACCGATGATCCAACAAAATTTGCCTTTCTATCGGCTTAGTTACTTTTATCTGTTTATTTAGGGTTATTTTGTGGGTTTGAATGAGCGACAAAACCAGATATTAAACTGGGTGCAACAAGAAGACGCTTTGTTGGTGGAAGACATGGTGGCACGGTTTAATGTGTCATCGCAAACCATACGAAAAGACATTAATCAGCTGGCCGAACGTCATTTGATTCGTCGCACTCATGGTGGCATTTCACCGGTTTCCAGTGCAGAAAATTTGCCTTTTGACCATCGTCAATTTTTGAATGGCGATGCGAAAACGTCGATTGCGGCGCAAGTGGCTCAGTTGATTCCAGATGGTGCGTCGGTGTTTTTAGGCATTGGTACGACCGTCGAATACGTCGCTAAAGCCTTGGTGTCGCACCAAAACCTTCAAGTGTTTACTAATAATTTAACGGTGGCCGGCATTCTTGGTAATTACCCCAACATTCGAGTGCGGGTGTTGGCGGGTAAATTGCGGCATCAGCATCATGATCTAGTCGGCGAAGAGACTCTGTCGGGTTTGCGACAGTATTATTTTGACTATGGTGTATTGGGCTGTGGTGGCATGGATGAAGACCAAGGTATTTTGGATTTCGACCCTGAAGAAGCCGCTGTAAGTCGGGTTTTAGTAGAGCAAAGTCGCTATAGCGTGCTGGTGGCGGATCAACATAAATGGGGACGTAAAGCCATGGCGCGCGTGCAGCCATTTTCGGCGATTGATTGGTTTTTTAGTGATGCTCTAAGTGAAGAGCAAACCCGTTTACTCACCTCTCATGGTGTTCAAATTCAACTTTGTTCTTAGGACGAATATGTCTATATCTGCTCTTTCTGCACTAGCAAATCATGATTGCCAAGGGTTACGGTTTATTTTAACGGATTTTGACGACACCCTTACTTGGGAAGGGCAGTTACCTGTTGAGACACTGCACGCGTTGGCCCAACTGGAAGTGAATGGGCTTAAGGTGATTCCTGTTACAGGCGGCTGCGCGGGTTGGTCTGATATGATCGCCAGATCTTTCCCTGTTGATGGTGTGATTACCGAGGGCGGTGCGTGTTTTATTGGTAAAACCGCGGATCGACACCTTACGTATGCCTTTTGGCGTGACGAGTTCGAAATGCGTGCTGAACAAGCGCGTTTGCTTGCTCAAGTTAATCAGGTGTTAATCCAGTTTCCTCGACTGCGCTTGGCAAGAGATCAGTCTTATCGGTTGACGGATGTGGCGATTGATTACGCGCAAGATATTACACCGCCTGCGATAGAAGATAAAAACGCCTGTCTTGCTGCCTTGATTGCGCTGGGTCTCAATGCAAAGGCGAGCTCGATACACATTAATGTCTGCTCTCAAGGTTACGATAAATTTTCTATGGCTCAGCGCGTATTGAGTCAAGTTTATGGCTTAAGTGACGCTGAGCAACAACAACAAGTGCTGTATGTTGGTGATGCGCCTAACGATGAGAGCATGTTTGCCCGTTTTCCGCTAAGCGTTGGAGTGGCTAATATTGCTGAGCATTTGTCGATCATGCGCCACCGGCCTCGTTATCAAACGACTCAGCCTGGCGGGTTGGGCTTTGCAGAGTTGGCGGATTTCGTACTATCGGCTCGCCGTGTTTAAGCGTTAATGCTCTGATTCTTTGCTTTGTGGTTTTTTCGGCAAAAATGATGCGATCAAGACAGCTACGCTACCAATAATCAGTCCGACCAATAAGCTTACGCCAGTATTGATGACACTTGTCATAACTGGAAGTTGGGCGATGTCACCAGAGACCGCCAGTTCAGCAACGTGATGCAATACTGGCAAGCCGTGTACAAAAATACCACCACCAACCAAGAACATGGCAATGGTACCGACTATGGTAAGCAGTCGGATTAGCATGGGGGCGCCTTTCAATATCACGAAACCCAGTTGTTGAATGATTTTTTTGCTGGATTGATGCAGGTGTAAGCCAATATCGTCAAGGCGAACAATGAGTCCAACCAACAAATACACGCCAACAGTAACAACGAACGCAATCAGACTGACGACGAGGGCCTGTGTTATTAGGTCTTGGTCCGCCACCGTACCAAGGGCGATGACGATAATTTCAGCTGACAGCACAAAGTCTGTTCGAATAGCGCCACGCACTTTGCCTTTTTCTAGTGTTAAGAGCTCGGCGTCGCTTTTGGCTTGTTGTATATTGTTTCTAAGGGTGTCTTTTTCGTCTTTGTTGTTTTTGAAAGAGTGTAATATTTTCTCGGCGCCTTCAAAGCACAGGTATAAACCACCAGCCATTAGTAAAGGTTGAATCAACCAAGGCATAAAGGCACTGATGGCCAGAGCGAGTGGTACGAGGATAAGCTTGTTTAGGAAGGAGCCTTTGGCAACGGCCCAAACGACAGGGAGTTCGCGATCTGCTTTCACTCCAGACACTTGCTCAGCATTTAGAGCAAGGTCATCTCCCAATACTCCTGCGGTCTTTTTTACGGCAACTTTAGAGAAAATCGCGACATCATCGAGCAATGTCGTTATGTCATCCAGTAACGCCAATAAACCTGTCATAGCCATGGTCATTTTCTCTTTAAAATTGAACGTTATCGATGTTGATTAGTCGCATGCACCAAGTCGTTTTGAAATAGTGTACGCGGCGTGCTTAACATGTACTTTCATTTCTTCATAGGTTTGGTCACTGGTGCGAAAGGCGGGAGCGGTCACACTAATGGCGGCAATGGCTTCGTTACGAGTATTGAAGATAGGCGCAGCGGCACATTTTATCCCCATCTCGTGCTCTTCTAAATCGAGTGAAATACCTGTTTTTTGAACTTGTTGTAGATCGACTCGTAATGCCTGCGGTGTAATCAAGGTATGGTCTGTGTGACGGATAAAAGATTGCGCGGCGATGACGGTCTCTTGTTTGTCTTCAGGCAAAAAAGCCAGCATCGCTTTACCGACACCTGTACAATAAACAGGGCCTTTTTTCCCTACGGCAGAGTATAAACGCAAGCTTTTAGGGCTTTCGAGTTTATCAATATAAATAACATCTGCGCCGTCTAAAACCGCGAGGTGAATGGTTTCTTGTGTTTTTGACCACAAGTCTCGCATCGGAGCAGCGGCAACGTCTCGAATGTCTAAGTTTGCCCATGTACGATGAGCAAGAGCAAGTAATTGATAGCCCGGATAGTAGGCTTGTTTATGTTCATCAAAGCGGACGAGACCATGCTCAAGTAACGTATTCAATTGTCTGTGGGCGGTGGCTTTTGGGAGCTCAGAAAGGTCGACTAATTCTGCAAAACGTAATGGCACAGGTGAAGTGCAAACATGGTTAAGCATGTTGAGTGCTTTGCTAAGTGATGATCCCGAGGTTTTGGTTTCCATGACGCTTCCTGACAGTAATACATGCTATTGTTTTGTATAAGTTGGTTTTCATTTTAACACTGTGTGGCGAGAATATAACGCTTAAACAGATTTTAAGCGTCAGCAGATGAACGTTCTGTTGTCACTGTTTTATTTTTAGTTGATTATTCGTACTATTCGACAGTTTTTATTATTATGAGGATGTTTATGACGGGCTCTTTGCGTATTTGGCGTCGTATGGTTATGCCGGATTTGGTTCGTGCCCATCGTTATCAGAGTTTGCCTGAACAAGGGCCAAAAGTGTTGTTTTTTAGTGGCGGCTCAGCATTAAATAAAATCAGCCGTGTCTTTAAAGAGTACACGCATCATTCTATTCATCTAGTGACTCCCTTTGATTCTGGCGGCAGCTCCGCTCGATTACGCGCTGAGTTTGATATTCCTGCTGTGGGGGATTTGCGCAGTCGTTTGATGGCGTTGGCGGATGAAACGGTTATGGGGCAGCCTGAAGTGTATGATTTGTTTACGCATCGTCTTGCCCAATATGAAGAGCCATTGGCGCTAAGGGCACAATTACAGCTACTGGTGTCGGGAGAGCATCCTCTTATTGAGTGTATTCCGAATCCGATGAAAGCTTTGATACAAACCCAGTTAGCCGTTACTCAAGCGCGTATTCATGATGCCTTTGATTTGCGCGGGGCAAGCATTGGTAACCTTATCATGGCGGGTGGTTACTTAAACAATCAGCAGCAATTAGATCCTATCGTTTTTTTATTCTCTCGATTGGTGAAAACACTAGGCGATGTGAAAACAACGCTGGATGCGAGCTTTCATTTAGGCGTTGAATTAGAAAATGGCGACATCGTCTTAGGACAACATAATATTACAGGCAAAGAAAAAGGGACCTTACCTAGCCCTATAAAACGTATGTGGTTGAATAAAGGGTTGCGTGAAATAGTTCATACGAATCAGCATATTGGTGATGATCGTAAGGACGCTATCGAAGGTGCGGATTTAATTTGTTATCCCCCTGGTAGCTTCTACAGTAGTTTACTGGCTAATCTCATGCCTGAAGGCGTTGGACGATCCATTTGTCAGAATCCGAATCCTAAAGTGTATTTGCCTAACCTTGGTGTAGATCCTGAGCAGCAAGGACTACCATTAATGGAAAGAATTAAGCGCTTGATCGTAACGGTTTTGGCAGATGTTAAAGCAGAGGCGCACTTTTCAGCATTGGATTATTTGCTGCTCGATGATGTGTATGATTATGGTGTGGTGGATGTTAACCAACTGAATGACCTCAATATTATGGTGATTAAAACACCATTGATTGCTGAAAAAGTAGATAAGTACGATGAACGGCTAGTGGCAAAAGCATTACTTTCATTCGCTTAACCTTTAGGTTTGGATAGCAAAGAAGGGGATGTGCTATTATTTGAGCAACTGTATGTTACTTGAAATAACATTTTTGTAATTTAAGAAACAAGGTCTTAGGTGTCATAGTAGACCGTAGACGCCTTGTTTAAGAAGAGAGTGGAAATGAGTACACGAGTACTAATATGTGATGATTCCAAGTTGGCAAGGAAGCAACTCGCAAGAGTGTTGCCAGCCGATTGGGATGTTGAAGTCGAATTTGCTGAGGATGGCCAAGATGCGTTGGATATCTTGTCTTCTTCTGCGTTTGATTTGTTGTTTCTAGATTTAAACATGCCTGTCAAAGATGGTTATGAAACCCTTGAGGCACTGCAGTCTTTTGAGCAAGCGCCAGCTGTAATTGTTGTGTCGGGCGATGTACAGCCAAAAGCAATTCAACGAGTGAAAGATATGGGGGCGATTGCCTTCCATAAAAAGCCGGCCTCATCGGAAGAATTACGCAGTCTGTTGTTGTCTTTGGGATTGATGACGGATGGCGATGACAAGGAAAGTAAACCGACTATTGCCACGCCAACGGCAGCAGAACAATTTACGCTCAATGACTGTTTGCAAGAAGTGTCGAATATTGCCATGGGTCGAGCGGCCAGTGTTTTGGCTGAAATGCTGAATGTGTTTATCAAGTTGCCAGTACCGACAGTGAACATTCTGGAAGTGGGCGAGTTGCAAATGGCGTTGGATTACAGCGTGAAGGACGACAGTTGTTCGGCGGTATCGCAAGGTTTTGTCGGCTCTGGCATTGCGTTTGAAACACTGCTGATCTTTAGCGATTCTAGTTTTTCTGATATGGCGAAACTGTTGGGCGTCACAGAGGAAATCACCAGAGAGTTGGAAACAGAGCTGTTGATGGATGTGTCTTCAATACTGGTTGGCCCATTTATGGCAGCCATCGGTAAGCAGCTGAACATCGATTTCAGTCACAGTCATCCTATGTTATTGGGGCAGCATGTCAAAATCGCCGACTTAATTAACGTTAAGAAAGCGACATGGAAACGCACGCTAGCTGTTGAGATTGTGTATGAAGTGGAAAACTACCAAATCAGCTGCGATTTAATGCTGCTCTTTACGGAAGATTCTGTGCCAACGCTAGAAAATCTATTGTCCTTTTTGGTTGAGGAAGACGAATGAGTAATAATGCGGACGGTTTAGCAGATCTTCATTGGATGTTTGATATGCTTCACCATATCGATGTTGGGCTGGTAGTGTTGGATTCATCTTACCAAGTGCAGCTTTGGAATAGCTTCATGGAAAACCACAGCGGCGTCAGCTCGTCGATTGCAAAAGAGCAATCGTTATTGGCGCTGTATCCTGAGTTGGATACAGGATGGTTACGTCAAAAACTAGACAATGTATTTGGCTTAAAAACCCCTATTTTTGTCTCTTGGGAACAGCGCCCGTTTTTGTTTCCTTTTAAGAGCTATCGACCTATCACTGGCATTGCTGACAAAATGTACCAAAACGTAGCAATACGTCCGCTGTCCAGTCCAGATGGATCGATTAAACAGGTGTGTTTGGTGGTTTATGATGTGACGGACGTTGCGACCAATAAAATGGCACTTTCGGCGGCCAATCATAAATTACAGCGTTTGAGTCAGGCGCTGTCTAGATAACCGGTATCGCCTTCCTTTTTTCATTAAGAAGGAAGACGTTCACCTCATTATTTTTTAGCTGGCTTCTTACTTGCTTCTTTGTAGAACTCAGTTAATGCTTCTGGTGTTTTATCACCATGAAGGCACAGTCCTTCTGGATCAATCAGCACGCGGCCATTCATCGCTTCTCGACCCAACAACATACGGTATCCCATTGTGTCTCTGTTGGTGAGTGTAACTTCTACTTCCCATAATTTGTCGCCAAGAGAAAGTGACGTGCGAATGACCGGGCGTTGTTCTTTGTCTCCACTTGAGCTTTTTATGACTCTGTGATCAATCAATGGTGCTTGACAGTGAATCGTAGCTTTGCGGTTGTCTTGTAATGGATGCACTTCAAAGCTGACCCATTTCTCTTTGTCACGCGCAAAGCGTTTAATATTGATCGCGTGCATTGACGATGTTTTTGCGCCAGAATCAACGCGGGCTTTGATGGCGGGAATATTAAGTGAAGGAAACGCGCACCACTCGTCGCTGCCAATGACCATTTTTGGTTCGTTTAGTTGATTCATAACAATATGGCACCTTATAAAAAAGATAATATAAGAAGGTTTTAAACCGTCTTGTAGTTGCTGTGTTTTATAGCGTAAAAGCGTGATTAGGTTAAGTCTTTATTGATATCTAGCAGAGTTAATCTCTCTATTGAATTGTCAGTATAAGCACAAACTATTGTAATCGTGTTATCTGAAGTTACTATGTGCATACAAAAATACTTTATTGGAGTTGTGGATGAATGGCCGACTGATGCAAGAGTTGGAAGAGCTGGGTGGTGAAATACGCCCTGCAAGCTTAAAAAAATGCGATGAAATCATCATCGATCAGCCAGGCTTTAGCGCTATTATTGCGTTATGGGGTGGTCATTTGGAAAGCTTTGTTCCTGCTGGTCAAGAGGATCTGTTGTTTCAATCTACAAATCAGGGTGGAGAAGGACGTTTTGCACGTCGTCATTTTGGTGTTCCTGTTTGCTGGCCTTGGTTCGGTGCTCATGACATGCAGAGTGATTACCCCGCCCATGGTCTTGCGCGTTATTTTCGTTGGGAATTTATTGAGGCTGGGCATTTTAAGAATGGCGATGTGAAAATTGTGATTCGTTTGGCATCGGAAGACCATCCATTGATTGAAGAAATGTGGCCATTCGCTTTTGAGCTCCGTCAAGTTTTTCGTTTTTCGAGTAAAGGTTTTAGAGTGAATTTTTCTGCGGCTAACTTGTCTGATAAGCCTATGCCTATTAGTGAAGCGCTCCATACTTATTTTAATGTCTCAGACAACCAAACAGCCGAAGTGCATGGTTTGGATCAAGTGTCGTATGTTGATAAGTTTGATAACGGTAGTCGCCAACTACAACAAGGTGTAGTGACGCCTTGCGGCCCTATAGATAGAGTGTATTTGTCTGCACCAGATGTATGTGAAATACAAGATCCCGGTTTTCAACGAAAACTGATTATTCAAACAGAGGGTAGTAACAGTACCGTATTGTGGAATCCAGGCGCCGATATTGCTAAACAGCGAACGGATATGGAGGATGGAGATTATCGCTGCTTCGTATGTGTGGAAGCGGCTAATGCACTTAGCAATGCGTATGAGATCGCCCCAGGCGAGATTCATCAGCTCAAATTAAAAGTGAAGTACAAGCCACTTTTTGATGAATAATCTAAAGGTTGGGTAAAAAAAACCGCAGGTCATGCCTAGCGGTTTTTTACTTTTTGGATTCTGGCGTTATCTGTGCGACGGTAAGGCTTAATCTATATTGTATTCCATAATCAATGGCGCATGATCTGAAAAACGCTGGCCTTTGTATATAGAACCGCCTTGAATCAGGTTTTTAATGCCTGGTGTGGCGATTTGATAGTCTAGACGACCACCTTCATCCAATTTCCAAGCGCGCTCGTAATCAGGCCACCAAGTGTATTGCTTGTCTTGTTTATTAACTTGGCGAAAAGCGTCAATGTATTCCATTTCATTGAATATTTCGTTTATCCATTTACGCTCTTCTGGTAAAAAACCAGAGTTGCGTTGGTTAACGAACCAACTACTAACATCAATAGGTGAGCGTGCGACATTTGCTGTACCGCAAAAAATAAATTCGCGGCGCTTTCGTCGAGTCTTCACTAGATGGCTTTTAAAGCCTTCCATAAAGCGGTATTTGTGCTCTTGTAAAGCATCCTCATGGTTAGAGCCATGGGGGGTTAAGAAAGCTCCTATGCTGACTTTTTCGAAGTCCGCTTGAATAAAACGCCCTTCAAAGTCGCATTCAGGGAATCCCATGCCTGTCATAATCGCTTTAGGCATCGTTTTACAATAGATGGCAACACCTGCTTGCTCTGGATTTTCCATAGAGTCAAAGAAGTATGTATTGTACCCAGGCGGGAAAAACACACTGTCGTTCAGAGTGCGTTCATCGGCTTGTATGTCTTGTAGACACACAACATCTGGGTCCTGGCGAACCATCCATTCAAAAAAGCCGCGATCGGCTGCTTGTCTTATACCGTTTACATTAAGGCTGATGACCTTCATTTCTGGTCCCTACAATTCCTAGCCGTGTGTTATATTAGCGCCTATCCAATGTTGGCATGGCTTCGCTCGTTCTTGGCGGCGCTTTGTTGTGTATTATTTATCTTTCTGGAGTTGGCATGAAACCTTACCAAAGAGACTTTATTGAATTCGCTATTGAGCAAAACGTGTTGCGCTTTGGCGAATTTACTCTTAAATCTGGCCGTGTGAGTCCTTACTTTTTTAATGCAGGTCTGTTTAATTCAGGACAAGCATTAGCTAAGTTAGGGCGCTTTTACGCAGCCTCATTAATGGAATCAAATGTTCCATTTGATGTTCTATTTGGTCCTGCCTACAAGGGCATTCCATTAGCAACAACAACCGCTGTTGCTTTGTATGATCATCATAACGTAGACACACCATACGTTTTCAACCGCAAAGAAGCAAAAACTCACGGTGAAGGTGGTTCTCTTGTCGGAGCCCCTTTAGCTGGTAAGGTCATGATTATCGATGACGTGATTACCGCAGGAACCGCCATTCGAGAAGTCATGGCCATAATCCAGCAAGTTGATGCGCTGCCTGCTGGTGTGCTTATCGCCTTAGATCGTCAAGAACGAGGCCAAGGTGAATTGTCTGCCATTCAAGAAGTCGAACGCGACTTCAGTATGCCAGTCATTAGTATAGTGTCTTTAAATGACATCATGACGTACTTAGCAGAACAGGATTCTCCTGAGTTTGCAGAACATCTTGGCGCCGTGAAAGCGTATCGCGACCAATACGGCATTTAATGCTGAGTTCTAAGGTTTGGGGTTTTCCTCAAGCCTTAGCGATTTAGCATCAAAGTTTGTGCCAATACAGTCCATTGTTCTTGCCAAATATCCATTGGCTTCACTTTAAACTCACTTCGCACGTAATGACGTATTTTCCCTTCAATAATGGCAATAAGAAAATTCGCACAGGGTGCAACGCCCATCGCTGGTCTCAAACCTTGTTTTAAGTCTGCTTCGCGGATGATCTGCTTTAACTGCGTTTCTATGCGATCAAATACTTGAGTAATACGCACGCGTAAACGTTCTGTTTCACCTGCTAGTGCGTCTGCTGTAAGCAAACGACACATGCCTGGATTTTGTTCTGCAAACCCAAGTACCAGCGTAACGATCATCTCCACACGAGGGATGACATTGGCTTCCTCTTGAATAATACGGTTAATTCGGGTGAATAATGTTTCTTCAATGAACTCGATTAAGCCTTCGAACATCTTCGCTTTACTAGGAAAGTGGCGGTACAGCGCCGCTTCCGATACACCAACTTGCTTAGCCAGAGCGGCCGTCGTTATGCGCGCTCCTGGGCTACTCTCGAGCATTTGAGCCAGCGCTTGCAATATTTGTGTGCGGCGATCGTTTTTCTTGTTACTCATTGTCGTGTCCAGTTTGTAACCCGTATTATTAATTCATTATATCAATAACAGCGTAGGCCTTATTCGCCAACTTTTGTATTTGATATTAATGTGCCGACACCCGTATCGGTAAAAATTTCCAGCAAAGTCGCATGTGGAACACGGCCGTCGATAATGTGAGCACTGGTCACGCCTGCGTTCACCGCAGAGAGCGCGCAGCTGATTTTTGGAAGCATGCCGCCATAAATAGTGCCGTCAGCAATTAATGCATCGACTTGCGCCGTACTTAACCCCGTTAACACATTGCCTTGTTTGTCTTGTACGCCCGAAATATTGGTTAGCAGCATGAGCTTTTCAGCGCCAACGGCCTCAGCTACTTTTCCTGCGACAAGGTCGGCATTGATATTGTAAGAGTTGCCATGATCATCCACGCCAATAGGAGCAATAACTGGGATCAGATCACTGTTCTCAAAGAATTTTAAGAAACTGGTGTCGATACTTAATACTTCGCCAACGTGGCCAATATCTACCTGTTCTGGCGTTGTCATGCCTTCTGCTTGGTGTTTTACAAAAAGCTTTTTCGCTTTAATAAAGCGGCTGTCTTTTCCTGTGATACCGATGGCTTTGCCGCCCGCTTCACAAATTAAGTTGACGATTTCTTTGTTTACTTGCCCGCCAAGCACCATCTCAACCACATCCATGGTGGCTGAATCGGTAACACGCATGCCATTAATGAATTTTGACTCTATGTTTAGCTTTGTCAGCATGTCGCCAATTTGTGGGCCGCCCCCATGAACAACAATCGGGTTAATACCAATTGCTTTCATTAAAACGATGTCTCGTGCGAACCCAGCTTGTAGGGTTTCATCTGTCATGGCATTGCCGCCGTATTTGATGACCAACGTCTTACCAGCGAAGCGTTGAATGTAAGGGAGCGATTCGCTCAATACCTTAGCAACATCTAAAGCAGATTCACGAGAAAAAGCCACGGATTACGTACTCCTGTAAACAAAAAGAATCGCGTTATAAAAAAATAAATTATCTTGATCTGTCCTGAAAATGGATCAGCAAATAGTTTATCTGGCTGCTGTGGCAAAACGATGACAGTCAAGGCAGACATCGAGAGTAAGCAACCACTTAGGGTTGAAATAATAGCGTGATCTTGGTGGATTAACTATAAAAATTTGTATGAAACTTACGAAGTTTAGGCTTATGAAAGTAAATTTTCTTGTGGCAATGAAAGATGGGTGAGTGAATCGAGTAATAAAGCTAAAAAAGGTGAGATATTCTCACCTTTTTTGAGCGTTTTTTACTTATTTAGTGCCAGTGTGACCAAAGCCACCTTCGCCACGTTCGGTACTTTTAAATTCTGTCACAATATTAAATTCTGCCTGTACAACTGGCAGTAAAACAAGTTGAGCAACACGTTCACCTGGCTCAATAGTAAATGTCGTATTTCCACGATTCCAGCAAGAAATCATCAGTTCACCTTGGTAATCAGAATCGATAAGACCGACCAAATTGCCCAAAACAATACCGTGTTTGTGGCCTAATCCTGAGCGTGGCAATATCGTCGCGGCGAAATTAGAATCTTGGATGTAAATAGAAAGCCCAGTCGGCAGTAATGTTGTTTCACCTGGCGCAAGATCGATCGCGGTGTCTAAGCAAGCGCGAAGGTCTAATCCCGCCGAGCCTTCTGTTGCATAAGTTGGCAATGGAATCTCTTTGCCGATTTTGTCGCTTAGGATTTTCAATTGAATCGCTTGTTTCATTATCTTCTCTTCTATTTTCTTAATTGATGGTCGGAGTAGGTGGTCGTTAAGGGATTAACGAGAGGGTTGTGAGTGCTCGTGAATAAAGTGTACGAGTTGACTGGCTAATTCGCTCTTAGTGGCTTTAGCTGGCTCCCAGACTTTATTCGCAGTAATCACGGTGACTTGGTTCTCGTCTTGATTAAAACCAATGTCGGAGCGAGACACGTCATTGGCGATAATGATGTCTAAGCCTTTACGTTCAAGTTTGCTCTTCGCGTATTCGATCACGTTTTGCGTTTCTGCAGCAAAGCCGACCATAATTTTGGCGCGTTTTTGCTGGGCAAGTGTTGCAATAATGTCTGGATTTTTTACGAAAGTGAGTTGAAGTTCATCCGTATTGGATTGTTTTTTCATTTTTTGGTTGCTGGCCATTTTCATTTTAAAGTCGGCAACCGCCGCGGCACCAATAAATACATCCGCTTGGCTTTGCATGGCGTGCTCGCACGCGGCTAGCATGTCATTGGCGCTTTTGACGGCCACTAAATTAACGCCAACGGGTGCTGTTATCTGAACAGGGCCGCTGATCAGCGTAACACTCGCGCCGCGGGCTATGGCTGCAGCAGCAAGGGCATAGCCCATTTTTCCTGAGCTGTGATTGCTGATGAAGCGCACAGGATCAATCGCTTCCATCGTCGGTCCGGCGGTAATAACCCAATGTTGTCCGACAAGGTCTTGCTCAAGCATTGTGTTTTGGAAGTGGTGTGTTATCGCAGTAAAAACATCGGCGGGTTCACTCATGCGACCAGGGCCTATGTCGCCACACGCTTGAGCGCCATCGGCAGGACCAATACTTAGCACGCCACGTTGGGTTAGCAGAGCCGAATTCGCTTGGGTGGCAGGGTGGCGCCACATGGCTTGATTCATTGCGGGGGCAATCAGTACGGGAGACTCGGTAGCGATGCATAAAGTGCTTAGTAAGTCGTTTGCCATGCCTTGAGTGTAACGTGCCATGAAGTCAGCTGAGGCGGGCGCGATGACAATTAAATCAGCCCATTTTGCTAGTTCAATGTGTCCCATGCCCGCTTCGGCGTTTGGGTCCAATAAGGTACTGCGTACAGGATTTCCAGAGATCGCTTGTAGTGTCATTTCCGTCACGAAGGCTTTGGCGCCTTCCGTCAAAACGACTTGCACTTCTGCACCCGCTTTGGTCAGTAAGCGAATTAGCTCGATGCTCTTATAAGCAGCAATACCACCAGTAATGCCTAATAGAATGCGTTTTTGAGTGAGGTTTGACATAAAAAACTTCTCAATACGTTCAGTGGAAGATAAAGTTAGCTAGAGGCAGGACGCCTTTTAAAGCAAGATTATCATGGATCAAGGAGCAGATCATGAGTATTAAACATTGGCCTGAACAAGAAAGGCCCCGCGAAAAGCTCATCCACCAAGGTGCTGGTGCATTAAGTGACTCTGAATTACTGGCGATTTTTCTTCGCACAGGTACGCGAGGCGTTAGCGCTGTGGAACTGGCTCGGCAAATTTTATCTCAATTTGGTGGCCTGCGGTCTTTAATGTCGGCGAGTCGGGAAGAATTTTGCAAGGGTTTTGGATTGGGCGATGCCAAATATACTCAGTTGCAAGCCGTGTTAGAAATGTCCAAACGGCATTTACAAGAGCAATTAATGCGTGAAACGGTATTCACCAGTGCCGAACACGTTCGAACTTACCTTTCCTCGCAATTACGTCATTCTCATCGGGAAGTATTTGCCGTCTTGTTTCTCGATACTCAACATCGATTGATTCGTTATGAAGAGCTCTTCATGGGCACCATAGACGCTGCCGCTGTGTATCCACGAGAAGTGGTCAAAGCCGCATTGCACTATAATGCCGCCGCCGTGATTTTGGCTCACAACCACCCAAGCGGCGTAGCCGAGCCAAGTCAGGCTGATATTAGCATCACGGATAAAATCAAACGCGCTTTGGATCTTGTTGATGTTCGCCTGTTGGATCACTTTGTCGTTGGAGATGGTGCGCCGGTTTCCTTGGCAGAAAGAGGGTTGCTATAGCTTAAAAATTCAATCATGGGTGGTGTTGCCGTTTAGATTTGTAGGTGTGTGACGGGTTATTACGGCTGTGATTGTCTTTTACGCTTACTAAATGATCAGTTTTCTTACAAAAGGTTTGCTCAATGGGTTGGCTTATGGGAAAATGCGCGCCGCTATATCCTCGGTATGGGATTTTTTTGGTTCACAAGGAATCATGCTCCGCCTGAGGAAGTGAAACACTTCCAATAATCTTCTGGATAGCAAAAGGTATTTAATTATGTCTCGCGTATGTCAAGTTACTGGGAAGCGTCCTGTTACAGGAAATAACGTTTCTCACTCAAAGCGTCGTACTAAGCGTCGTTTTCTTCCAAACCTTCATTGGCACCGTTTTTGGGTCGAAGGTGAAAACCGCTACATCCGTATACGTGTATCTTCTAAAGGTATCCGTATTATCGATAAAAAAGGCATCGAAACAGTTCTTACTGAAATGCGTGCCAACGGCGAAAAAGTATAAGGATCTGAATCATGGCTTCTAAAGGCGCTCGCGATTTAATTCGCATGGTATCTTCTGCTGGTACTGGTCACTTTTACACGACTGACAAGAACAAGCGAAATACTCCGGACAAACTTGAAATGAGAAAGTTTGATCCAGTTGTACGTAAACACGTTATGTACAAAGAAGCGAAAATTAAATAATTTTCGATTTCTTAAGAAAGAACCGACTCCTAGAGTCGGTTTTTTTGTATCTAGTAGAAGCATTTTGTTCTTTTGGTCAGTATTGTTTGTGCTTGCTTAATTATCGCCGAGGTCACTGATGCCTGAATTACCGGAAGTGGAAACCACACTACGTGGTATAGAGTCTCATCTTGTTGGGCGCTCGCTTGCTAACGTCGATATTCGTCAGCCAAAACTGCGTTGGCTGATTACGCCTGAGCTAAGTTCAGGCATGGTAGGTCAGGAAATTACACACTTAACTCGACGTGGTAAGTACATTGGTATTCATACCACCAAAGGGACGTTAATTGTTCATCTTGGCATGTCTGGTAGTTTGTATTTTGTACCCGCCGATACGCCGCCGCTTTTTCATGATCATGTAGATTTTTGTTTTACCGACGATGATGTGTGGCTGAGATATACGGATCCACGTCGTTTTGGCGCTATTTTATGGACGACGGATGACTGGAATGAACACGAGCTCATTCGGCATTTAGGCCCTGAGCCGTTATCAGATCTTTTCAATGCCGATATGTTGTATGCACGAGCCAAAGGCCGAAAAGTGCCTATTAAGACCTTTATTATGGACAGCAAAGTCGTTGTGGGCGTGGGCAATATCTACGCAAATGAAGCTTTGTTTAAAGCGGGTATTCGACCTGATCGTTTAGCTGGTAAGATAAGTAAGGTGCGTTTAGCGCGCTTGGTTGAGTGCATTAAAGTCGTGCTTGCCGCGGCAATCAAGCAAGGTGGAACGACATTAAAAGACTTTGTTGGTGGCGATGGTAAACCTGGTTACTTCAAGCAAGAATTAGCCGTTTACGGTCGAGCGAATAAACCTTGTGCTGTTTGTCATGCTCCGTTGAAAGAGATTCGGCAAGCTCAGCGCAGCACCGTTTTTTGTGTGAACTGTCAAACTTGATCGTATTGGGCATAATAATTGCTGGCATATGCTATTGATCAAGTGGCTATAAAAAGTGACTATAAAAAATGATTATAGACATTAGGTTTTTGCACTATGAGTAAAAATATTGCTTAAAATGTGCAGATTTTATTGCGGTATTTTGTTAATGGGTTTATTTTTGACCAGTTAGGCAAGATTTAAACTGCCTAGATTCAATTACATATATAAGAGGAATTGGAATGAAAGGTGTCTTTTTTGCGTCCGTCACGGCTTTGGCCATCTCAGCAAGTATGGCTCAAGCAGCAGACCCTGCGGTTGTTTACGATCAAGCGGGTAAATTCGACAAATCTTTTAACGAAGGTGTTTACAACGGCGTTAAAAAATACACGACAGACAGCGGCATTCAGGTTCGAGAGTTTGAGCCTAAAAATGAAGCCCAAGTAGAGCAAGGTTTACGCCGTCTTGCCAAACGAGGTTACTCGCCAATCGTTACTGTTGGTTTCAATATGACATCTGCGGTTGAGAAAGTGGCGAAAGATTTCCCTAACATCAACTTTACGCTTATCGATGGTGTGATCGATCTTCCGAACGTTCAGTCTGTTATCTTTAAAGAGCATGAAGGATCATTCCTTGTGGGTGCTTTGGCTGCCATGGCGTCTAAAACCGACATGGTTGGTTTTATCGGCGGTATGGATATTCCTCTTATCCGTAAATTTGGCTGTGGTTATGAGCAAGGCGTTAAATACGCGTCTTCTAGCGCAACCGTTTTTCAAAATATGACAGGCTCTACTGGTGCAGCGTTTAACGATCCAACGAAAGGGTCTGAACTTGCTAAGAGTCAGTTCTCTAAAGGCGCAGATGTTGTATTTGCTGCCGCTGGTGGTACCGGCATCGGTGTGTATCAGGCTGCGAAAGATGAAGGTAAATTGGCCATTGGTGTTGATTCAAACCAAAACCATATTCAACCAGGCACAATGCTAACGTCTATGGTTAAGCGTGTAGATCAAGCCGCTTATAAAACATACAAAGACGCGGCAGCAGGTACTTGGAAGCCAGGTATGGTGGTTCTAGGTTTGGCTGAGGGCGGTGTTGATTGGGCGCTTGATGATAACAATGCAAGCCTCGTCTCAGCGGACATGAAAGCGAAGCTAAAAGACATTCGCGCTAAGATTGTTAGCGGTGACATAAAAGTCCATGACTACATGTCAGACAATACTTGTAACTATTAAGTTACATAGAAAAACAGTTGCCCGTTATTAGCGGGCAGCTGTTTTTTTTGCTCTAGTATTCTTACTGAATGATGCAGCGATGAATTTGGATTGCAGACATTGATTACTATGTAAAAGAAGTAGTAACAAAAAACATACTGAGTGTTTTTGCCCATGAGGTACATTGAGTGTGTTCCATTTTAAGCAGATGAATTACTTTTAGATATGACAAATAAAACAATGCCTTACGCAATTGAATTGCGCGATATCAGCAAACGCTTTGGTGCCGTTCAGGCCAACAAAGATATTTGCTTACAAGTTCCTGCAGGTACGATTCACGGCATTATTGGTGAAAACGGCGCGGGAAAGTCCACCTTGATGAGTATCATCTATGGCTTTTATGAAGCCGATACTGGGCACATAGAAGTGGATGGTAAGCGTGTCGATATACGCAGTTCCCAAGATGCCATCAATGCGGGTATAGGTATGGTGCATCAGCATTTCATGCTGGTTGAGAATTTTAGTGTGCTTGAGAATGTGATCTTGGGTGCAGAAGGCGGTGCCTTGTTGAAAAACGGCATAGACACGGCTCGTGTGGAATTGCAGCGCCTCGCAAAAGAATACAGTTTGGACATTGATGTAGACGCAATCGTTGAAGAACTTCCGGTTGGTTTGCAGCAGCGAGTTGAAATATTAAAAGCGCTTTATCGTGGTGCTCGTATCCTCATATTGGATGAGCCAACGGGTGTGTTAACCCCGCAAGAAGCGGATCATCTTTTCCGTATTCTTAAAGCGCTAAAAGATCAGGGTGTTACCGTATTGTTAATTACGCATAAATTGCGTGAGATTATGGCGTCTACGGACAATATTTCCGTGATGCGCCAAGGACAGATGGTCGCTCATCGTGAAACCTCACAGACAAATAAAGAGGAATTGGCTGAGTTAATGGTAGGTAAGAAAGTGCGCCTAACCGTAGACAAAGGCGACGCCAAGCCAAGTGATGTTTTCCTTTCTGCTCGAAACTTATCTTTGTTTGACAGCCAAGGCGTGAAGCGCTTGAAGAATGTAAGTTTAGAGCTTCGTGCGGGTGAAATTCTTGGCATTGCAGGGGTTTCTGGTAATGGCCAAAGTGAATTATTGAATGTACTTTCTGGCATTGAGCCAATGAGCGAAGGTGAAATTCACGTTGCTGGTCAGGTTATCACGGCGAAAGCGCCAAAAGATGCGGCTGAAATGCGTGAGCTTAAAATGGCACATGTTCCAGAAGATCGACATAAAATGGGCCTAGTAACCGGTTTTGAAGCTTATGAAGCCGCTGTACTCGGTTATCACAATTCTGAAGCTTATAACGGTAAAATTCTCATGCACCGCAAGGTCATGATTGATGAGTGTAGTGAGCGAATGGCTGCTTGGGATGTTCGGCCACCAAATCCACATTTGAAAACCGCAAATTTTTCGGGCGGTAATCAGCAAAAGATCGTTATTGCTCGTGAAGTCGAGCAGAACCCAGATATTCTCTTGATCGGCCAACCGACACGCGGTGTCGATATTGGGGCGATTGAAAATATACACGAACAGATTGTGAAACTAAGGGACTCAGGCAAAGCTATTTTGTTGGTCTCTGTTGAATTGGATGAAATTATGGCACTGAGTGATCGCATTTTAGTGATGTTTGATGGTGCGATTGTGGGCGAACTTGATGCAAAAGACGCTGACGAACGAACTTTGGGTCTAATGATGGCGAATGCTCACAACGAAGAAGAGGTGTCCGCATGAGTCAGGCGAAAGTTCCTGCTTGGGTCAACATGGCTCTTATCCCTATCCTTAATATTACACTCGCCTTTTTGGTTTCTGGTTTGGTGATCTTAGCCATCGGTGAAAACCCGCTCGAAGCCGCAGGCTATTTGATATACGGCGCTTTTGGTTACGATGAAGGGGTTGGTTATACTCTGTATTATGCGACAAACCTTATCTTTACCGGTTTGGCTGTATCGGTAGCTTTTAAAGGCGGCTTATTCAATATCGGTGGTGAAGGCCAAGCGTATATTGGTGGGTTGGGTGTTGGCTTGGTGTGTTTGTCCCTAGACAAAACCATGCCTTTTTATGTTATTGCACCTTTGGCGATTATTGGTGCGGGTGTCTTTGGTGCGGCTTGGGCGTATATCCCTGCGTATTTACAAGCGCGTCGTGGCAGCCACATCGTTATCACTACTATCATGTTTAACTTCATAGCCTCCTCTTTGATGGTTTACCTCATCGTTAACTGGTTAAAAGAAGACGGCCGTATGGCTCCGAATAGCCGCACGTTTGATGAAAATGCGTGGCTACCTTACCTGCATGAATTTTTATCGCCATTGGGTATTGAAATAGGTGATTCACCGCTTAACTTTGCTTTTGTGATTGCTTTGATCTGTTGTGTGCTTGTTTGGGCATTACTCTGGCATACGCGCTGGGGTTATCAGTTGCGTACGTTGGGAACCAACCCGACAGCGGCGCGCTACGCAGGCATCGATACCGCTAAAGTGACCATTTGGGCGATGCTCATTTCTGGTGGTTTAGCGGGTTTTGTTGGCATCAACGAAATCATGGGTGTAAACCACAGTTTGTTGCTTAACTTCACTGCGGGTTATGGCTTTGCGGGCATTGCCGTTTCTTTGATGGGACGTAATCATCCGGTTGGTATCATTCTGGCCGCCATACTGTTTGGTGCCTTGTATCAAGGCGGGGCTGAGTTGGCGTTTGAAATTCCGACGATCACACCTGAAATCGTAGTCGTTATTCAAGGTTTGGTTATTTTATTCTCTGGTGCGCTTGAACACATGTTTAAAGATCGTATCGAAGGCTTTTTTATTCGCAGAGCGGTAGCGTAGGGAAAAAATATGTTTGAAACATTGATACTTATGTTAGACGCAACGATGCGGGTGTCTACTCCTTTGATTTTTGCTGCGTTAGCGGGTTTGTATTCCGAGCGAGCTGGCATTGTTGATATTGGCTTAGAAGGTAAAATTCTAGGCAGTGCTTTTGCGGCAGCGGCGGGAGCGGCGGTATTTGGATCGGCTTGGATCGGTTTGTGTTTTGGTATTATGGCGTCTGTTTCATTGGCGATGGTTCACGGCTTTGCATGTATTACACACCGAGGCGATCATATCGTCTCAGGTGTAGCGATTAATACAATAGTGGCAGGGCTAACAGTAACCTTATCGATGGACTGGTTCGGTATGGGTGGTCAAACACCGACGTTGTCTGGAGACTCGCGCTTCTTATCCATTACCTTACCTTTTGCTGATGCTTTGGCTGATGTGCCTGTGATTGGTCTGATCTATTCCGAACTACTCAGCGGTCATAATATTTTGGTTTATCTGGCTTTTGCGATGGTGCCTGTGACCTATTGGGCAATTTACAAAACACGTTTTGGTTTACGTCTTCGCGCTGTGGGTGAAAACCCACATGCGGTGGATACTGCGGGTATTTCGGTGGCCTTCATTCGTTATCGTGCCTTGATTATTTGTGGCATCTTGTGTGGCATCGCCGGAGCGTATTTATCGACGGCTCATAATGCCGGTTTCTTGAAAGACATGAGCGCAGGTAAAGGTTATATGGCGCTGGCGGCGCTGATTTTCGGTAAATGGCGTCCTGTTCCCGTGTTGCTTGCCTGTTTGCTGTTTGGCTTCTTAGACGCTGTTGCTATTCGTATGCAAGGGGTGGTGATTCCTGGCATTGGCGAAGTACCCGTTCAGGCAATCGAAGTATTACCGTATGTATTAACGGTATTGTTATTGGCGGGTTTCATCGGCAAAGCCGTTGGGCCAAAAGCCATCGGGCGCCCCTATGTGAAAGAGCGAGCCTAATATGTCTAATGTAAAGCAAAGTGAAAATCTGATCGAGCTTGCCAAAAATGCGATGAGTAAGGCGTATGTTCCTTACTCTCATTTTCAGGTTGGTGCGGCCATTTTAACCAAGAGTGGTAAATTTTACTCTGGTTGTAATGTTGAAAATGCGGCGTATCCAGAAGGGACTTGTGCTGAAGCCGGTGCGATTGCGTCTATGGTTCTTGATGGCGAAACACAAATCAAAGATATTTATGTGATTGGTCATGGCGATGCTTTGGTCACACCTTGTGGAGGCTGCCGTCAGAAGATCCGTGAATTTTCTTCCGCTGATACCATGATTCATATTTGTGGTGCGCAAGGCGTACGCAAAACCCTCTCAATGGAAGCATTGTTACCGTTTTCGTTTGGGCCTGAAAACCTTAAACAGTAAAAAAGAGACAACAAAACAGAGAACAGCAAGCCAGCTAAGGTTTGGTGTGAGTATCAAAAAACCACGTTTAACGTGGTTTTTTTGTTTTTGTGTACTTTTTATCGACAGAAACAAGACAGAGGTAGGGTCGATAAGCAAACATGTAATCGAGTAATATGACCCTTTGTAATTAAGACGACCAAAAGGAAAAGAAAATACAATGCGAAAAATCAGTATCTTGTGTTGGGTTATGTTGTCGCTTGTTTTGACAGCCTGTGCGAGTGGCCCTATTAGTCGATCTGACTCAAAGGGCTTTGAAGAAAGCGGCGAAGCCAGTTATTACGCAATGAAATATCAAGGGCGAAAAACCGCCAGTGGTGAATTGTTTGATCAAAAAGCCATGACGGCCGCCCATAAACGTTTGCCTTTTGGTTCTAAAGTCAAAGTGACGAACATCGCGAATGGTAAGAGTGTTGTGGTGCGGGTTAATGACCGTGGGCCGTTCGTAAGAGGTCGTATTATCGACTTGAGTAAATCGGCATTTCAGCGAATCGGCAATACGCGTTCTGGTGTTATTAAGGTTGAAATCGAAGTTTTACGTTGAGACCTTTGCACAACGACTTCGCTCGTGACATTGTGAAAAAGGTCTCGGTTCTATTATTAGGAAGTGTCTCGGCATTTTTCAAGCAAGGTTGGCGTGAGTTTGATGGTGACGATCATTTGTCCGAAGTCATCTTCATCACGTTTGATGCTGAATCCAAGATGACGACAGAAATCGAGCATGTGTTTATTTTCCGCCAAAACGATGCCTTTCATGACCCTAATGCCTTTGTCAGCGGCGACTTGAAACAGCTGTCGCATTAGGTAAGAAGCCAATCCTAGACCTTGGAACTCATCCCCCAATACCACGGCAAACTCACAGCTCTGGTCATCAAAATTATCGATATAGCGCGCCGTGCCAATCAGCAAATCTTGCCCATCTCGATGAATGACCGCCAGTAGCGCCATTTCACGGTCGTAATCGATGTGCGACATGCTGGAGAGCATGCGCGGTGTCAGTTCTTCGATATTTGATATAAAGCGAAAATAACGTGTTTCATGGGACATGCTGCGAACGAAGTCTGCGAGGATTCCTGAATCCCGAGGTAACACCGGTCTCACGGTGGCGACGTCATTATTTTTCAGTAGATGTTCTGACACCCATTGCCTTGGATAAGGGTGAATCGCAAGGTGTTCATAACGTCGCCAATTCTTACAAGAGCGCAGATTGGCGGTGACATTCGCATACACACTGCCACTGTCGTGAATCCTCACATCGGCCAATTCTAAATGTTCAATTTCTGGTAACTCACACACCATGGTCGATAAGTTGCGCAGCAAGCTTTCTAGTTCAAACGACGCTTCGTCGGGAAAAGCTCGCTGGATTAAGTCTTTGGCCAAAATGGTATTAAGCGGTGGTAAGGCGACGGCTTCGGCTTGTTTGTGTTGTTGAGCGCCTTCTAACGACAAGCCAATAGCAGGACCAAAGACGGCGTCTTGGAATACCCGTAAATGAACCGGTGCAGACAACTGATGAGAAGCCTGACGGCGAGAAATTAAGCGAATGTGGAACAACTCAAAAGTCTCACGCAGTTCATCGGCGTGTGGCGTGTGTTGGCCGCTTTTGAGGAATTGATTCAGCGTTTGAGTTGCTTCAGACACATCAATTTTAAAACGAAACGCATGGCTGTCTGGGGTTTGTTTGGCGAGTAACTGATTGCGTTGGAATTGTACTAAAAATTGAAAGCCTTCGATGGCCGTTTCTGGGGTTCGAAATGTTGGAATGCCCGCTTCATTAATGCGCGTACGCATTTTGGTCATGTTACCGCCGCCAAGCAAACACACCATCACCAGTTTCTTCTGGGTGCGGTGCAGTTGGGTAATCAAATCGTATAAAGAATCTATATCGATCAAAGCTGTTGGACTCAAGGTAAGCAGCACCGCGCCGCATTCTTGGCTACTAAGGGCGTCTGCAGCGAGGTCAATAAACAAGTCCGTTGCGCAACTTGCCCAGACGGTGGTGACAGGGCCAATACCACCGCGCCCGGCCATGGTAGATTCCAGTTTATCGCGTAATTCGCCTTGTGGACTGAGTAAGTCGATATCGAGCTCTATCGCACGTTGTGCGGCCAGTTCACCCGGACCAGCGCCGTTGCCGATAATTAATAGTGATCCGTCTTTAACGCGACGGGCGTTGGTCATGACCGACGCGGCAGCAATCAAATCATTTAAGCGACGACCACGCACAGCACCCGTTCGGCTCAGGGCCGCATCTAATACTCGCTCATCGGCGCCGATAGAGTGTTCTGTCACCACGGCAACTGGCTTACTTCGCCCCGTGGCTCGCAGGCTACTAAGGAAACGCGTTGGTCGACCTATTTTTTGTAAATACATCAAGATGGCTTGGCTGTCGAAATCGGTGGATAAATAATCCAAAACTTGCGATGGCATCACGTCGACCGGTGTGCCCATCGACACGACTTGAGAGAAGCCAATGCCTTGCCATGTCGCCCAATCGACTAAAGCACTGGCAACGGTGCCAGATTGGGACATCAGCGCCAACCTTCCGGGCAATGGCTGCGTTAAACCCAACCAAGCGAATACGCCTTGCTTGGGTCGACAAACACCGAAGCTGTTGGGGCCGAGTAAGCGCACATTGTGCTGGCGTAACACTTCGACTAACGTGTCTTCTGGCTCGCTGGTCCAAGACAGCATTAATAAAGAGCCAATGCCAGCCTGACCACACGACGCAATAATGTCTTCCATTGAGGTGTTTGAATAGGTGCCGACGAGCACCGCTAGATCAGGGCTTTTTGGTAATGCATCCAGTGTTGAGAATAGAGGAAAAGAGAAGGGTGTTGTCGGTTCGATGCCAACTAAGCTAATAGGGCATTTTTTGCCAGTACTGACTTTTTCAGCCTTAGACAAAGACTGCAACAGGGCCAGCATCAGGGGGTCTTGAGCGTCTTCCCCTGTCAAAATTACCATCGACGTTGGGGCGAGTAGCGGTTGCAAGGCATGTTGGCTCACTCGATATTCTCCTGATGCGTAATAAGTATTTTATGACAGTAGCACAGTCTGCTTAAAGACGAATTGTAGACCATGGTAGGGTAGACTGTCTTTGTGCTTTTATGGCTTTATACTGGACGATTAAAGACAATAATAAGAACCCATTTGGATATGACATGACGACCGCCTATATCACACACACGTATTGCGACAAGCATGACATGGGAGACGATCATCCCGAATCTCCGCAACGGCTTGGTGCAATCCAGAACCGTTTGATCACGGGGCAGTTGATGGACTTTCTACGTCGTCTTGAAGCGACGCCCGCTACTCGCGAGCAGCTTATTGCAACGCATGATCAAGCGTATGTAGACTCTATCTTTGCCCGAGCGCCAGAAGAAGGGCATTTAGAAATTGAGCCGGAAACCTTGATGATGCCGCACACATTAGACGCCGCGTTGTTCGCAGCAGGGTCGGTTGTTCAAGCAGTGGATTTGGTGATGGCAGGCGAGATGGATAATGCTTTTTGCGCGATTCGTCCACCGGGCCATCATGCCGAATACGACAAGGCCATGGGCTTCTGTTTTTTTAATAACATCGCAGTGGGGGCTCGCCATGCAGTGCGTCATCATGGGTTAGAGCGAGTTGCCATCGTAGATTTTGATGTTCACCATGGTAATGGTACGGAAGACATTTTTAAAGATGATCCAAACGTGCTTTATGCGTCTAGCTACCAACACCCGTTTTATCCTTACAGCGATCCGGGCGCTTCCCACGACAATATTTTACACATGCCGCTTGAAGCAGGTTCTGGTAGTGACGCCTTTCAAGCCATCATCACAGAGCAACTATTACCGGCCTTGGATGCGTTCAAACCTCAGCTTGTGATGATTTCAGCAGGCTTTGATGCGCACAAAGAAGACCCAATGGGACAACTTAGATTGAGTGAATCAGACTTTACTTGGATCACAGACCGTTTGATGGACGTGGCAGAACGTCATTGCGAAGGAAAAGTCGTATCTGTGCTAGAAGGAGGTTACAACATCGATGCATTAGGCCGCGCCGCGTTTTGCCATATTAAAAGCTTGATGAAACTTTGATGCTCATTTTTGAGGTAACAACGCTTTCCCCATAGACTGATTAAATTCAGTCAGGCTTCGTAGCTTGAGTGCTGCAAGGTCAAATTTTGTATGGTTGAACTCGTCAGTATGCGGAATGGCGATTGGCTGAATGCCAGCCGCTAATGCAGCTTTTATACCGCCGAGTGAATCCTCAAAGGCTATGCATTGGTCTGCGTTGATGTTGAGTTTTGCTAATGTGAGCTGATAAACGTCTGGGGCCGGTTTCCCTTGGCTTACTTCTTCTGCTGATGTGTAAGTCATAAAATAGTCAGCAATATCTAAACGCTGTAGTACGCTTGGAATGATGCTTTTGGGTGAATTCGTTGCCAGACCAATCTTTATATCGGCTTGCTGTAGTGAGATCAGCAAATCATGAACGCCGCTCATTGCCTTGCCTTGAGTCTCGATCAGATATTTGACTCGCTCAACAACGCGATTTTCTATTGCCTTAAGAGAAACGCCTTCCCACGGTTGTTTTGCATACCAAAATTCAGTGACTTCTTTGGTTGTCATTGCAGCGGTGAGTCCCGCTAAATCCGGTGAAACATTCACTCCAACCGACGTAAATACATCGTACTCTGCCTGTTTCCAGAACGGCTCTGAATCTATCAGTAATCCATCCATATCAAAAATGACGGCTTGCATTGTTACCTACTTTTTTGGCTATTTAATAGAGTGTGCTGACGACATTTAATTTTGGCTAGCTTGAGAGGTGCGGCGTGTATCAATTGGAGACTTACCAAAAAAACGATGGTAAGTGCGACTGAAGTGGGCCGAACTGACGAAGCCACAGGCAACAGAAACTTCAAATATACTTAAGTTGGACTGTTGTATCAGCTGGCGAGCGTGCGTTAGGCGATGTTCCATATAATAACGCGCAGGAGTGACGCCTACATTGCTCTTAAATAGCCTCTCGATTTGTCGTCGAGAAATACCGACGAGTTGCGCTAGTTCATCGATGCTTAATGGGTCTTCAATATTGCTTTCCATCAACAAAATGGCTTCTTTAATACAATTTGGGATGTGTGGCTCGGACATTAAAAAATGGTTAGTGACTTTAGTATTTGTACTAGTGGATCGGTCCGAACCAATCACTTCTGCGACAGCCTGAGAATAGTCTGTTCCATAAGAGGTGGTAATGAAATGAAGCATCATATCTAGGGCGCTGTTGGGGCCTGAGGAGGTTAACAAGGTGCCTTCTTCTGTGAAAACGGATGTTGATAGACTTAAGGCAGGAAAGCGTTCTTCCATAATGGCTTTGTTGTCTTGATGAATGGAAATAGTATTTCCTGTCTGTATTCTGCTATCAGCAATATAAAAACTACCGTTCCAGAGTCCCATGATGGTTGCGTTTAATTGTGCTGCTTTGGCTATTTTTTTATTCAGTAATGGTTCGGATTTAAGCGCGCTACGAAAGCCTCCGCAAATTACCAAAATGGAATCTTTACTTATTTCTATATCTTGTATGTTACCGTCGGTTGCCAACGAGATAGAGACATCCGACAGTGCTTTTTGGTCGTGTAAACTGTAGGTTTTACATTCATAAATCGGATTGTCATGAACCATGTTAAGGGTGACTAGGGTGTCTAACGCAACAGAAAAACACGACATGGAAAAATGATCGAGAAGAACAAAATTTGCTCTTCTTGGTGGTGTAGAAGAATTTTTGGTAAGTGTTGAATTAGTAAAAGCAAGATTTGTGCGTTTTAGGTGGCTTTGAAAGTGTGATGTGCCTAGCTTATTACTTGCTTCTAACATGCCTTAAATCCCGCTCTAATTTTATCGACACAATATCGCATATCTAAGGCAAAATAAATGCCGGGGTATGCCACGAATGCTTGTTAGAGTATTTTGGGTGAACGATGAGAAATGGAGATGCGTTTTTTGTTAGATAAAAAATTTAGGAGCAACACGACTCGTGTCGCTCCTGTATCGATTGAATTAGGCCTTTTCTGTTGTAATGATTTTTTCCGTTTCCCAATTCAATAACACCGGTTTTTTTGCGTCTTCGGCGAAAAAATAGCCTGCTTTGGGTGTGACATAAACGGTTTGGCCTTTTTCGAAGCAGTTCTTGTCGAAGGCTTTATGAGGTAAATCAATTTCCCATATTTCTTTGCTGTGCCAATCAATTGGTGTTAGCTCAAGGCGAACTTCGGCACCAATTGGGTTAATAGCAATTACGCGCAATGGCAAGTTCGCTTGAGCTGTTGGTTCTTTTGAAACGAAAAATTCATGCGAGCGAATGTACAGCTGACCACTTTTCTTTTCAGCGCTGTTTTGTCCGACACTTTTTTGCCCGATAGAGTCAGGCAAAACAATGTTCGCTTGCTGATTATGCCACTTACCGTTTTCAATCTTGCCTTCAAAAACATTGGCATTGCCTAGAAAATCAAACACAAAGCGGCTGTTCGGTGACGCGTAAAGTGCGCCCGGTTGATCGATCTGTTCGATGTGTCCGTTACTCATCACCACAACGCGATCAGACAGCTCCAGCGCCTCTTCTTGATCGTGGGTGACGAACACACTTGTGAACCCTAACTCTTCGTGTAATCCGCGTAACCAGCGACGTAGTTCTTTGCGGACTTTTGCGTCTAAGGCGCCAAAAGGTTCATCTAGTAACAGTACTTCTGGTTGTGTTGCCAAAGCTCTTGCCAAGGCAATACGCTGTTTTTGACCACCAGAAAGCTGCGATGGGAAACGGTTAGCAAGGTGAGCAAGCTGCACCATGTCCAATAAATGCATGACACGTTTTTGTATTTCAGAAACGCTTGGGCGTTCTTTACGAGGCAAGACTTCCAGCCCAAAAGCCACGTTATCGGCAACCGTCATATGACGAAAAAGTGCGTAGTTTTGGAATACAAAACCGACGCGACGATCACGCACGTGCAAGTTGGTGACATCTCGGTCGCCAAATTGAATACGCCCTGTGTCTGCGCCTTCTAATCCAGCAATGATACGCAACAGCGTGGTTTTCCCGGACCCAGACGGGCCAAGCAAACCGATCATTTCGCCTTCGTTGATATCCAATGACAAAGGTGACAAGGCTTGAAAGTGCCCGAATTTTTTGGAAATGTTTTCAATCAAAATACTCATTGTGTCACCTGTCTTTCTTTTTCTGCTTCAATTTTTAAACTGCGTTCCTGACGCCATTCGATAAAGGCTTTCAGTAGCAGTGTGAGTAAGGCAATCATCGCCAATAGCGAGGCGCTGGCAAAGGCCGCAGCGGCTTGGTAATCCTCGTATTGCAATTGAACGTGCAGCGGCAAGGTGTTGGTTTCGCCACGAATATTGCCCGATATCACGGACACCGCGCCGAATTCTCCGACGGCACGGGCGTTGGTCAGAATTACCCCGTAGATCAGTGCCCATTTGATATTGGGTAAGGTGACGCGGCGGAATAATTGCCAGCCAGAAGCGCCCAAAATGACCGCCGCTTCTTCGTCTTCTCGACCTTGTTGTTGCATTAGAGGAATTAATTCACGCGCCACAAATGGACAAGTGACAAACACGGTGACCATAACAATCCCCGGCCACGCGAACATTAACTGGATGTCTTGGTCATAAAGCCACGAGCCAATCCAGCCATTGTTACCGTACAGCAACAGATACAGTAAACCCGCCACGACGGGCGAGACGGCAAAAGGAATGTCCATCAAGGTCATTAAAATTTTACGACCGGGGAACTCAAAGCGGGTCACTGACCACGCCAACATGACGCCGAATACCAGATTGATTGGCACGGTGAGCGCTGCTACTACAAGGGTTAAACCAATGGCGTGCAGCGTATCGGCTTCCAACAGACTATTGAAATAATGCGCGGCGCCTTCCACAAAGGCTTGCTGGAAAATAGCGATAAGCGGCACAACCAGCAATATCACGGTTAAAAATAAGGTAAAGCCAATTAACAGGCCTTTGACCCAGGGGCTGTCCCCGACTCTGAGCTGGTGGCGTTGTCCGGGTGCTTGGTGAGAAGACATAATATATTCCTAGCTGCGTCCGTGAAGGCGACGTAAATAACGCGCTTGCCAGATGTTGATGGCGAACAAGAGGATAAGCGACGCCATCAACACAACCGACGCAATGGCGCTGGCCGCAGGGAAGTCGAACTCTTGTAAGCTGACGAAAATCATCAAAGAGGTAATCTCACTGACGTATGGCATGTTGCCAGCGATAAAAATGACCGCGCCAAATTCCCCTAAACTGCGAGTGAATGACAAGGCAATGCCTGTCATAAGCGCTGGCCACAAAGCCGGAAAAATCACGCGACGAAACACAGACCAATCGGACGCACCTAGCGTCATGCCAGCTTCCTCCTCTTCGGGCGACAGTTCTTCCAAAACGGGTTGAACGGTTCTGACCACAAACGGAATACTGGTGAATGCCATGGCAAGTACAATGCCCCACGGTGTGTAGGCTACTTTAATGCCGATGCTTTCAAGTATTTGTCCGTACCAGCCATTTTGAGCATACAAGGTTGCCAAGGTGATACCGGCAACGGCGGTTGGCAAGGCAAAAGGCAAATCCACCAAAGCGTCTAGAATACGACGGCCAGGAAATTCATAGCGTACTAACACCCAAGCGAGCAAGAGGCCAAAAAAGCCATTGAAAAGAGACGCTATCAACGCGGCCCATAAGGTGACTTTATAACTGGCGACAACACGTTCATCGCTGATGACTTGCCAGTATCGATCCCAGCCCATATCGACGGACTGCATAACCAGACCAGTCATGGGTAAGAGCAGAATCAAACTGATAAAAAGCAGGGAAGTCCCTAAGCTTAAACTCAGACCGGGAAGTACTCGTTTATGACGAGGTCGCGTGTCAGCCACGCTAAGTTGAGTTGCCATTTACTTGCCTATGTTTTAGCAATGAAAGTGTTGCGGTGAACGCCAAGATCCAATAAAAAAGAGTGACTTTAAAAAGACTTTCTTTAAAAGCTCTTTTAAAAGGCACTCTGTAAAGACAGAAAGGCCGAATACGCAAGCGTATCCGGCTTATTCGATCCGTCTACTGTTTAGCGACGTTGAAGTTGGTCTAGTTTACCACCATTCTTGAAGATTTCTTTAGTGGCTTTTGGCCAGCCACCGGCAATCTCTTCGACGGTTAATAAAGTTACTTCCGGGAACTTGTCAGCAAATTCTGCTTTTACGACATCGTTATGAACGCGGTAGTTAAAGCTAGCAAGAAGACGCTGTGATGCTTCGCTGTACAAGTAGTTTAAGTACTCATGAGACACCTTTTCTGTACCATTCTTTTTCGCATTTTTTGCGACAACCGCCACTGGGAACTCGGCCAAAATAGACGTTTTAGGAACCACTACCTCATACTTGTCTGCACCGTATTGATTACGGATGTTATTGACTTCCGATTCGAAGGTAATCAATACATCACCAATGCCACGTTCAACGAACGTGGTGGTTGCGCCACGGCCACCGGTATCAAAAACAGCCACGTTTTTCAGAAAAGTGCCTAGGAAATCGTCAATTTTAGCGTCGTTGTCTTTGCCGAAGGTTTTTTGTGCGTAACCTTGTGCGGCTAGATAAGTGTAACGGCCGTTACCCGATGTTTTAGGGTTTGGAAAAACCAGTGCTACATTGTTACGTGCTAGATCGCCCCAGTTTTGGATATTTTTTGGGTTGCCTTTACGAACAAGAAACGCCGTCGTGGAGTAATAAGGTGAGCTAGCGTTCGGAAATGCAGTTTTCCAGTTTGCTGGAATCATCTTCGCTCTGTCATGCAGCACTTGTACGTCTGTAACTTGGTTAAAGGTTACGACGTCTGCTTGCAGGCCGTTCATGATGGCATTGGCTTGTTTTGAAGAGCCAGCGTGAGACTGTTTGATTTCGATGGTTTTACCGGTGGTTTCTAACCAGTGTTTTTCGAACGTAGGATTGTAAGTTGCGAACAATTCACGAGCGATGTCGTAAGAGGTGTTCAGAATAGTTTGATCCGCAGCCGACGCTTGAACGGCTCCGCTCAATAATAGTGTGCCAACAATGGCTTTTAAAAAACGTGGTGTAGACTTCATAATATCCTCGGTGTAATAACGGTTATTCTCAATATGAGGGTAGATTACTTAAAAGATTTAGTTATTACAACGGGACTATATAAACTTTTTTGGAATATGCATAAAGCGTTTTTCGAAACAGTTTTTTTCCAATGATCTGATTAAAATGCCTTTATCCTTTGTGGCTTTTTATCATGATGGATTGCAGCCAATCCATAAAAACAATTAAACGTTTGGGTGGTTGTCGGCGTGATGGATAAAGCAAAGAAACGGGCATCGGTTCGGCTTCGTATTGAGGCAACACCATAATAAGTAAGCCTTCTTCGATCAAGTTTTCTACGCCAATAGTTGGGATTTGAGCAATGCCAAGTCCAAATAAACAGGCGTTCAAATACGTGTCGGTGCCATTCACGGCCAAGCTGCTCGGCATGGACTCTTGCTTTACTTTCCCATCTTCCATGTATTCAAATTGAGCATCGAGATTGCCCAGAGTGTGGGAATACTCAATCAGTTTGTGGTTGGCGAGCTCTGCGAGTGTTTGAGGAATACCAAACTTCTCTACGTAGTTTGGTGATACACAGTTGAGGCTTCTGTAGTGCGTTAATGGTCGAGCGATCAAACTACTGTCGTCCAGTTCGCCCACTCGAATTACGCAATCTATGCCTTCTTTGATTGGATCGACTCGATAATCTGCGCTGCTGATTTTTAAACGAATGTTTGGGTAGTTCTCGATGAAGTCGGCGAGATGAGGAATTACCACGGTAGTTGCAAAACGGCTAGGCATGTCGACTCTGAGTACGCCGCGAACATCATCTGGGTTTCGTCGAAATTGGCTTCCGACAGCGTCTAATTCTGCCAGTAGTGTTTGGCATTGAGGCAAGTAGGTTTCGCCATCTTGAGTTAAGGTGATACTGCGCGTGCTACGATGAAAGAGCCGAGTGCCTAGGGATTTTTCGAGCCCTTGCACCGCACTGGAAATACTTGATTTTGGTAAGCCAAGTGCGTCGGCGGCTTTAGTAAAGCTACCAAATTGAGCGACCAAAACAAAACGTTGCATGGCTTCAAGCTTGTCCATCGTTCCCACCTCGTTCGTTTAATGCGAACAATGTTATCACTTCTAGCACGTTTATCGACAACAATAAACTTCCTATTCTATGCACAGTGTTGAGAGCCAGTGCTGAGTGCCAACTTGGCTTCGCAGCGACATTGCCCCGACATATCCCGAAAAAGTAGAGTGGAGAAAACGATGAACAAGTTAGCAATTATTACTGGTGGTAGCCGTGGTTTAGGCAGAAGCAGCGCGTTGGCATTGGCGGAAAAAGGGGTAGATGTATTATTCACCTACCACAGCAACCGCGAAGCAGCACAAGAGGTGGTTGAAGCCATTAAACAAAAAGGGCAGAAAGCCTTTGCTGCTCAACTGGATACACGAGATGTGGCGGTGTTTACTGAATTTACTCAGCAAATTAAAGGCATACTCAATCAAGAATTTGGTCGTGATGATGTTGATTATTTACTCAACAACGCCGGTACAGGGTTACACGCCAGCATAGAAGAAACCACGTACGAAGAGCTGGAAGACATGTTGGCGATTCATGTCAAAGGCCCGTTCTTTTTAACGCAAGCCTTGTTACCGTTCATCAAAGACGGCGGTCATATTTTGAATGTGTCGTCGGGTCTGGCGCGTTTTAGCTTGCCGGGTTCTGCCGCCTACGCCATGGCCAAAGGAGCAGTAGAAGTGATGACGCGCTATATGGCGAAAGAGTTCGCAGCGCGACAAATTCGAGTGAATACCATTGCACCCGGTGCAATCGCCACAGATTTCCGTGATGGCAACATTCGCGACAATCAACAAATGAACCAAATGGTGTCATCGATTACGGCGTTGGGTCGTGTGGGCGAAGCGGACGATATTGGCGGTGTGGTTGGGTTGTTCTTCAGTCAAGAAGCGGGCTGGATGACAGGACAGCGAATTGAAGCGTCTGGCGGCATGTTTTTGTAAGATGCACGGTAAAGCTACACTTTATTTTAGGCTGCCTTTCATTCTTGGATTTAAGCATTGGATAAAGTAGAGGCTGAGTAGCAGTATCATTGCTATTGGTTAACTCGTATGGCGCAGCGTTGAAAAAGAGAAACGATCCTAAAGATGTTTCTCTTTTTTTATTAGCCAAGATTGAGTTGAATTAAAGTGTAAGTATAAAGTGCAGCACAAATGGCGAGCGCAAAGAGCGCTAGATAATGCAGTATTTTTGGGCATGCGGTTTGATAGGTTTGAACCATGGTCTTCAAAGTTGAAGGCCATTTATCTATCTTAAGTAACGGCATGCTGGTAAACACCATCAATAAACCGGAAATAAACGCGGCGTTTCCCCAAAACTCGCCAAGATGCTGAGATCCATGCCAAGCAAAATTCCACACGCCAGCCAACAAAGCCCAGAGGGCAAGCTCACCTTGGTGTTTCTGCAGCCAAGCCCGCAAAGGATTGGGAACCGACATTAAGAGAATCAACAGCATAGAAACCGTCACAACAAACCCCATTATTTCTTCCTCATCAAGTGCGTAAATAATCAATTGGTTATTAGACGGTATGAGAGCCACTTTATTACAAAATCATTTAGGTTGCTTAAACACTGCCTTCTTTTTCGATCACCAAAATACGGGCTTCACCCACAGGATGCGCAACATGCTCCGTACCAATCGCTGCATAAAATATATCGCCCACAGTCATTAATGTAACGTTTTCGACGCCATTGACTCGGTAGTGCATATTGACCTCGCCATCCAACACCACAAACACTTCTTCACCATCATTGATATGCCACTTGTACGGCTGATCGGTCCAATGCAAACGCGTCGTCACACCATTCATATTGGCAATGTCTAACGCTCCCCAAGCGCGACCTGCAGTAAAATCTTTGGCTTTGAAAAATGTCATTCGTTTATTCCTAAGTGATAGAGATAATACGACGTTAGAATGCCATTACAGTGAAGACAAGGCAGTAGCATCGCTTAGGTGAAAATGGCGGCGATAAAAGTCAAAATACGGGCTGGGTATGGCTGAGTGTTGGAATGGTTAGATGATTGGGGAGAGGCTTCTGGTAAATATCTCTGTCATCGGCTGATAGTTACAATCTAGACATCCACGAATATTAGACTCAATCCATTGATCCTTTGAGGTGCCTTCAAAGCTTAAATTGTAGCCACAATCGATAGCTAGATGTTCAAACAGCAAACGCTGCGTTCTTCCATTTCCTTCTCGGAACGGGTGAACCATATTCAATTCAATATAAAACTCCGCCATTTCTTGGCAAAAGTCATCGAAACCTAACTGTTCGAAAAAATCCTTTTTGCTCAATTGT
Organism: Marinomonas primoryensis; assembly: GCF_013372285.1. Taxonomy (NCBI): domain Bacteria; kingdom Pseudomonadati; phylum Pseudomonadota; class Gammaproteobacteria; order Oceanospirillales; family Oceanospirillaceae; genus Marinomonas; species Marinomonas primoryensis. The sequence goes on along the minus strand of NZ_CP054301.1, from coordinate 3,585,510 downwards.
TTAAACAGTTTATTAGCTTCTTTTTGAATAAACTCAGGCTGGCAAAAACGGGTGTCTTGCTTTGAAATCGAAATGGTTCGTATTTTTCCTGCCCATTGATATAAATCGCCAAAGAGCTTTTCATGCAGAAGACAAAGGTAGGAAAAGTCGTAGGGAGCTGGTTTAAAGTCAATCTCAGCAATCGCTAGAGTAGAGATTTGGTTCTCTAATTCACTCAACTCAACGGAGTCTTTAATACCAAGCTTATTGATTAAAGTACTGGAATTTGAATAGGTATACGGGTCTTGGCCTACACCGTATTTATCTACCACAGGATTAGCCTAAGTATTTCTTTAAGAGTTGTTCTTTTTTAATTTTTCTCTCTGGAGCGCTAAGAGAGAGAAGTGATTTATCGACAGAATAGCCTTCTAAACGCATGCTTTCGACGAAGTTGTCGCATTTTTTGTTTGTATAAGCTTGTTGTTTAGAAGTCACTGTGAGAGTTGAGCCGTGTTTCATTTTGATCTCCTTAAACTACGATATATTTAGTATAGCCTAGTCGGTTGTGCTCTTCTATGGTTAGGTAAGTTCATTTTTTGGCTAAAGTTAGGAATCATAAATATGGATAATTATGACATTTTTTGCGGCATTAAGTTGAGTTCAAAACCACAGGCGTGAGCGTATTTTAATAATGTTGTCCAGCTTGGATTGAAGTTGCCGCGTTCTAGTCGGCTGATATTACTTTTTTGAGTGTGCATGCGTTTTGCGAGTTGTTCTTGGGTTAGTCCCGCTTGGGCGCGCATAGAAAGTAATTGATCGATAAAAGCGAACTCATTTTCAAGTTGATAATATTCCGCACGAACTTCTGAGTTAGCCAATGTCTGTTGTTTTAAGTGTTGTAAACGCATCAACCTTCCCTCTCTAGTTGTCGTAAATGATAACTTTCATTGTAATTTTTATCACTTTACATAGTTGCTTCTCTTTCTTAAAATCTATAATGTACTAGTACATGAATACATGGCTATTTATCGAATAGAAGTGCATATGAAAGATTTGGTCCAGTTTTTAACCGAAGTAGATGATGGGTTGGTGTTAGAGAAGCGTTTAAAGGCGTTGCTCACACCGAATGAAATTGAAGAAATGCTGCGTCGTCTTAAAATTTTAGAACTGTTGGAGCAAGGCGTGCCGCAGCGCGACATAGCGAAACAGCTGGGCGTAGGCATTGCCACTGTGACCCGTGGTTCCCGAGCATTTAAGGAATTAAAAGAGATATGAGTCAATCTAATAAAAAGCCTGAGCGCATCTCGCTACCGCGCAAACCTAAGTACGTCACCATCAGTTCCGATTGTGATTTTTTCAGTTTGTTTAAGAAGATTGAGAAGCGCTTTGATAACTGTTTTATGTTGGAGTCCCTTGGTGAAGAGAGCTTTATTTCCCGCCATTCGATCATAGGTTTTGACCCAGAAAAGCTAATCTGGGCGGAAGGCAAACAACTGTTTATTCAAGAACGTGATGGCAGCACTGAGTCTTATGAATCCGACAACCCTTATTATTTACTGCGTGATATTGTGCCGCAGAATATTTTGTCGCGTGGCTTTGCTGGTGGTTTAACGGGTTATATCGGTTACGACAGTATGAATTATTTCGAGCCGACGTTAGACCTGCAATCCAGCGAGATGTTTGATGCATTTCGCTTTGGTTTGTACAAAGACGGTTTGATTCTAGATAAGATGACTGGCGAGGTTATCTACTTTTATTACGAAGACGCTCATTCTAAAGGCGAGGTTTTTGAAGGTAATCGTGTGGATTTGGTTAACGCCATGATGGCAGAACCGACACCAGAGAACGGCCCGTTTGTGGTGCGTCCTGCGGGTGAGTCGATGAGTAAAACCGATCACGCCGATGCCGTTGCCAAGGTGAAGCAAGACATCATCGAAGGTAAGATCTTTCAGTGTGAAGTGGGCTTTAAAAAATGGTTCGATATGGAAGGCGATACCATTAATTTGTACGAGCAATTACGTGAAGTAAATCCGTCACCGCAAATGTATTACATCAAATTTGGTGAGCAAAAAGTCATCGGCGCGAGCCCAGAATTGTTGTTCCGCGTTCGCCAAGGGGAAATGGAAACTTTCCCGTTAGCGGGTACCGCGAAGCGTGGTAAAGACGCGGCAGAAGACACGGCGTTCGCGCGTGCTCTGTTGAATGATCCAAAAGAAATCGCCGAGCACAATATGATTGTCGATTTGCATCGTAACGACATTGGCCGCGTGGCACGCTTCGGCACGGTGAAAGTGCGTAGCTTGATGGACATTAAACGTTTCAGTCACGTTCAGCATATTTCGAGCGAAATTGTCGGCATTATGGCGGAAGATCACGACATGTTTTCGGCGTTGGCGAGTAACTTCCCAGCAGGAACCTTGACGGGCGCACCAAAAATCGAAGCGATGAAGATCATCGACGATTTGGAAAACGACGGTCGTGGCCCTTACGGTGGTGCGGTTGGTCAGTTCTCTTTTAATGGCGATTGTATGTTTGCGATTCCGATTCGTACCGTGTTTGCCAATGGCAACAAAGCTTATGTGCAAACCTGTGGCGGCAATGTGTATGACTCCAATGCCGAAGACGAATATGAAGAAATCCAACGCAAATTCGCTGGCACCAAGCGCGTGTTAGACAGTTTCGCTCCAACCAACACAGAAGAAAATGCGTAAGGGAAGAACAGATGAAAGTTTATATTATCGACAACTATGATTCCTTCACTTACAACTTGTATCAGTTTATTGGTGAAGTATTGGAAACCGAAAAAAGCCGTGGTGAAATCGACGCTTTTGAGGTGATCGTAAAGCGTAACGACGAAGTGACATCAGACGACATTCGGGCGGCAGCACCAGATCGCATTATTATTTCTCCAGGGCCCGGTTCACCAGATGACAAAGCGTATTTTGGTATTTGTGCTGAGGTTATTTTAGAGTTTGGAAAAACCATTCCATTGCTGGGCGTTTGCTTGGGAATGCAGGGAATTTGTCATGTATTCGGTGGCAAAGTCGTCAAGGCGCCATTGCCAATGCACGGTAAAACCAGCCCGATTACCCACAATGGCGAAGGTATTTTTCACGACATTCCAGATCAACTCGAAGTGATGCGTTATCACTCATTAATCGCCGAAGCAGAAAGCTTCCCAGATGTGCTAGAAGTCACTGCGTCCGTTGGCGATTTGAAAGAAGCTGACTTCAAGGATATCGCGACGATTCATAACGGCGGTGATTTTGAACTGATGGGCATTCGCCATAAAGAATACCCGATCCAAGGGATTCAATTTCACCCAGAGTCCTTCGCGACTGAAGGTGGTAAAGACCTGATCAAAAACTTTTTGTTTCAGGTTTGATGGGTTAGAAATACGTTACGTTTGGATTGACACAAAGCAGTGACCAGAAATGGTCGCTGCTTTTTTATGTTTCTAAATAAACGCTAGCCTTTCATCCATTGCCAAGCGCGACCTAGCCATTCGTAAAAAGCGCGTTCACTTTTGTAGCTGGCATTGGCGTTGATTTGCCAATCACTTTTTTCTGATCCTAAGTACATGGCGGGGGCTGGCATAGTGTCTATTCCAGCTTGCTTGAAGAAGATGGTCGCCCGTTTTAAATGCGACGCTTCGGTGACTAACGCAACGCGTTTTCCTTTTAAGTAAGGTGCCATACTTTTGGCTTCCTCTTGAGTGTCTTTGGCGAGAGGAAAGGCTTTTATTCGATTGGGTTTTGTCCCTAATTCTATCGCTGCTTTGCGCATGACGTCTGCGTGTGATTCTGTCATTCCACCGGAATAACCAGAAACGAACAATTTTGCGTTGGGATTGGCGTTTAAAATACGCAAACCTTCTTCAAGACGAAACAGCGCACTGCTTCCCAATTCCATCACCGCGGGCGTGTTGTTTAGGTCTTTGTGTCCACTGCCGAGCACAATAACAATGTCGACAGTCTGTTGAATATCAAAGGGATACATGTCTTTTTCGACGGTCGAAATAAGCCGATCTGCCATGGGGTTCCAACTGGTTAATCCCAATAAAAGTATCCCGCAGAATAAGAAAAACTTGGCGGTTTTAGGGCGTTTTCTCATTAGTAAGAATGACAGGCACATTATCAAAAGTGTCAGCGGAATCGGCATTAACATCATGCCAACGGTTTTTTTGATGTAAAAAAGAATCAGGCTCACAGCGTGTCGTCTTGTTAATAAATGAGTTTTTAGAATACAGGATCAAGACTAAAACCTCAGTGTCTTTTATTGTTTTTATAGTGGCCTTTCTGAAATTTTATAGAGTATGATTTTCATCAACGAAGTTTCAGGTAGTTCTCTATTATGTTTTCACCACATCCGACCAACATGCCTTTGTCTGTAAAACCAGAACCACAAGATGCCATTTGGTGGTTGCCTCGCCATGAAGAAAAGCTCGCTGAAAAAAATGCGATGGATCGTGTTGATTTGGTGTTTCTGGGAGATTCCATTACGCAGGCGTGGGAAAAAGAAGGCGCTGATGTGTGGCAGACTTTTTATGGTTCTCGATGTGCGCTGAACCTTGGTTTTAATGGTGATCGTACTGAGCATGTGTTGTGGCGTTTAGAGCACGGTGAAGTGGATAATATACAGCCTAAGTTGTTGGTGTTGCTGGTTGGTACAAATAATTCGGGCCATCGAATGGACAAAGCCAAAGAGACGGCGTTGGGCGTTAAGCGAATATTAGAGCAATTGGCTGAAAGGTTACCGCACACTAAAATATTGTTACTGGCGATTTTTCCTCGTAGTGCAAAGCCGACGCAAAAACTGAGGGTATTGAATGACGAAGTGAATCAGATTATTCAAACGTATGCTGATGATAAAACGGTGTATTTTCTCGATATTAATCATCACTTTTTAGACGGCTGTGGGCGATTAACAAGTAATGTGATGAGTGACTTTTTGCACCCGAATGCCAACCAATACCAGATATTTGCGGAGGCGATAGAGCCAAGTGTTCAAGTGCTTCTGGGAACCGACTTTCTCTAAATAATCACTCGTTTCTAAGTAATAATACTTACTGTGCTACGTAGTTTCCGAATACGTTGTCGGTATTCGTACGAATTGTTTACACTTTTCATTCACGCGATTATCTGTCCTGCTCAATTATGTTTTATAAAAATAAATACAGAACAGGATGATAAAAAAATGAAATCCTTCAAGATAACAACTCTGGTTGCCGCCGTAGCGGTTACCGTTAGTGCTTTCTCTTTACCTGCTTTTTCAGCGGAACGAGTCTACAAGTTGAAGATGGCTGAAACATGGGCATCTAATTTTCCTATCTTTGGTGATGCACCCCGAAACATGGCTCGTATTGCAGACGAAATGTCTGGTGGCCGTTTGAAAATCACCATCGACTCGTCGAACAAACACAAAGCACCATTTGGTGTGTTTGATATGGTTCGTTCTGGTCAGTACGACATGGGTCATTCCGCATCGTATTACTGGAAAGGTAAAGTGCCAAACACTTTATTCTTTACCACAATGCCGTTCGGTATGATTACACCAGAGCAATACGGTTGGTTCTACGAAGGTGATGGCATGGAATTGATGCAAAAGGTTTACCAACCTTTTGGTCTATTGTCTTTCCCTGGTGGTAATACAGGCAACCAAATGGGTGGCTGGTTCCAGAAAGAAATTAATTCCCTTGATGATCTTCAAGGTCTGAAAATGCGTATTCCTGGCTTCGCTGGTGAAGTAATGGCTAAGCTTGGTGCTAAGCCAACGAACATCGCGTCTGGTGAACTTTATACAGCGCTTGAGCGTCGTACTATCGATGCACTAGAGTGGGTGGGTCCTTCTCTTGATTTGCGTATGGGTTTCCACAAAATTGCGCCTTACTACTACACAGGCTGGCATGAGCCTGCAACAGAACTTCAGTTCCTTGTGAATGAACGTACCTGGAAAAAGTTACCGGACGATCTTCGTGAAATTTTAAGAGTTTCTATGAAGTTGGCTTCTTATGACATGTACATTCAGTCTTACCATGAAAGTGGTGTGAACTGGGCGACAATGAAAACGGAATACCCGAACGTTCAAGTTAAAACTTTCCCTAAAGACGTATTGGTTGCTATGAAGAAAGCCAACCAAGAACTGCTTGAAGAGAAAGCAGCGGCGGATCCTTTGGCAAAAGAAATTATCGAGTCACAAGCGAAATATTTGAAAACCACTCGTGTTTGGACAAATATCTCCGACCGAGCGTATCTTGACAGTGTTGATAGCTTAGGGGAATAAAACCTCTTGCAGGGTGAGAAGGCGCTTACGAGTGTTTTCTCACCCTTTGTCATTTCTAGGAGTTTGTTATGTTGTTGCTTAACCTAGAACGAGGTATTACTCGTTTTTCAAATCTACTCGGTGTTGTGTCTACGGTATTGTTCATCGCGTTACTGTTCAATGTATTTTACGACGTCTTGATGCGTTATGTTTTTAACGACGTGTCCATTGGTATGCAAGAGTTGGAATGGCATCTTTATGCGGCGATTTTTCTGTTGGGCATACCTTATGGCATTCAGCATGGCGGCCATGTCCGTGTGGATTTGATTTACGAGAATTTGTCTATTCGAGGCAAAGCATGGATTGATTTGTTCGGTTGTATCTTCTTTTTGATGCCTTTTACCTTACTTGTTGGTTACTACGGTGTTGGCTTTGCTCATGAAGCGTACAGCTTGGGTGAGACCAGTGGCGATCCGGGTGGTTTACCTTATCGCTGGATTATCAAAGCGGTGATTCCTTTTGCTTTCTTTTCTATGGCAATCAGTGGTTTGGGTATGATAATTCGTTGTATTAATGTGTTACGTGGCGTGAGTGAAGAAGGTTTTTCTCATCCACCGATTCAGCACTAATACGATTTAGCACTAACCAATAACCAAGTCATTATTTTAAGTTAGTAGGTCGTTTATGATTGGCATTATCATGTTTTTTGTTGCGCTAGTACTTTTGTTACTAGGCTTCCCTGTCGCCTTTACGTTTGGTGGCATCGCGTTGATCTTCGGTGTGTTTGCCGAAGGTTTTGATATGTTTGCTTTTATGCCGTTCCGCATACAAAGCTACATGGAAAATACCGTTATGATGGCGGTGCCACTGTTTATTTTTATGGGCATCGTCTTACAAAAAACCAGATTAGCAGAGCAGCTATTAGAAGCTATGGGGAAACTTTTTGGCGGCGTGCGAGGCGGTTTGGCTATTTCGACTGTTTTGGTTGGGGCGCTTTTGGCTGCGTCGACGGGTGTGGTTGGCGCCAGCGTCGTGGCGATGGGTCTTATCTCACTTCCGGTTATGCTGAAATACAATTACGACAAGTCATTAGCGTGCGGCACTATTTGTGCGTCAGGTACCTTGGGTCAAATTATTCCGCCTTCGATCATTTTGATCATTTTAGGTGACGTATTAGGCATTCCTGTTGGCGATCTGTTTCAAGCCGCTTTAGTGCCAGGTATGGTTTTGATCGGTTGCTACATTGTTTATATTTTAATTATTACTTATTTAAATCCAGATATGGCACCGGCCATGCCTCAAAATTTGGATAACGAGACTCGAGCTCAGCAAATCTACAGTGCGTTGAAAGCGATTATTCCGCCATTAGCCTTGGTACTGATTGTATTGGGTTCTATCTTTACTGGGGTGGCAACACCAACAGAGTCTTCTGCTTTAGGGGGCGTGGGCGCGATTATATTGGCGCTCATTTACCGACAATTTAGCTGGAAAATGCTTTATGACAGTGGCTTAGAAGCTGTAAAAGTGACCGCGATGGTGTTTGCTATTCTGATGGGGGCAACGGCCTTCTCTATGGCATTCAGTTATACCGGTGGTGATTACATTGTAGAAGAAGCGCTGTTGAGTTTACCTGGTGAAAAATGGGGCTTTATTATCTTGGCAATGGTTGCCATTTTGATATTGGGCTTCTTCATTGATTTCGTAGAAATTGCGTTCATTATCGTACCCATTTTAGCGCCAGTAGCCGAAGCATTGGGTATTAATATGGTGTGGTTTGCCATTTTGATCGCAATGAACTTGCAGACGTCGTTTCTCACACCACCCTTTGGATTTAGTCTATTTTATCTTAAAGGGGTCGCCCCCAGTTCGATACGAACCACAGACATTTACAAAGGTGTTATGCCATTTATTTTGATCCAAGTCGTCGTATTGGCTAGTATCATGGTGTTTCCTGGATTGTATGGGATGGGCTGATTTAGGTAGCATTTAATAGGCAATGTTAAAAAGCGGGTGATTACCCGCTTTTTTCGTTTTTTTGAATTGAAAAAACGGCTGTGTCAGCGTTTGATGCAGTCAATGTGAACATAATAAAAAAGGTCTCTCCTGTGGGTTTAAAAAGTAAAATCATCTTACTTGCCATTGCACCCCTCATTGTTGCTACGGCGATCATTACGTATCTAGGGCTGCAATCTGCCCGTGATTTGGCCTCACAAGAGTTGTCTATTTATGAGTTCAACTTAGTGAATGCTAAGAAACAAGCGCTGAAAAACCACGTAAATATTGCCATGTCGGCGATTCGACCAGTGTTAGAAAACGACTTGTTGGACGAAGCTGAAGCGCAATCTCAGGTAAAAAAAATTCTCGCCAATTTAAGCTATGAAGACGATGGCTATTTCTTTGCCTACGAAATGTCCGGCGTCAATTTAGTACATCCGACGCAGCCTGACTTTGTCGGTAAAAACCTTTGGGACTTTCAGGATCGCTCTGGGAATTATTTGATTCAAGGTTTAATTCACGCCGCACAAGCGGGCGGCGGTTACCACCGATACATTTGGGAAAAACCGCCATTAATGAAGCAAGAAGATAAACTGGGCTATGTCATCGCCATTGATCGTTGGGATTGGATGATGGGAACCGGTTTGTACTTGGATGATATTTACGCTGAACTGGCGAAAACCCAAGCCACCATGAATGACAATATTCAACGCAGCTTTTTTAGCGTGATGGTAGTGGTGGTGATCACTGTCATTCTGGTGATTTTACTGGGCTTGGCGATTAATCTTCACGAACATAAATTGGCAGACTCCCGACTCAAAGAATTGGCTCAGCGCTTTATGCGTTTGCAAGTTAATGAAAGACGAGGCTTTTCTCGCGAGCTGCATGATGGCATCAATCAGTTACTAGTGAGTTGTAAATTTCGTATTGAGTTAGCGGGCAATAAGCTCAAACGGGAACATGATGAAACCATCGTTCAGTTGGAACTGGATAAAGCCAGTGATTTGATTGGTCAAACCATCAAAGAAGTGCGACAAATTTCTCATAATTTACGCCCTACATTATTGGATGATTTAGGCTTAGATACGGCGTTAAAAGCCTTAATTGACCAGTTTTTAGAGCGTACCGGCATTCATGTAGACTATCATTTTCAAGTGACCACCGAGATACCTGACGAAATTGAAATTACCCTCTATCGTCTTACCCAAGAATCATTAACAAATATTGAAAAGCACGCTCAAGCCAAGCATATCGAGCTTCAAGTAGGTCAGTCTGATCGTCATATTGTGTTTGAGTGTCTGGATGATGGTCTGGGCTTTTCACATGAAACAGAGTTGTCTTCGGGAATCGGTCTGATTAATATGCGTGAGCGTTTGGAGTTAATTGGTGGCGATTTCATATTTGAATCACAGCGCGGCAAAGGCACGAAAGTGCATGCATTATTGCCTTTGAAAAACAGTTTTAATAAGCGAGCGAAGAGCGATAATAATGATAAAAAAAATTCGAGTACTCTTAGTTGATGACCATATGTTGGTCCTTGATGGGCTCCAAGCCCGTTTGGAAATGGAAGACAATCTCGACATTATTGCGACGGCGTCCAATGGTTTAGAGGCTTTGGAAAAAGCCAAAGCGCTAAAACCAGATTTGGTGGTGATGGATGTATCCATGCCAGTATTGAATGGGTTAGAAGCCACTAAACGCTTTAAGGCTGAGCAACCAAACGTCAAAATACTGATGCTCAGTATGCATCATGACAAAGAATACATATTGTCACTGATACAGTCTGGCGCGAATGGTTATGTATTAAAAGATGTGTCCTCAGAAGAGTTGGTTCAAGCGATCAATACCGTGCATCAAGGCGGCACGTATTTTAGTTCGGGTGCTTCTGATTCTTTATTTTCTCAAGCGCCGTCTCCGAAGCAATGTGAAGAATTGACCAAGCGAGAAGTGGCGGTATTAAAAGAAGTGGCGGTTGGCTTGTCTAATAAAGAAATTGCCCAGTCACTGAGTATTAGTGTGCGAACGGTCGAAACACATCGCCAAAATCTAAAGAATAAGTTAAATATTCATACTTCTGCTGGCTTGATCAAATACGCATTAGAGCATCAGTTAATTGACTAGCTAGAGTGAAGGGGAGCAACCTTAAACGTCAAACCGAGTTTTTGTTTAGGTTCGGTTGATGATGAATGTTTTCTTCTGGTGTTCTCTTTGCAGAACAATCACGATTAATTTACGCTAATTCCCTCATTTGTAAGCCTTTCCCGACATAACAGCGTAGAGTGAAGCCTACGGCAGACCCTGCCGTGGGCTTTTTTTGCCTTTTTGAAAATATGGAGTCCACCATGCGCGTTCTACTCTTTCCTCTTACGGCGTTGTGTTTGCTTCTTTCGTCTTTTTCTTCTCTCCTTTACGCTGCTGATGATTGGTACCGTCCACCCGTTTCTGTTACCTGGCAATGGCAACTGGATGGTGTTGTTAATGAAGACTACGACGTAGATTTATACGATATTGATTTGTTTGATTCCTCCCTTGAGTTGATTCAACGTTTGCAGGCGTCAGGTAAAAAAGTTATTTGTTATTTCTCAGCGGGTTCCTATGAAGACTGGCGCCCCGATGCGGAAGACTTTACGGACAAAGATTTAGGTAAAACACTCAGTGGCTGGGACAATGAACGTTGGTTAGACATTCGTTCGAAACATGTTCGTGAGGTGTTATCTCGTCGTCTTGATCTTGCTGCTGAAAAGGGCTGTGATGGTGTTGAACCAGATAACGTAGACAGCTACCGAACCAATACTGGGTTTTATTTTCATCGTAATGACCAGTTAGAATTCAATCGTTTTTTAGCCGCGCAAGCACATAAAAGAGGTTTGGCGATTGGTCTGAAAAATGATTCTGATCAGGTTCTAGCGTTGGTCGATGACTTTGATTTTGCGATAAATGAACAATGTTTTGAATACTCTGAGTGTCGATCTTTTGAGGCCTTTATTAGCAATGGCAAACCTGTGTTGAATGCAGAGTACCGTGAGATTTATGTAGACGATGAGTCGCAAAAAAACACCATGTGCAAGCAATCTCTAGCGTTGAAATTCAGTACTTTGGTATTGCCTGAGGCATTAGACGACAAGTTTCGAGTGAGCTGTCTACCATAAGCGCATATATTTTATTAAAAGCCTGACGGACTGGACGATAATATGACACCTTCTACGTATCCTCTTTTTTGGCGTGACCCAGCATTACCTTATGTTGAGCTTCGTCAGGTATTGGATGGTCGAAAGGTCAGTTACGCGCCGCATTCTCATGAAGCCTGGTCGATTGGAGCGATCTTGGAAGGGGAGAGTGAATTTCTCTGCGCTGATCGATTACACGCGGTTGAACGTGGCGCCTTGGTGATGATGAATCCTGATGTGGTTCATGCCTGTAACCCACGCCAAGATTCGCCTTGGGCGTATTACATGATGCATCTTGATAAAGATTGGCTGGCGTCGTTGTTGTTTGATGCAGGTATAAGAGAGCACCGCTCTTGGCAAAATACTCACTTAGATACCTTAACCTTTGATACGTTAGTCACCGCGGATCTCTATGAGTTGTTCGTGGTGGTGTGTGAACGATTAATGGCCGCTGAACTGTCTTCTTCTGACAAAAGCCAGATACTAGAAAGTTACTTTATACGTTTGTTTAAACATTTGAATAACAAAGCTGAAACGACGACTATGCTGCCATCCAATAATTTGTATCCGGTGGCAGATTATCTGAATCAATTTTGCCTAGAAGATACGTCTATTGAGCTAATCAGTGCTGAGTTTGGTTTTAGTACGGGTTATCTGGTTCGTGCTTTTAAGCGGCACTTTAATATGACGCCCCATGCTTATCGTTTGAATCGTCGCATTCAACTGGGACAGCAAGCACTAAAGCAAGGCCAGCCCATTGCTGATGTTGCACAGACAGTTGGTTTTAGTGATCAGGCTCATTTCCATCGGATATTTAAACAACGTGTAGCGGCGACACCGGATCAGTATCGCCGTTCTATGGGACCGGTTTAGTCGTTAGATTATGATTAAAAGACAGCTTCCAGCCAGTAATAATGCCAAGGTCTTATTCATCAAACGCATCTTTGCGGGGCTTTGAAAATACTGTCCAAGTAATTTCCCTATCCAAACCCACACGCCAAGTGACAACCAACAAATCGGTAAATACAAACTCGCAAAGATCAGTACTTCATCTGTATTAGCCTGAGGGATGTAAGCTGAAATGCCTGACACGGACGCCAGCCACGCTTTGGGGTTTAACCATTGCATGATAGCGCCAGTCATAAGCGTTGGCGCATTTTTGTGTTTATCTGAGTGCAACTCGCCATCGTCGATAAATAATTGATAGCTCAGATACAGCAAGAAGGCGATGCCTAACCATTGCAGTACTTGAGTGATCCAATTCAATTGGGCGATAAGATAATGCAGCCCAAAACCAATCAGTAAAAACAAAACAATGAAACCAAGAGTGGCCCCAGTAATAAAAATAAGCCCAGCTCTCATCCCATGTCGAGCACTGCCACTTAATGAGACCAGATTCACTGGACCGGGAGATAGCGATGCCGCTAGAGCAAACAGTGACATGGAAACGATGAGAGAAAGAGTCATAAGACAGTCCTTAAAATAGACAGGGTTAGGCGCTTACTGTCGTCTTTATAGAAAGACGGGTATTGAACAAAATTGACCTTTTAAGGATTGTTTCATTTGTGGGGGAAGCAAACGGAACGTTCGTGATATGGTGTTTGATACAGAGTTCGACCTACTATTTACAAAAACGGCCTAGCTGAATTTTGTGAAACGATTACTGACCGTAAACAGGAGTCTTTATGATTCGTCATGTGTTGTTTATTCAATATAAAGATCAAGCGACAGACGTGGAAGTTGCTACGTCTTTAGCTAACTTCGAAGCCATTAAAAGTAAAATCAAAGGTATTGAATCGGTTGAATGGGGGCTGAATAATAGTCCTGAAGGGCGCAACAAAAACTACACCCATTGCGTATTTATGACGTTTACCGATGAAATAGCTCGAGATTACTACCTTCCACACCCAGAACATGACGTGCTAAAAGCACAGTTAGGGCCCATTTTAGAAGACATTATCGTCTTTGATTACGCTCTATAAATCGGCGTAATAGCGGTGAATGCAAGGCAATAAAAAACCCACCTTAGTCATCGCTAAGGTGGGTTTTTTCATCGTCTATGTTTTGAAAAACTTATTTATTAAGTTGAGCAAGTAATTTTTCAGCGACTAGCTCTGAACTTGCTGGGTTTTGTCCGGTGATCATCAGGCCATCTTGAACCGCGAAAGCCGTCCAGTCAGCGGTATTTTTGTAATCCGCTCCGCGTTTTTTCATTTCATCTTCAAGCAAAAAAGGCACAATGTCGGTAAGTTGCACAGCGGCTTCTTCGCTGTTGGTGAAACCTGTGACTGTTTTGCCTTTGATGAAATATTCGCCGCTAGCGTCTTTAATATTTAGAAAAGCGCTCGGTGCGTGACAAACAGAGGAGATTGGCTTGTTGGCTTGTAAAAAGCTTTCGATCAAGGCAATAGAGTCAGTATTGTCGGTAAGGTCCCAAAGTGGGCCGTGGCCGCCAGGATAGAAAATCGCATCGAAATCATCTTGCTTCATGTCGCTAAGTAACTGCGTGTTGGCAATGATATCTTGTGCAGTTTGGTCTTCATAAAAGCGCGTGGTGGCACCGGTTTGTGCATCTGGAGCTTCGCTATTTGGGTCGATGGGTGCTTGTCCCCCTTTAGGTGTTGCTACTGTCACTTCTGCACCAGCATCGATGAAAGCGTAATAAGGCGCAGCAAACTCTTCTACCCAAAATCCTGTTTTATGACCTGTATCGCCTAAATCTGAATGTGATGTTAGAACGACTAGAATTTTCTTCGTGCTCATAAGGAACCCCTAAAAATAATGATTTAATGAATGTATTAACTTGTGATTAGTCTATCTAACTAATCGAATGAAGGTAATGGGGTGGTTTTTGACTTCATTGGTTTAATAATTGATACAATCGACAATGTTAACCCCTTTGACCAAATAGAGTGAGAAGACGTCATGGAAGTCTCGTTTGAGCAGTTAAAAAGCATGGTGGTGTTTTCCCAAGTAGTCGACCAAGGCAGTTTAACGGCGGCCGCTAAAGCCATGGGTATTTCTCGTGGTGTGGTGAGCTATCACTTAAAAAAATTAGAAGAGCAATTGGGTGTGAAATTACTCAATCGCACTACGCGGTCTTTGTCTTTGACAGAAACAGGAGAGGCGTATTACCAGCGTTGTCGAACCATTGCTTATCAGGCTCATGAAGCAAATCTACAAATTGAAAAAGCCAAACAAGAACCTGTCGGTAAACTGAAAATCACCTGTCCGGTGAATTTAGGGCTGCAAGTGATTGTGCCAGCGCTGAATGAATTTCGTCGGCTTTATCCTTTGATAGAGCTGAATGTGTCATTGAGTGATGACGTGGTCAATATTATTAAAGAGGGGGTCGACCTTGCTATTCGTGGTGCGCCATTATTAGATTCAGGCTTGCAAGCGAGTAAATTAACCAGCTTTGAAACCTGCCTTTGTGGTTCGCCTGAGTATTTTCGCCGTCGTGGTCGACCAACTCAACCTGAAGAATTGTATGAACACGATTGGGTTGTGTACACGCCTGCGGCGAATACCGTGCATCTAAGTCAGGGAACTCGCTCTTATAGCTTGTCTGTTCATGGTGCGGTGAGTACTAATAATGCGGCGGCGAGAACGATATTTTTAGAAGGCGGCAATGGCATCGGTCGAATTCCTATGTATGACGCGTTGCCGCGTATTAATCAAGGTCGCTTAGAACGTATTCTGCCTGATTATCAATGCACCGGAATCGATGTTTATGCGGTTTTTCCTCCAGGAACTGCAGGGTCAAAAAAACTGCGTTTACTGTTGGATTTTCTAAAAGTCTCGTTTACTCGTTTATGATTGGTAAAAAGATCGTGAAAAGACAATCATAACGAATGGTATCTGACGCAGCTCTGCTCTATCTATTAGGGCTGCGTTCCCGTTATGATGCAGATGACATCACTTGATAGAATTTAGGGGAATCTTATGTTATATCGATTGGCATTAAGCGTGTTTCTTGTTTTTTTTGTAACCACTTCCATGGCCGCGAAGGAAGAAAGCAAGGAGACAAAAACACTCACTCAAACGGTTTTTGAATTAGAGCGAAGTCTGGCTATTTTACAGTTATCCACTGCGTCTTTAGGCGATTATCAATCGCTTGATAAAAAAATAGCGCAGGTTAAATCTCTAGAAAACCGCGTAAATTTTCTTGGCAATCTCACTTTTTTATTGTGTATGGCGCTCGCTGTTTTCTTTTTTCAACTGCGTAAGCAAAATAAGCGACTATTAGAGCTTGAGAAGAGCAAGGGAAATGCCAATGAATAAAACTGCAGTCTTGATGATTATCGATATGCAGCAAGGCATGTCTTGGCCACAAGCTGGCGAGCGAAATAACCCTAATGCGGAACATGAAATTGCTGAATTAATCGCCCATTGGCGAGCGAATCATGCGCCTATTGTGCATGTGCGCCATATTTCAACTGAGCTAGAATCTTTATTCTGGCCAGATCAAGACGGTGTTTTGTTTCAGGATGCGTTTCAACCGCTTGAAGATGAAAAAGTTATTGAGAAATCCGTTCCTGATGCGTTCATCTATTCGGACCTAGAAAAGTGGTTACTAAAACTGAATACTCAAGCGCTTGTGGTGGTCGGCGTTAGCACCAATAACTCCGTTGAGTCGACGGTAAGAAGTGCTGGCAACTTAGGCTTTACGACGTATGTGGTGGGCAGTGCTTGTTTTGCGTTTGAGAAAGAAGATTTCTTTGGGCAATCGCGCAGTGCAGATGAAGTACACGCCATGTCATTGGCTAATTTGCATGGGGAATACGCCACGGTCATCACTCAAGATGAAGCGTTTGCCTTATTACCGAAAGAACACACCTCGCTACGAGATTAGGTTTTTCCTCTTTTGTTAATCCTAAAAAAAGGCCAACGGAAATAATTCCGTTGGCCATCAAAAAGGGTTTCTTTGCTCTTTCTTGAACTCGAATTAGAACTCAGTAGAAAGCGACAACTTGATCTCGCGTGGGTTGCCCTGTGTTAGGTAGTTTACATAAGTGGTTGCAGCAGCCGATGCCCAGTAGTTTTCGTTCATCACGTTAGTGATGTTCAAACGCCATGTCACATCATGTTGAGCAATCGTAGATTCATAACGGGCACTTACATCAACTCGAGTCCAAGGGGCGATTTCTAAAGTATTGCTGGTATTGACATATTGAGGGCCGCTACGAATGATTTTTCCGCCTAAGGTTAGTCCTTCTAGTGTGTGTAGGTCGTACTCGCCACCTAGAACCAAGCGATATTTGGCAACGCCAGCAGCATCATTCCCGTCATTGGTACCGTCTTTAGTATTTTCTAGTTTAGGGTCTAACCAAGTGGCAGACGTATTGATGCGAAGTCCATCCAGTGGTTCACCGTAAAGGCTTAATTCAAGGCCACGGTTACGTTGCTCACCATAATAATCGTAAACACCACCGTTTTCACCATAGGCTTGGGGTTTGGTAATTTCGAAAACTGCCGCGCCTGCACCCAATGTGCCATCTTCAAATTTGATTCCGACTTCGTTTTGCTTGGAAATATAAGGTTTTAAGTTTTTGCCAGCATTTGAGTAGCTTGCTGTACTACTGATAATTTCACCTTGCTGTAGTGCTTCAATATGATTGGCATATAAAGAAATAGTATCAGATGGTTTGTACACAATACCGTAAATAGGAGAGGTTGCCGTGTCGCTGTACGCTGTGTCTAAAGCGCCATCATACTTGTAGTTATTTACATCAATTTCTTGGTATCGCACCCCTGCAGTAACCAGAATACTGTCGTCCATAAAGCCCAGCGTGTCCGCAAAGGAAAGCCCTTTTGCATCGGTTTTAGATCGGATATGTGGATTTTCCATATCCCCGCCAGCATAAAGATTTACTTCTGGGTAAGCGACATCAGCAGGATCATAGATGTTGGTGTTGCTTGTCCCTGACATGGTATAAGCCGCGTAGGTTTTATTCACAAAACCTGAGTAGGCTGCATTTAATTGATGAGTTACTTCGCCCGTCGTAAGGTCGCCCAATAAACTAACAGAAGAAGATAGTGTGTTAGATTCATAAGGTACTGTGAGTCGGCTTACAGTCGCGTCGCCATCTAAATTGGTTACGGTTGGTGATGAATATTCACCAAACTCTTTATTTTTGTTCGCGCCAAGAGCGGCGTTCAATGTCCAATTTTCGTTCAGTTCATAGTCAGCTTTGACCATGCCATATAACGTTTCTAACTCAGAGTCAGCCCAAGATGGCGCGTAGTTTGTTTCGGCATTTGGTGTCGTTGGAATCTGGGTTAGAGCACTACCTGCGTAGACAATAGAACGTCCGTTATCAATAATTTGTTTTTGGTAGCCCACATCGGTAGAGACATTGAATTTTTCAGCTCGGTAATCAACACCAACACTAAAGGAGTTTTCTTCGCGGGATTCGTTGTCAATAGCACTGTCACCTTCACGATGCAGTGCATTGACTCGTACGCCCCATTGGTTTTTATCACCAAAACGTCGAGCGACGTCCGTATTGATACCCACTTGACCTTCCGCTGTGGTGTCGAGTGTCAAAGCTGTAAGGTGCTCCTCGGCACGTTTTGGCTCAAGATTGATGGCGCCACCAATACCCGTGCCGCCAGGTGTGACACCATTGAGGAAGGCGCTCGAACCTTTTAGTAACTGCACGCTTTCTACCGCATTAGTAGAGACTACTTGGCGAGGCAATATGCCATAAAGACCACCGTATGAAATCGCGTCACTGTCTAGTTCAAAGCCACGAATCATGAATTTTTCTGAGTAGTTTCCGTAGCCATAACCCGATTGAACAGAAGCGTCACTAGCCAGTACTTCGGCGATGCTTTCTAGTTGTTGGTCTTCGATGGCTTTGTTGGTGTAAGACACGACGCTGAAAGGAACGTTGGCACTGTCTTGTTCGCCAAACACGCCTAAACGGCCGCCGGACTCAATTTGTCCGCCTTTGTATTCCGTTAGCACGCTGTCATCAATTTGCTCGGCAGAAACGGCCAAACCAGACAGGGTGTAGTTGCTCTGATCCATTAGGCGGTAGGTGCCGTCTTGGTTCGCCGTCATGATAAGACCTGTATCTTCTAGCAAGGCATCTATCAGTTCAAGCGGAGAGAAATTGCCAGAAACCGCTTTGTTTTTAAGCCCTTGAGTCAGTGCTGGGTCAAAAGAAAGTGATATGTGATGACGTACCGCAATGTCTGTTAGGGTTTTACCAAGGTTTCCTGCGGCAATGTTTACTTGTTCACGCGTTTCTTGTTGTACCGTATTGTCAGCCAATGTGAGGGAGCTTACGCCGGCGCCAACCACCAGGCTTGTACTAAAAATAGCGGCACTGATGGCATGATGTAACTGGTTTTTAAAATAATGTTTTCTCTGGGCAGCCACAGCTACCTCCTTTTTTAATCATAGGGTTATTTGTTGTCTACTTAATAAGCCACTCGAAAAGAAAAAAGGTATCAATAATAATGAAAGTAATTCTTATTAGCATTTGAAGGCTGTTTTAAGCCGGTTCAAGAGTGATCCAATAACCGCCCATATGACGTTTGGCTTTGATTGGGTAAGTATGGGTGAGCATATTGATAATGATGTCTGTATTCGAGGTTGGGAATGCACCGGAAACCATTAAATTTTCGATCTTGGGAGATACGCGTAAAAAACCGTGGCGATAGCGAGAGACTTCCTGAGCAAATTGTTTTAGAGGCATCTTGTTCGCTGCCAACATTTGGTCAAGCCATGCGTTTGTTTCTGGTGCGATCAACTGATTTGATAATAACGCGTAGCTAGATAATTCTGCTTGATAACCAGATTGGATGACGGTGTTGTCAGTCGTCGTTGCTAGTCTAGGCGTGACTTTAACTTTTCCTTTTATGGCGGCAAGCTGAGTGATCCCTTCATTTTGACGCACTGTTAATATTGTACCGAGAGGAGACAGCATTCCTTCATGTGTTTGAATCAAGAATGGGCCAAACTCTTTGGTGTTCACTTGTGGTGTTTGTAATTGAATTTCGCCTTCTCTTAGGGTGAGAAGGCGAGAGTGGCGGTCAAACTTCATATCAAACGCGGTCGCGGTGTTGAGCTTTACCAAGGAACCATCAGGTAACGTGACTTCTTGAACTTCGCCTGTAGCGGTGCGGTAATCTGCCGTCCATTGTTGTGTTTCGACAGTTTTATAGCTTCCCCAAATAACAGGGCCTGCAGCAAGTAGCAGCGAAAGATTACCAATGGCGAAACGGCGATTTTCATCGTCTGGGCGATTCAGTACCGCCGCGGCGATGTCTTTAGGTAAGGTTTCTACATGACCCATAAGACGCTGTGCGCGCAACCAGGCTCTGGTGTTATCTGGGCTTGCTTTTTGCCATTGCTCTAATTGTTCTTGCTCTTCTGCGGATAGAGGGGCTTCTTGTGATTTCATTAGCCATTCAGCCGCTTGTTCAAGACTATGCTTTGTGACAGTGATATTCGCTTTATTCAAAGAAGTCATCCTCCATTAAGGTTAAGCACTGTACATAGGCTTGTTTCATATAACGTTTGATACTGATCAGAGAAAGGCCCATTTCATCGGCGATTTCTTGGTATTTTTTGCCTTCGATTTGAGACATCAAAAATACTCTTTTCACATTGTGAGGTAAGTCGTTGAGGAGTGTATCAACCTGTTCGAGGGTTTGTAGAATGATATGAGTTTGCTCTTGAGAACAGGTCACAGGTTCAGGGAGTAATGCAACATACTCTGAATAGGTCTCTTCTAACGACTTTCGGCGATAAAAGTGGCTAATAATGCCTTTTGCCACCGTCACAAGATAAGCGCGAGGTTCATTGATCTTGTCTACTTCTTGCCGAGAGTGAATACGCATAAAGGTATCCTGAGTTAAATCTGCCGCATCGAATTGATTGTCTAAGCGCTTACGTATCCATGTATACAGCCAACGGTGGTTATCTGAATAGAGTGCATGCATTGCATTTTGCTGCACTCTTGGATCCGCATTGTGCGGCATGAACTCGCTCCTATAACGAAAAACATTAAATCTAAATGATAATGCATCTCATTAGACTATATGGTTGCTTTTTTGTCAATGTTGAGTACTTTTTGAATAATGAGAGCGTTATCGAGAGAGGCTTATTCCACTACGCACATTGGGGTTTTCGCGATAGGGTCTTGATGAATCTGCGCATCCAATGAAAAAACGGATTTCAGCATGTCTTGAGTTAGTACGGATTCGGGTGAGCCTTGGGTGATGATTTCACCTTCTTTCATGACAATTAAATGATCACAATAGCGCGCGGCTTGGTTGATATCGTGTAGTACTGTGATGATGGTTTTGCCTTGTAAGTTTAGTTTTCGCAACAGGTGCATGAGCTCGACCTGATGACTGAGATCCATATAGGTCGTAGGTTCGTCGAGTAAAAGATAGGGCGTGTCTTGGGCCAATGTCATGGCAAGCCAAACACGCTGGCGTTGACCGCCGGACAACTCGCTGACCAATTGATTCGCTAACTCTGTTATTTCGGTTTCTTCCATTACCCGATCAATGACTTTTTTGTCTTCCGCATTGATTCTTCCCCAAAATCCAGTGTAAGGACTGCGGCCATAGGTGATCAAATCGATGACTTTAATACCTTCTGGAATCGGTTGTGTTTGCGGTAATAATGCTAAGCCTCTAGCCAGTTGGTTAGACGGAATCTTATGTAAATTTTCACCATGCCAATGAACCTGTCCTGACATGGGTTTTAAAATACGAGCGATGGCTTTTAGTAGAGTGGATTTACCGCAACCGTTTGGCCCAAGCAAGGCTATAAATTTTCCATCGGGAATGGTTAAGTTCACCTGTTTTACAATGGCTTTATCGTGGTAACCCACTGATAAATCATGAGTGCTAAGAGACATAAATCATTTCGTCCTAAAGAGTAGCCAAAGAAAATACGGTGCACCAATAATGGCAGTCATAATACCGGCGGGTAATTCTATGGGCGGATCAATCGTCCGTGCGACTAAATCCGCCAAGAGCAACAAGGTCATGCCCACAACAATAGCGCAAGGCAAGAGGATTTGATGACGTCCGCCAACCAAGCGTCGTGCCAAATGCGGGGCAACCAGCCCCAAAAATCCAATGGGTCCACAGATAGAGACACAGGCCGCTGTCATACCAACCGCAATAGCCAAAACCATTAAGCGGGTTACCGGAATGGATACGCCTAAGCTGGTTGCAACGTCATCGCCTAACTGCACAAGGTTCATGCGTTTCGCTAGCCAAAAAGCCACCGGCACCAAACTAAGCCAAGGTAAAATCATTACTACCTGATCCCACCCTCGACCCCATAAGCTGCCTGTTAACCAGAGCAAGGCGTTGTTTATCTCTAAAGGTTGAGTCAGCATTAAAAAATCGACCAAACTACTATAAAGTGTGGCCAGCGCAATCCCAGTAATGGCCAATTTGATTGCGCTACTGTGAGACCCACACAACAACCAAAGAAGTAAAGCAGCCAACAAACCGCCGCATAACGCCGCCCAAGGCAACCAATACACGGACACATGAGGAAATAAGGTCATTAACACCACCGCCGCCAGACCTGCTCCGTGGCTAACACCCAAAATATCGGGGGAAGCTAATGGGTTTCGAATCACACCTTGTACTAATGCCCCAGACAGCGCCATCATACCGCCAACCAACACGGCTAATAGGGTTCTGGGTAACCGGTATTCATGAATGGTGAAGTAGAATTCAGACGATGGTGTGAAGCCGCTGATGATGTCGTTCAACGACAGACTGACCGCACCAAAAGAAAGGTTCAAAGCCACTAATATCAACACCATGGTGAACAGAAGAAAAGACAATACCATCGGTTTCATGATGTTCGAGTCCTTACCATGTAGATGAAAAATGGTGCGCCGATTAAGGCGACAATCGCCCCAACAGGGGTTTCCATCGGATAAATAATGGCACGACTAAGGGCATCGGCCATGACAACCAAAACAGCCCCCATGATGGCGGTTAATGGTAATATTTTTCGATTGTCTTGCCCCACCAATGTTTTTGACATATGAGGAACGAGCAAGCCGATAAATGCGATAGAGCCGGCAATACTTAAGGCGCTGCCTACAAGAATCAATACAAGAAGACTGAAAATAACACGAACCCACCCCAACTTAACGCCTAAGCTGCGGGCATTATCGTCGCCAAGATTTAATAAGTTTAAGGTTGGGCTCATGAAAAATGCACCAAGTAGACTCACAGAGGCAAGTGGCCAAAAGCTTTGCCATTGATGCCAGCTAGCACCAGCAACACTGCCAGCTAGCCAAGTCAAAACCGCAGAGGCTTGGTCTTCATGAAGTATGATCATGGCTTTCATTAAGGCTGCACACAATGCCGAAACCGCCACACCAGCCAGCACAAAACGGCCATGTTCGTTGCCGCCGCGCCACGCCGCGCCCAGTAACATAACGATTCCCCATGCTATCGCGCCGCCTAGAATGGCGGCGGTTGAAGTGCCGAAAAAGCCAAGCCAAGGCGTCACCGTCGAAACGGCGGCCATGCCTAATGCTGCGCCGGCATTCACACCCAATACAGAAGGTGATGCTAAAGGGTTTTGGGTGAGGCTTTGCATGATGGCACCAGAAACAGCTAAGCAAGCGCCGACAAGGCCTGCAATCAGGACTCGCGGTAGGCGGATATCCAACACAATATGGTGCGCAATACTATCGTCATCAGGGGCGATTAATGCCATCAAGGCTTGAATGCCACTTATCGGGATGATTGACCAGGTAAATAAGGATAACCAGGCAAAGAGCAATAATACCAATAACAGAGCCGTGCATTGTCTCGGGTAGGACGTGTGTTTAAGAAGCGACATGGATTATTGATTGAAAACCCTTGTCAGATCTTTAGCCATGTTTTCTGCTGCCATGATGCCTCGACAGCGTGACCAAACATTGCCATTGACCCTAAATAAATGTTGATTACGAGCAACTTTAAGCACCGACCAAAGCGGTTCTTTTTCCCATTTATCGATAATGTTTGGCGACACATAGGTACCAACAATAAGATAATCTGGGTTGATGGCGAGCAGCTGTTCTAGGCCAATTTGGCGACTGGACTGTTTATCGTCTTTTTCTAAGGATGGATTTTTTAAGCCTAATGCTTTTATCACTCCGCCGGCGTAAGAGTTTGCTGGGTGCATGAAAAGATTGTCTGCTCTCGCCACAACGAATTGTACGTTGAAGTCCTTTGGTAGTTGTGTCGCATAGTTTTGCATGATGGTTTTATGTTTGGCGAGTCTTGCTTGCATTTCTTGGTCTTTACCAACCACCTTACCAATGACCGCGGCGGCTTTCAGGTTGTCTTCGTAGGTTTCACGACGTGATGGTAAAATGAGCGTTGGGGCAATTTTTTTCAGATCCTCATACACGCCTTCGTGGCGGCCAATGTCGGCAATGATCAAATCCGGTTTTAGCGAAGAAATAACCTCAAGACTAGGTTGCGAGCGCGTGCCTACGGATTGCCATTCGCCAATAATGTCTCGCACTTGTTTTAGCACACGTTCAGGGTCTTTGTCGTCAGCGATACCAACCGGGCTGACATTCACGGAAGCCAGTGCATCGGCAAAAGAAAACTCTAATACGACAATGCGTTTTGGTATGTAGTCGAGAGTAAAGGTTCCTTTGCTATCCTCTACCGTAACGGCGTGAGTCAGTGAGCAAAAATACATTGAAAGGACAGTGAATGCGAGGCAAAGCAAGCGCTTCATGGATGGTAGCCTTAGTCGTTATCATCAGTGATTGAAGGGTTTTGATAATGATAACACTTCTCAGTTCCATGAGAAGTGATTTTGCTCTAAGGGCTTGGTTTTGAAGCTTTTGATCGGACGTTGTTTTACACTAAATGCTTTCACCCATTTCAATCTGAAAGGGTAAGTTAATGACTTTTTGTGAGACGGGATTGCCTTGTAAACGAGACAGCAAATGCTCTGCCGCTAAACGGCCCATTTCTTCTCGAGGGGTAATAACCGTAGCTAATAACGGTACCATGACTCTCGCGATATTATGGCCATGAAACCCCGCAATGCCCATTTCTTCCGGTATTTTGATGCCCATTTTTTGGCAAGCGTAGAGTGCGCCAATGGCTAAGTCATCATTGGTGCAAAAGATGCCGTCGGTATCAGGTTGTTTTTCTAAGGCTTCTTTCATGAATTGCTCGCCCTGCGTAAACGATGATGCACTGTCTGTACTTAGGCACATTTCAGTTAAGCCATTGTCCTGCATTGCGGCCTGATAGCCGCGTATTCTTAACAGCGTGCGTTGGTCCATTCTAGCGGCGAAATAGACAATTTTACGATGACCTTTTTTGATCATGCACTCGGTCATGGCATAAGCCGCGGCTTGGTTGTCGATACCAATGGCTTGCTCGATCGCTGGAGACACCGAATCCATGATTTCAATAACGGGAATACCGGCCACACTAAGCATCTTGCGAACTCGTTCGGTATGGTAGCTTTCGGAAATAATAAGGCCGTCCACATTGTAAGAAAGCAGCGCCGCAATACGTGTTTCTTCGGCTTCTTTGCTGTAGCCATAGTGCGCCAGCATGGTTTGGTAACCAGCAGGTTCTAATACCGATTCAATGCCACGGATGACTTCTGCGAATACTTGGTTGGTTAGCGACGGCACCAGCACCCCAATGGCGTGACTTTTGGATTTGGATAAAATATCGGGTGCACGGTTGGGTATGTAGCCGAGGTGGTCTAACGCTTCCCCGATTTTAATTTGCAGAGGGGGTGAAACCTGATCAGGGTTTCTAAGATAACGGCTTACCGTCATTTTCGTGACGCCAACTAGGTTTGCAACGTCTTGTAATGTAGGGCGTTTATTTTTCATACCTGAGCTTTTCATATCAAGAGACGTATCCATGAATTGTTACCTGTAACATTATCATAAGCAACTCATAGCAAGAAACAAAAAAAAGACAATTACGGTGAAGGTGTTTTTAAAACAAAGAGGCTATTGAAAGTGAGTATTTACTATTGTGTGGTTTAGAGGCACAACTTGCTTGTTGTGCCTCTTTTGTTCTATTGGTTTGATAATAGAGAAAGTGCTTCGTTCAAGACGGCATCTGCATCTTGGGAAATATCAATGACGAGTGCTTCCTCTTCTGTTGGCTCAATCAAGGTGGCAAATTGGCTTTCTAGCATTTCACGACCATTAAAATAGTGACCATCACGTTTTTGATGACGTTGCCAAATGGTATCAATGCTTCCTTTTAAATAGATCATGGTGACATCATCGAGACCTTGACGAAGCATGGCGCGGTATTCTGGTTTTAATCCAGAGCAAGCGATGACGACGGTCGAGTTGTCGGTCAATAGCGTATTTAGTGTGGCGAGCCAGTCTTTACGATCTTCGTCGGTTAGCGGAATGCCTTGGCGCATTTTGTCGACATTGGCTTGACTATGAAAGTCATCACCATCAAAAAAGCGATAACCAAGCTTGTCTGCAATGTTTTTACCAATCAAGGATTTGCCTGAGCCTGATACGCCTAATACTACAATTTTTTTTGTCATCTTCTTAAGTCCTTGTCGCCTTGCTGATATCAGCAAGGCTGTGTCGTTCAAAAAGCCGTGTTGAACGGCATGGTCTCAATGGGTTATTTCCACCAAAGGGCCAGCTCAGGAAAGAATATGACCAAGGCGAGTACGGCAATCTGCATTGCAATAAAAGGAAGCAAAGAGCTGAATATTTCACCAAGACTAATGTCTTTGGGGGCCACCGATTTAAGATAAAACGCGGCGGGGCCAAAGGGCGGAGAAAGGAAAGAAACCTGCATATTCAAACAGAACACCACACCAAACCAGATTGGGTCTAAGCCCAGACCGATAATGATGGGGACAAAGATCGGCATGGTTAGCAGCGCAACCCCGACCCAATCTAAGAACATACCCAAGACAAGCAAGATCACCATCATGATCATGATGGTGCCCATCACGCTGCCGCCACTTAAGGCAAGAATGATTTCTTCGACAAAACTGATACCGCCCATCAGGTTGTAAACACCAACAAGCGCGGTTGCACCAATGCCGATCCAGATAATCATGCCGCAGGTGCTCATCGTCGCGGTGGCGCTGTCTTTAAGCATGGAGAAGTTCAGTTCGCCACGAATAGCCGCACTGATGATGATGCCGACAACACCCAAAGCGGAGGCTTCCGTGACAGACGCCACGCCAGTATAAATACTGCCCAATACCATCATCACGGTAAGCAAAGGGAAAAGCAGTGCTTTGAAATAGTTAACGTCTTCGTCCGCGGCGAGTTCTTCTGCTGTTGGTAATGGCGCGTATTCTGGGTGAATACGACAAAGGATCAGCACGTAGGCCATGTAAGCGAACGCTAAGATAAAGGCCGGCAAGAAAGCCGCTTTAAAAAGGTCACCAATCGATACGCTGGCGGTTAGGCCATAAATGATCAATACGATACTGGGTGGCAGCATGGTGCCAAGCGCGCCGCCGGCACAAGTGGTACCAATAGCAAGTTTGCGGTTATAACCAAGGCGCAGCATTTGTGGCAAGGCCAGAATGCCCAGCAATACGGTTTCTCCGCCGATCACACCAGACATGGACGCCAATACAATCGCTACTAATAATGTTTGTACCGCAACGCCGCCGCGCAACTTACGACCAAATACCTTCATCGCATCAAAGAGATCACGTGCAATGCCGGATCTATCTAAGAGTGCGGCCATCAATACAAACATCGGTACAGCAAGGAACACATAGCTGCCCACAAAACTGTATAAGCGGCTGGTGATCAATGGCAAGGCGCCTACACCAAACCAACCGACTGCAAAAACCAGAGCCACTAACGCGGTAACGAACGCTAATTGCATCCCCGTTAGCAGTAATAAAATCATGGAACCGAGCATCAATAGGCTTCCGTAGCCTATGCCTATAGCGGATAAATCAAACATCGTCGCGTTTCCTTAAGCCATTTAATTCTTGTATTAGGTGCAAGGAGAACTGCACAAACATGATACAAAGCGTCATGAATATCATGCCTTTAACTAACGCAGGGAAAGCAGGATCCCAAGCCGATCCAGATGTTTCTAAACGAAAATCACCGAATGGTGTGAACCAAGAGTCTTGAACCATTTGATATGCAGCCCAGCTGAGCAATCCTGAAAAAGTGAGCCCCATAACGTGATGAAAAACATTCAACCAACGTCGTGTTCTATCAGAGACAATGTCGTAGATGAGCACCACACGCACATGTTTATCTATCGATAGAGCATAGATCCCACCATAAACAAACAAGCAACCACCCAGAAAAGAAGCCGTTTCATGAACCCACATAGTGGGGGCGTTAAAAACATAACGCATCAAGACTTCGTAAAAGGAAATGGCAACGGTGAAGATGAATAACAGGCTTAAGATATTGCCAAGTTTGAAAATAATGCGGTCTAAACCGTTTCTTGGCTGGTTTACTTTGTCGGGTGTTTGAGGATGAATTTCGTCTTGCATGATCATGATCCAATGAAAAAACAGGCGTTTACATAATAAACGCCTGTTGTGCTAGCTTAAAGGACGTCAGTAAGTGTTTTTAACGCTTATAGAAGACCATTTTCTTCTAGGTAAGTTGTGACAGAATCGTATACTTTTTGTGCGTTATCAGAGCCTTTAGCGAACTCTTTCCACTGCGTACGAGCAATAGCACGGAACTTTTTACGTTCTTCTTCAGACCAGTCATGAATCGTGATGTTTGGATCCGCTTGTGCTGCTTTTACGGCAGCTTGATCGGCAATACGCAATTGCGTGGTGATATCTTCTGCGAAGTCACGTACTGAAACCGTTAGGATTGACTGAATGTCAGCAGGTAATTTGTCCCATTTTTTCTTGTTCATTGAAATATCGATCAATGGCAAAGAATGGAAACCTGGTTGAACAGGGTGTGTTGCAATGTCGTTCATACCGGCTTTTTGGTTAGTAGAAAAAACAGTGTAGTCAGCCGCATCGATAACGCCTTTGCTAAGACCGGTGAATACTTCAGAACCTGGTAGGTTTACTGGAGCAGCGCCAGCAGCCGCGAAGACTCGCTGAACAAGACCTTCAGGTGCGCGCAGTTTCAGACCTTTCAAATCAGCAACGCTGTCTAGCGGAACACGAGATACCAATGACTCAACACCGGTTGTGGAACCACCAATGAATTTCACGCCGTAAGGAGCGTAAAGTTCGTTCATTAGCTCGTAACCACCACCGTAGTTAATGTATTGCAGAAGTTGCTGAGTGTTTGACCAAGCGCCTACTGTGTTACCGATCAAACCAAACGCTGGGTCTTTACCAGAGAAAAATTCAGTTGCCGTAATATGGCCATCTAGGATACCCATTTTAATGCCGTCTAGGGTTTCGGTATGTTTGAAAATACTACCAACAGGAAGCAAGTCGATATGAACACGGCCGCCCGTCATGGTTTCAACGCGTTCAACCCATTCTTTTTGAACTTGAAAGTTCTTGTCACCCGCTGGATCAGAGGATTGAAACTTAAAGTTATAATCCGCTGCAATCGCAGAGGTAGAGAGGATGCCGGCCATCGTGGCGGTCAATAGTGTGGTGCTGAATTTACTCATGGTATCGCTTCCTATTGTTTTTTTTTTGAAAGAACATTTTTAGAAGATGTGCCTAGGTTGTCGGTATATGTTACCGGTAACTAAGACGGGATGTTACCGGTAACTTTTCCTCTTCGTCAAGCCTTTATTCGCAGATTTTTTAGTTAAACCATAGATGATTGATATCCATAAGAAAATTTTCTTATGTCTTTTTTAGTGAGACATTAGTGGGACTAAGGTTGGATTTACTATTATGAAACATCAAGTTTTGTCTTGTCTGGAAAAGTGATTAATCACGACATTGAGTGATGGTAGGTTTGGCCTACAAGTCGCTTAGAAATTAACCCATTTAGAAAATGAGCGATTTGTTTGGCTTAACACCACAATATTGATCTTTATCAACGTTGTTTTGCTGATTATGCCGCTTACTTCTTTACTAAAAGAGAGCTAGGCAACAAACTATTCCTTTACTGTATTTTTGACAAAAATTTGTTGTTAAAAATTGTGTGTTTGAACAAAAGGATACTCAGAAATGGCCCGTTGGGGATTACGTGGTAAATCGTTATTTGCTTTGGCAAGTACTTGCCTTTTTGCGTTGTTAATTATCGCTGTTATTGGTTGGTCCTTTGTTCAAAAAGGGCAAGAATATTCAGCGGAAAATTACGCAGACAGTTTTACTCAGTTAAATTATCAACGCATATTAACGCCAGTTTCAAGAGAAGTGGCGTTGGCAGAGCGCTTTGCGAGTTCAACTGTTATAAAAGCGTGGTTGAATAACCCTGAAGACCCAGAGTTGAGAAAGATTTGGCTTGAAGAAACGCAAGGCTATCTTGATGCCTTTCAAAACCACGCGATGTTCATTGTGAATGATTCGACTCGGCATTATTACTTTGCAGACCAGGATAACGCACTGACAACGACCCCAAAATATGCCCTAAGTGAAACGAATAATACCGACAGTTGGTATTTCTCTACGCGAGCCAAAACCGAGCCTTTTAGCATCAATGTGAACTACGACGAAGTCCTTAAGGCGATGAAAGTTTGGATTAATTTTCCGGTTCGTGACCAAGGTCAGTTTATTGGTTTGGCGGGAACCGGCTTTTCATTGGATCGTTTTACGGCGCAATTTCTTGAGAACCAAGTTCAGGGCGTGACGCCTTTTATTATCAATGCTGATGGCGCTATAGAGATTCATCGAAATAAGGCGCTGATTGCCTACAATGCAAAAAACAGCGGCAGTGATGTGCAGTCTATCTATTCAATGTTAGACGACAGTAAGTCTAAAAAAAGAGTAAAAGAGGCATTAGTTCAAGCACAAAGCGAAGAGGGAAAAGTCACTACGGTTAGTGTGCAGCAAGACGGGCATAAGCAGTTGATGTCTTTTGTGTATTTTCCGTTATTAGATTGGTTTGTTGTAACCAATATAGATTTGGCCAATGTCAGTATTTTTGACGCCAGTTTGGTGTTGCCTGCGGTCAGTGTTTTTGTGTTGCTGTTGGTACTATTGCTCGTTGTTTTTGGCTTTGTGGTGGAGCGGTTATTGATAGCGCCGATTCGTCAGTTACAACAGTCGGCAAAAAACATTGCCAGCGGTTCCTATGATGTATCATTGACGGCGGGCGGTAATGATGAAATAGGAGACTTAAGCAAAACCTTTAATAAAATGGCGCAGCAAGTAAGAAGCCACACTCAAGAACTTGAAGAAAAAGTACAGGCTCGTACGGCGGAATTAGAGAAAGTTCATGAAAAGGTATTAGAAGCGCATGGAAAAATTGGCGCGTCTATCGACTATGCTAGCCTTATCCAAAGGTCGATTCTTCCTGATCGTCAAATGCGTCAGTTATTAGGGGAAGAGTACAGCGTTATTTGGCGTCCCCGTGATGTTGTTGGTGGTGATTTTTATGTATTCCACACCACAGATGAAGGGTGTTTGTTAGGGATTGTTGATTGTGCGGGGCATGGTGTTCCTGGCGCTTTGATGACTATGTTAATGCGCGCCGCAATTGATTATTCCATCGCTAGGATAGGGATCGAAGATCCTGCTGCTTTGCTAAGTTTGATTGATGGCACATTGCGCTCTATGTTGAACGAAGAAGTCAGCGCCAAAAAAGTCGCAACCAACGCGGATGTTGGTTTAGTGTATATACCGAAAGACGGTAGCATTATGCGTTTCTCTGGTGCGAAAATTGCGCTGTATGCAAGTAATGGTGAAGAATTCATTAAATATGATTCTGGCCGTCGAGCATTAGGTGATCGCCGTCGAGGTGACTATGAGAATACCGATTTGCCAATGACTGAGTGGACTTATTATATGACGACAGATGGTTTTCTAGATCAATCTGGCGGCGATAAAAACTTTGGTTTTGGTAATCAGCGTTTTGAAGCATTAATAAAAGAAAATGCGGCCTTACCTTTAAAGGAACAATCCGAGTCTTTTGAATCAGCATTAGATCAGTACATGGGAGACCAACCGCAAAGAGATGACATTACACTGCTGTCATTCCGATTTGATATCAATAACCACTAATCACAAGGGTAGGTGAGATGAGTTCGCCAGATTTATATGGATTAAGAGAACGCTTTGAAAAAGACAATATCTTATTGTGTTTTAATGGCCCTATTTCCCGTAGTTTGATTGAGGAAATTGGTAATGCGTTAAAGAATTATTTGAAATCTGAACAGTTGTCCCCGGCATCTGCTTTGGACGTGTTTGCTGCGTACATTGAATTAACACAAAATATTAGACATTACGCGACGTCATCGCAATTGCCCGGTGCGGATACGGCAACCGTGATCGTGAGTCATTATGACGGATGCTATAGTGTTGCAGCAGGCAATATTGTTAGAGCAAGCGATGGTAGAAAATTAGTGGAGCGTATTGAATCATTTGCAAACATGGATAAAGCCGAACTAAAAACCGCATACAAGACTCAACTTCGTCAGCCTCGTGATGCCGATGCCGTGACCGGTGCAGGGCTGGGGTTAATTGATATGGCACGAAAATCTTCGAAACCGATGGAAACAACGCTTAAAGAGATCGGAAACGACACAGCCTATTTTAGTCTAAGTATAAAAATTTGAGAAAATGAATATGAATGATTTATTAATAGAGGGAAGCGTTTCTTCTCCTACAGTGAGAGGGGAATGGGAGAATGGAATACTCTATATGGAAGGAGATTCCTATCCAGAAAATTCCTATGAGCTTTATAGTTCTATGGTTGCTTGGGTAGCGAGTTATCTGAAAGAAAGTTCTGAACCACTGACGCTTGAACTGACATTGTTATACCTTAATACAAGCAGCATTAAAGTAATGATGGACATGTTTGATGAGATGGAAGAGTGCTTTCAAGAAGGTCGCCAAGTGGCTGTAAACTGGTACTTCGATGCAGAAAATGAACGCGTGGCTGAGTTGGCTGAAGAATTCAAAGAAGATTGTACGTTTCCTTTTAAAATCATAGGTAAATAAATGAAGACGGATTTTGCTGAACTTGAAAAAAACATTCAGGATATTCTGGCGGCACCTGAATATCAGGATCACCCTGCAAGTAAAGCCTTAAGTCAGCTTTGGGACGTTAATCAAGAGCAGTGGAATCGTATGGATCGCTTAACTCGATTGTCTGATTCATACCAAGATGTCATGATCCAACAGGGAAAAAGTCTTAGTGAGCGTTTTGACAAACACGTGCGACAATTAGAGAAAATGACCAGAATTTCAGATCGCTATCAGCGTAGTTTACGGCAGCTGAATATCGAACTAGAGAAGACTTCATTAATAGATCCGCTGACGGAATTACCTAACCGACGTATGATAATGAAGCAGTTATCTCAAGCATTTTCTGGCCAGCAAAAAGAAAGCTTAAGCATCGCAATGATAGACATTGATTACTTTAAAAAAGTAAATGATGAATTTGGCCATCAAGTGGGTGATAAGGTGTTAATCGCTTTAAGCAGATTGATGGAAAGTGTGGTTGGTGATCGTGGTGTTATTGGTCGCTGGGGCGGTGAAGAATTTTTAGTGATATTGACCAGTCCCAAATTTGAAAATGCGGTTGCGCTTCTTGAATCGCTTCGTTCTAAAGTGAATGCTTATACTCATCAAGTAGATGATAAAACCGTTTTAACCAGTGTTAGTATCGGTATTGCAGAGTATCAAGAAACTGACTCGATGGATTCATTACTCTCGAGAGCAGATAGCGCTTTATACTCGGTTAAATCCAAAGGGCGAAATAGTCTAGTGATTGGATGATTTTAAGCGGCTATCGTCAGGCTGTTAAAATGAAAAAAGGGGCATCTCAAAGAGATGCCCCTTTTTTATGTTTGTCTGGATAATATTTAAATAGCTATTTTGTCTCATAGGGAAGGTGCGAATAAGTCTACTAAGCCTCAGTCTTTCAGAGAAATCGTCAAATAAGGCGCGACTCTGAAGGAATGTAGGTACCTTTCAAAGAGTCGCAACGTAGTGTGGAATTTTCCCTGAAAGACCCGAAGGGCATGGCCTAAAAGCCTGAATTCTTTTTTGAGCACCTCGAAAATAGGTTAACTATTCACATTCGGTACTCGCCTCGAATTACACGCTTTTATCCACATGCTGAGGCAAGGGAGCTTGTTCGCCTCTTCCCTAGACATTGGTCTAAGAAACGTTTTATTGACTAGAATAAAAGAGCACACTCTTTTACATCGATAAAAATGAACTTACACAAATGAGAATAATAAAATGGCCGCTATCGATATTCCTGAAGTCCATAAATTCATCGAAACCATTCCGCCTTTTTCGGGCTTAAGCTTATTAGAGCGAAAGCAGATATTGACTGGGGTGTCTATGTTGTATGTGCGTCAGGGGCAAACACTGGTGCTAAAAGACGACTCAGCGACGGTACATCTTATTCGCCGAGGCGCCTGTGAAATCCGCACGCCCAAAGGTGGCTTAGTGGATCAAATTGCCGATGGTGAATGCTTTGGTGTGTCCAGTGTGATGGCGCAAAATCCCGATGGGTTACAGGTTGTCGCCATGGAGGACAGCCTTGTTTATCGTTTTGACAAAATACGCTTTATAGAAATGCTTGAAAAGAATGAAGCGTTCGGACTTTTCTTTGAACATACTCAGCACAACCGCTTACGAAAGCTCACCCGCAGCCAGAGTAACGAGTTAGCTTCTCCCGCGTTGCAATTATCGACGCCCGTCGCCCACATTATGACGCGGCAGTTAATACAAGCCACGCCAAAAGAAACGGTACAAACCATCGCTATGCGTATGACGGAAGCGCGAGTTAGTTCCATTTTGGTGGTAGAAGAGGGCCGCTTGCAGGGTATTGTCACCGATCGAGATTTACGCTCACGCATTTTAGCGGTCGGCGGATCTTCGGACTCTCTGGTGGCCAATGTGATGACCGCGTCTCCTGTGACGTTATCGCCAAATTCATTGGTTATGCAAGCGCAAACCTTGATGAGTGAAAGTAACATTCATCACTTGCCTATTGTCGACGAAGAGCACCAAGCCGTTGGTATGTTGACGGCAGCCGATCTATTACGCCATCAAGAACTCAGTCCGCTTTTATTGATTAATCTAATCCATCGTCAGCAATCCGTAGAAAGCCTTGCTCGTGTTTGCAAACAATGGCCGACCTTGATTATTAATCTGATTGTTACCGATATGAAAGCCGCAGATGTGGGCAAGGTGCTGGCGACCGTGAGTGACAATTTAACGCGACGTTTGATTGAATTAGCGCTCGAAAAGCTTGGCCCAGCGCCGATGGACTTTCAGTTTTTAGTCTTTGGTTCCCAAGCGCGTCGGGATCAATCTCTGGGCAGTGATCAAGACAACGGATTGATGCTTGAGCGTGAGCCAAGCACGGAAGAGAGTCTCTATTTTGCCGATCTATCCGAATTCGTTTGTCAGGGGTTAGGTTTGTGCGGTATCCGACTTTGCCCTGGTAACATCATGGCCAGCAACCCCGAATGGCGAAGGACAACAGACGGTTGGCAGCAGGCGTTTTCGCGTTGGATAAAAAGCAGTGCGCCCAGTGCGTTGCTGCATGCCAGCATCTTTTTCGACATTCGTTGCGTTTATGATAATGGCAAAAGTGAAGGTGAAGCGGTAAAGGATTTAATCAAGGCGATGCAGTTAGAAGTGAGTAAAAACAGTGTGTTCTTGGCCACCTTGACTCGCAGTGCATTGGTGACAAAACCGCCGCTGGGCTTCTTTCGGCATTTCTTATTGGAATCGTCTGGTGAACACAAGCATCAGCTGGATTTAAAGCATCAAGGCTTGGCATTGATTAATGACTTAGCGCGCCTTTATGGTTTGTCTTGCCAAACGTATCGCGTTGGAACTCTGGATCGAATTGAACAAGCGATTCGTGAAAAGCTCATCAGTGTCGATACCGCCCGTAACTTGATGGACGCATGGGATAAATTAAACGGCTTACGTTTAGAGGCGCAAAGCCGTCACTTTCAAGCAACAGGGAAAGCCAGCGCTTATTTAGACCCGAAGGATTTGAGTCCTTTAGAACGCAAACACTTAAAAACCACCTTTAGTATTATCAGTGAGGTTCAAGATGTCGCTCAACAGCGTTTCCTAAGGGGGTACAGCTAATGCTGTCGAGGTTTATTCACAAGCTGAAAGCCTGGTATTTGGCTCGCCAGTCGGTAAAACGGCGTTGGTCTGAGTGGGATTATTTGGTGTTGGATATTGAAACGTCAGGATTGAATGCCAAGCAAGATCATATCGTCAGTGTTGGTTGGGTGTGTATTCAAAACGGCGTTATTGAATTGGACACGGCTCGTCATATCGTACTCGACAATGCCCAGATTGGCGACAATGTTGGCATTCACATGATTACCGACTCGGATGTGCAGCAGCACGGCAAAAGACAAGAAAGTGTGTTGCGTTATTTACGACATTTATTAAGAAATCGAGTGTTAGTCGTGCATCATGCGCCAATGGAGCTTGGGTTTTTAAAACAGTCTTGGTTAGAACACGCGTTGCCCACGTTTTCGCTCAGTTGGTTGGATACCTTGGCAATCGAAAGGTCGAAAGCCAATAGAGCTCAGCAACCGATTCAAGATGGTGGCTTTCGCCTTGATGCCTGCCGAGAACGATATGGCTTACCAGAATACCAAGGTCACGATGCATTGACAGACGCCTTAGCTACCGCAGAATTGTTATTAGCGCAAATTGCCTACCAAGGCAGAGACTGCCGGTTATACGATTTAAATCAAATGGGAGGCGGGCGAACGAGACTCGTGCCTCGCTCGTAACGCTCTGTTCCCTCCCATTTCTTCAAGGGGAGGGTTAGGGTGGGGTTCTGTGGTCTCGTTCCCATGCTCCTGCGTGGGAATGCATATAATTCCCATTCAAACGCTTTGTATCCCCGACCTTTATTCCGATTTTAGAATACGGGGTCAGGGTGTAGGCCTGTATGAGGGAGGTACGACCGTAATCAGGCGAAGAAAGCGAAGCTTTCATTGTATGGTCGAGGCTTTAGCCCGACGCGCAACTTCGTCGCGTCGAACTGACTTCATTGGAGTTTCAATGGTGAAAAACTAAGAGGGTAGGCCTGTATGAGGGAGGTACGAATTGTGATCAGGCGAAGAAAGCGAAGCTTTCACTATGGTAGGTCGAGGTTTAGCCCGACGCGCACTTCGTCGCGTCGAACTGACTTCAATGGGAGTTTCAATGGTGAAAAACTAAGAGGGTAGGCCTGTATGAGGGAGGTACGACCGTAATCAGGCGAAGAAAGCGAAGCTTTCATTGTATGGTAGGACGAAGCTTTAGCCCGACGCGGAATTTATAGGTTCCATTCAAACGCTTTGTATCCCTGACATTTATTCCGTTTTTTAATTCAGGAAAAAGCTAAGCGTGTAACTTTAAGATTTTTATAAAGTCGCGCAACTTCGTCGCGTCGAGCTGACTTCCAGAGAGGAGCATAAACTAAAGATACGTCATTCCCGCGAAGGCGGGAATCAAGCTTTTATGGAATAGGATAAATTCTCTTTGAAGTGTAGCCTACTTCATTTTTGGGTGAAATTTAAAACGTAATTTACGGGTGGATATACAGCTTATTTTTAGGTTGCCAAATTTCGGCTCGCTTTGTCTAAAAAACAACCAATAAATTGCTCGTTTACACTAGTGAAAGACAGTAAAGCCTTTTACTATCAATGGCTAAGATGACCTTCAGTCGAAATAACGTGCTGTGGATAAAAGACATAACGCGCACGCTCGTTTTCCCGATTTTTAGATTTGTGGTTAAGTTTCTAAAGTCTATTAAAATTAGTTGTTTAGGAATGTTTTTGTAGGTTTGGAACAATGTGTAAACGAGCGTGCGCACTATTAAAATGTTAGGCTTTAAGTCAGATTTGGTTGCACCTTATAAGGAATTAAATTGAGTATTGAATTTTTAGAAAATGATTTTGATAAGGTGAGTTACCTTGCAAATTTGTTAACAGCAAGAGCAACTGGATTATCAGCTGAAAATGGTGAGTTTGAATTTCTGCGAAGAGAGCTTCTACAAAATTCAGATGTTGCGTCCATGCTACCTAGCTGGATTAAACAACATAGAAATTTAGATTCATTTTGGGGTTTTATTAAAGAGAAATACGGCACTTATGCAGAGCGACGTACATATATCTCAGAACAATTTACTCCTTTATTAGATTTCCTTGAATTTGGTCAGTCTCCTACACCTGTTAGTCAAACAACTAGCAATACTTCCAAAGTTCCTCCAGCTAACACGACAACCGTTGCCAGAAACAAACGAAAAGTTTTTATAGTTCACGGTCGTGATAATGAAGCAAAATATGAAGTTAGTCGTTTCATTGAACAGCTGGGTTTAGAAGTAATAATTCTGCATGAGCAAGCTAATGCAGGCATGACCATAATTGAAAAAATAGAACACTATTCTAACGATGCTGATTTTGCACTTGTCTTATACACAGGTTGTGATCATGGGCGTGGGGTGCATGAGTCGGATGTACCGCCTAAGAATAGAGCCAGACAAAATGTGGTATTTGAGCATGGTTACTTAATGGCAAAACTAGGAAGAGAAAACGTGTGTTCATTGGTCAAAGGGCAGATAGAAACACCAAACGATATCAGTGGTGTAGTCTACGTTCCACTTGATGAAAATTCAGGTTGGAAAAATTCAGTGGCTAAAGAGCTCACAGAATGTGGTTATAAAATAAATACATTTTTTTAATTTGTTAAGGGAAGAGCATGGGAACCACTAGTGGTTATGAAATCGCTGAAGCTGCTTTTTCAGATATTGAGTCATTTTTTCTTAGTCCTGTTAATTTTCAAATCAACAGAGAGTTGAATGTTACATCGATGAGAGGGAATGCTGCAATTAGGGGGAGCGGTAAGACTGCAAGAGTTAGGCTTTCATATGAATTTTGCAATTATGAATTGTCTGCATTGGAAGATTATATTTTTGTTTTAACCATTATTTGCCATGAGTTAGCTCACTATTTGAATTTTCACAATGAATATAAAGATGAAACAGAATTAGACAGTGTTGCTCTGGAGTCGAGAGCAGACCATTTTGGCGCACAGATATTGATGGTACTCATTACTTTTGGTTCTAAAACAACTAGGCTTATGAAGCAAGTTGATGCTGCAATTAACCCTACGGTGATTACCAAGAGTATCGGTAAATCATTGCGCTTAATCTATGATGAAATATACATAAATGGTAATTCAGAACTATACCCTGAACCGAAATTAAGAGTGGGAATATCAATTGCGGGTTATCTTTCATTTTATCATAGATACTTCGGAAGCTTACCTGAAGGGTTTACGGTTAGATTTCTATTAACTGTAATGCGTGAAGGGAATCTATCTGGCTTACTTGAAGGCTTCGATGAAAACCAACAAGAAAATGCTGTAGAAAAAATAACTAGTACTCACGCTCAATTGCAAGAACGGTTTCCGTTAATGATTTTAGGCTTCAAACAAAAGTTTGGTTATTTCCTCACTTCTCAATTTGATGCTAGTGAAAATGATAGAACCAAACACCGAATGATGCTCGAAAAACATGTAAGTGAATTTGAGCTTAGTTAATTAAAGCCTAACAAGCTGTTAAACAAGGACAAAAAACAGTTGGTTTTGCTCCTTCGTCGCTAATTTTAACCAACTATTTTTTGCCTGTTAACAGGGCGTTATATTTCTAAGGAGCACGGATGCCAAATTGGCTATTAGATAGATTGTTTGATGGTGGAGACCAAGCTGAACCAAGATTTGCTTTTCAAGGAACCGTTAATTGGATGAGAGCGCTAGCAGAAGTGGTTAACTCTGGAGCGTGTGATGATGACGAGCTTGAATCTTTATATCGAAGAGTCGCTAGAAGGCAAATCAATCAAGAAGCGGATACTTTAGTATTTGAAAATATGCATATGGCATATCATAACCTAGCTTCCTTAGATGCAATGAATAATGATGCTTTGGATAAATATGACATTTGTCGTTCGGCAATTGTATCTTGGTATTATTCTGTATATTTTGCAGCTAGTGCTATGGTTGCTGCTTCCTCTGGTTCAATTCAAGAGACACACACAGCAACAGCTAAAGTCTGGCAAGCTGATATTGCTGAACGAAATCTTATCCCTTACCCATTTGATCTATATTTGAGCAGTTTAGTAACCACGACAGCAGAAGCTGAGATTTCAGAATATCGCGGAACTAATGACTATGATTTAAATCATCGTGCTCATGATCCTGATATGGCTCATGGAGCAATAGTGTCTTATTTAAAAGGAACACATAAGTATAAGAAATGGGAAGCGGAAGAACGTATTAAAAATTCTAGAGAGTTTAAAGCACTTAATGTTGACAACTTTCGTAAAAAAGTAGCCCGAGAACTTCGAGACAAAACTTTAGATAAAGGTCAGGTGAATTTTTTAATTCAAGCATTCAGGTATAGAGGAAAAGCTAACTATAGAGATTCTATATTTTTATCTTATGGTGATAATAATGAAGGAACGATTGATCAGTTTATTGAAGATTTAAATGATGTTGCCTTCGGCTTTCTTAGAGCCGCTTCGAGGTATTGTTCTAAGAGAGTAGAAAGAGGAACTTGGGCGCTCTTTGTTGAGGATATAGAGGACAACACACGTCTATCTATTGGCATTGACGCAATCGAAATATAACAAGTCGTTTAAAAAGGACAAAAAACAGTTGGCTTTTGCTCCTTCGTCGCTAATTTTAGCCAACAATTTTTTGCCTCTTAACTAGGCGTTATACACCAAACCTTAAATTACAATGCGAGGCTTTCTATTGAAAATAATACCTATAGCAACTCTTCCAGTTTATAGATTAACTAGAGAAGAATATTATGCTAAACGTGACCAATTTTCGGAAAAGGCAATTTTTGGAGGTCACGATGGTGAATTTAAAAGAGAGTACGCAAAAAAAGATCCTAGTTGGTATTCGACATATAAAATGCATTTAGACACTTCTTATGGCGGCGCTTGGAATTACAATGAAGTGATCGGTTATATTGAATTACACTTTATGGGCAATCAAGTTCGTGGTTCTTATTGGCAGGATAACAAGAAACGTTTTGTTAAAAGCCGTAAAAAGCAATTTGTTTACCAAACACACAAATTATGCGCTGAAAAAAGTTTTTCTCGTAAGTCGACTCGTGAAGAAATTTATGATGTTGTCTTGGCTTATGTTGAGAGTTGTCGAAAAGAATTAAAGGGTCGCTATATTGATGACTCTACGCTTCTGGGACTTGGTAAACATATAGACTGGATTTCACTATATAAAGGTGTATAACAAGGCGCTTAAACGGAACAAAAACAGTGGGTTACGTTTCGCTACACATTATAACCCACAATTTTTGTCCGCTTAGCGCGGCGTTATACCCTTCAATGAATCAAGAGGATTTATGGCAAATAAGGAATATAGGGTCAGATAAAAAATTAGCCTTATTTTTCATCCGACCTTTTTATTCAGCTTCTAGAAGGCAGCGGTGACAACCCCCAATCTTCTTCTTTCGGTTCAGTTGCCAAGACTCTTGGGTTTTCTGACCAATGCAAAAGGCTCATTTCCCCTGCGGCGGATTCTGTTAGCGCTGTGCAATGCTCGACCCAATCCCCATCGTTGCAATAAAGAATGTCGTCTTTGATACGAAAAGAAGCGAAGTGAATATGCCCGCAAATATAACCATCTACTTTTTGGTTTTTAGCGGATTTTAGCGCGGCGGTTTCGAAGCGTTCGATGAATTCTTTGGCTTTGTTAATGTGACTTTTTAAATACCCAGCGAACGACCAATAAGGCAAGCCAAATAGGCGCCTCGCGCCATTTATCCATTGGTTTAGTGTGAGCATGAGCCCGTGTGCTTTATCGCCAATGGCGAGCATCAGAGGGCTGATTTTAACCATCTGATCGAACTCATCACCGTGGCTTACATGAAATGTACGGCCATTGGCTGTTTTATGACGTGCGTTGAGGCGAATGTCGATGCCAGACAAGGTTTGCCCAACAAACTGGCGGAAAAAAGCATCATGATTACCGGGGATATAGATCACCTTGGTGCCAGATTTTGCCATGGCTAAAATTTGCTCTACGACGTGATGGTGAGATTCAATAAAATACGCACGATGACGCATTTCTTGTAGGTCGATAATGTCGCCAACCAAGTAAAGTGTGTCTGTCTTAATGTTTTGCAAAAAATCTAATAAATGCAACGCCTGACAGGCTTTTGTCCCTAAATGAACGTCAGAAATAAACACGGATCTAAATCTTGTCTGCATAAGCACCTCCAGCTCGTTATTATTAGATTAGACGGTGTTTATGACAGACTTATGTGTTCTTTGTGACCGTTAGATCACAATGGATGAAATCGTCGATTCCGGAGCGTCATCGATAAGGTGAGGTTGCAGATATAAATGGTTACCGCCCTGTTGTTTGGCGGATTTTTTGGCTTGTGCCGCCAGCTCTGCTACTTGGTGATGGTTGGTGCAGTGTTTAGGGATTGGCTGAACCACGCCAATCGCTAAACTTAAGATGGGATGGAAAAGGGTTTGGCCTTGACGGGTTTTTGTCCAGACGCCGCCTTCTTGAAGCGTTTCATCAGAATAAAACTCGCGTACTTGTCGAGCAAATTCTACTAATATTTTTTCACACTGATGCTGCCAGTTGACATCTCCGAAGATAACCACAAAGTCGTCACCTCCAATGTGACCAATGAAATTGTCGTTAGTTGATACGAACTCTTTGATCAAATAGCCGACTAGCTGAATGACAGCGTCGCCCTTTGAATAACCAAAAAAGTCGTTAAAGGGTTTGAAATCATTCAGGTCAAAATACGCCACGTGAAAGTCTTCATTGGCTAATAACCGGCGACTGACTTCTCGATGTATTGGTACGTTGCCAGGCAATAAAGTGAGCGGGTTTGAGTAGGTGGCATTTTGAATTTTTAATTCGGTGATGCGCTTCAATAGGTCTCTTAGATGACCAATACCAATGAATTTCCCATCGCGAACGACAA
Source organism: Marinomonas primoryensis (assembly GCF_013372285.1). Classification (NCBI taxonomy): domain Bacteria; kingdom Pseudomonadati; phylum Pseudomonadota; class Gammaproteobacteria; order Oceanospirillales; family Oceanospirillaceae; genus Marinomonas; species Marinomonas primoryensis. The sequence goes on along the minus strand of NZ_CP054301.1, from coordinate 3,543,035 downwards.
TAATTTCGTTGTTTAGGGTGTCGGCTTCTTGATTGGTCATTAAGGTTGAAACACTGGAAAGGCTGACATAGCTTTCCACTATTAGCACATCGTAACTGAGTAAATTAGTGACGGGTTTATGCTCATAGAGTGCACGGCCATACGGCGTAGAAAAAAGCTCATGCAGTTGATTTCGTCGTATCACCCCAACCGGTTCGTGCTGTCTATTTACGATAGGAATCGCCATCAAATCGGGTTGTTTTTTGAAGTATTGAGACGCATCTTCTAACAGGCTGTCTTCTTGTAAGCTTGCGGTAGGACGACATAAGGTTTGCACTGTCTCGGCGTGATCTTCTTGAAACTGTGAACGACGCTGTGCGTGCTTTACTAAGTAAGGATGGGTTGAAAACGCCGGTGTCTCTGTTGGCCGTCCAAGAAAATAACCTTGGCCAAAGGTAACGCCAATTTCAATCAGTTGGTCGAGCTCTTGCTGTGTTTCTATCCCCTCAGCAATAAGCAAACAGTTTAAGCGTTGAGCAATGGTTAAAATAGAGCGTACAAATTCGCGTTTGATTTCGTCTTTATCTACGTTTTTAATAAAGTGCTTATCAATCTTTACAATATCTGGCTGTAACTCTGACCAAAGCTGCAATCCTGAATAGCCAACGCCTAAATCATCAATGGCCACTTGGAAGCCCATTTCTCGATAATGGTCGACACTGCTACGAGGCAAGCCATTATGGTCGTAAGGGTGTTGTTCGGACAGCTCGATAACGATGTCTTTTTGATCTAATCCCAGCTCATTAAGAATGGCGAGCGTCATGCCAGATTGATGATCCGGCGACGCCAATAAAGAGGCGCTGACGTTTAGGAATAAACGTCCTTCTAAGGACAATTTGGCGAATTTCGAAAGGGCTTTCTCACGACAAAGTAATTCCAGCTTGTGGAGTTTTCCTTCTTGTTGAGCCAATGCAAATAGTGGGTCAGGAGTAAATAGAGCGGAATTCTTGGGGCCGCGCGAGAGTGCTTCGTGCCCATAAACTTCCCCATTTTTTAGGTCATAAATAGGCTGGAAATAAGGCGTAATTAATCCATTTACAAGGATTTTTTCAAGCAGCGTACTGTTGTCTAATGGGCTCATTTTTTTCTCAAATACATCTAGATTAAAAAAGTGGCTAGATGGGCATTTTATGTCATATTTATGACATTTTGATGACTGAGTTTGAGATGAGAATGGTGACTGAGGATGTGTTCTATAAAGGATTATAAGACCCCGTTACCGGATCGATTTCTTATTATTGCTTTCGATCATCGGGAACATTGGGTTCTTTATTGTCGTTATTTTATTTGTGTCACAGCGGCTGTTTTGTTGTTCGTAATAAGAGTTAACAACGGCAGAGAATACAAATACAGTAGACGTTAACGTGTTCGTTTGGTGCTTAGTGTTGTTACGCTGATTTTAATGGGCGACTAACAGTAAGGTTTGCAAAGAATGCTATTACATTCGCTTTCATTTTTTTAAAAGCGGCAGCGTAGTATGCTCGGCGTAATTCGTACGCTTTTTCTACATAAAAATCAGTATCAAGGTTACCAAAGCTGTCATATTTGTAATCGGTTTTCATAATGATTCTCCTAAAAGTAAGTCATATTTGACACTGCCTATAATAGGATTTGACCAACCATTCAGCAAACGATCAATTTTCAGCTTATAGGTTAGAAAAATTCACCATTAGAAGCGTGGAGAAACGCGTTAAATAGAAGGTTGATTGCTCAAAACGCGAAATTTACCAGGCGTTACACCTGCGGTTCTTTTAAAAAATCGAGAAAAGTAGCCCGGATCTTTAAACCCTAAGTCATAACTTATTTCTTCAACGGATCGTACGGTATAAATGAGACTTCGTTTGGCTTCAATCAAGAGTCTATCGTGGACGAGATCGAGTATGCTTTTGTTGAATGCTCGTTTACTAACACGATTTAAACGGCTGGTGGATGTGCCTAATGCCTGCGCATATTGATTGCTTGTCCAGTGCTGCCGGTAGTGATTTCCGATTAACTCTTTGAGTTGCTGCGCATGGCTGCCTTCGGTTTTGTTGCTCACATTGGCTACGCCACTGCTGTGTTGGCGATGCAACAATAACAAAATGGCTTTAATAAGGTATTCGCTCATTAAGGCTCTTCCTTCACGTATGAACGCTGACTCACTTTCAAGCTGCTGGATTAGTGGCCAAAGCTCAGAAAAAACATTGCGATGACTATTTAAATTGATATAGCAGGCTTGACTGAGCAGCGGTTTGATAAATGCCGCGGCTTTTTCTTGGTAGGCATCTTCGAGCAAGGGTTCTGCAATGCTAATGACTCGACCATCTGTATTTGGGGAGAACCGAAAGCCATGTACCATTCCTGCGGGCACGATAATAGCCCACGCGCCTTGCAGTTTGCGTTGTTGTTCGTCCAATTGAACTTGCGCCTCTCCCGATTTAAGAATAAGAATTTGGAAAAGCTGAGCATGACGATGAGGATTTATCTTCCAATCTAGGTTACTGCTGCGCGATTCAATGTCTTCAATGTGGAAAAACTCTGGGTCATTGATCCAGCTGGATTCGCCATAAAGCCCAAAATGTGGAATGGTAGGTTGCTTCATACACTTCTTCTTATTTGTTAAAAATGTACTTTATGTATTGTTTTTTAATAATAGTAGAACGTTAAAATACACGCTGATACATAGCCCTTTATAAGGAAAAAGTGCATTAAAGTCATTTAATTCTCTGATTAAATAGAGATATAAAAATATAAATTGATAAAAAAGTACAATTTTTTGAACAAAAATCACCTAACGCCTCATTCGTTAATCTTCCACTATTACAACACTTAATAGGTTGATGTGTTTGTCAGCATCGAAGAAAAACAATAAATGAAGGTGTGAGAAAATGAAAACTCAAGTTGCAATCATAGGTGCTGGTCCGTCAGGTTTATTGCTTGGTCAATTACTATCAAAGCAAGGCATTGATAACGTTATTATCGAACGTGCTGCGGGAGATTATATTCTTGGCCGTATTCGTGCGGGTGTACTTGAACAAGGCATGACGGATCTACTTCGCGAAGCGGGCGTTGGTGAACGCATGGACCGTGAAGGCCAAATACATACTGGCGTAGAGTTAGCATTTAACAACAAGCGCGTTAAAATTGAGTTAGAAAAACTGACTGGAGGCAGTACCGTGATGGTTTACGGCCAAACAGAAGTGACTCGCGACTTAATGGAAGCACGTTCAGCCGCCGATTTAACCACCTATTATGAGTCTAGTCACGTGGTTCTTCACGATGTAAAAACCGATTCGCCTTATGTGACGTTCGAGCAAGGTGGTGAAGAATATCGCCTAGATTGTGACTATATTGCAGGTTGTGATGGTTTCCACGGCGTGTCTCGTCCCACCATTCCTGAGTCTTCTCGTAAAGAATTTGAGCGTGTTTATCCATTCGGCTGGTTAGGTGTTTTGTCTGATACTCCGCCTGTGAATGATGAGCTTATTTACTGCAAAACGGATCGTGGTTTTGCCATGACGAGTATGCGCTCCGCGACACGTTCTCGTTATTACCTTCAGGTGCCCCTTACTGATAAAGTCGAAAATTGGAGCGATGATGATTTTTGGACAGAGCTGAAACGTCGTCTTCCTGATGATGTCGCTGAAAAGTTGATCACAGGTCCGACGATTGAAAAGAGCATTGCGCCATTGCGTTCTTTTGTGTGCGAACCGATGCAATATGGCAACCTTTTCTTGGTCGGCGATGCTGCTCACATCGTACCGCCAACGGGTGCGAAAGGTTTAAACCTCGCAGCATCGGATGTGGCGACGCTGAATAAAATATTAACGCGCGTTTATAAAGACGGTGATAAAGCGTGTATTAATCAATACTCTGAAATCTGTTTGCGTCGAGTTTGGCATGGCGAGCGTTTTTCATGGTGGATGACGAGTATGTTGCATGACTTTGGTGATGATGGCGCAAACAGCACGGATGCAGAGACTTATGGACGCTTCATGAGCTCAGAACTGAATTTTTATACAGACAATGAAGCGGGCCGCCGTGTGATTGCAATGCAATACGTTGGATTGCCTTACGAAGACCTGTCTTAAAAGATCCAGAAAGTCGGATAGCGATTAGATGCTTTTTGAGAATAGGTACGGTTTTTCTCTTTGAGATTTTATGACGCTATCCAATTTTTCAATACCTCAAATTTATAATCAATTACCTTTTTGACAATTAGGTTGTTAGTCTCCTAAATGCAAAGTGGTTCTAAAAACTGCCTATAAAAAAAACAACGCTATTTGGGAGTCGATCATGATAAGAATAATAAAACACGCGGCAATAACGGCTATTGCTGCCTCTGTTATTGTCAGTGCTCAAGCAAACGCATCCGCAGAATATACATTGCGTTTTAGTCACTTCTTTCCTGAGGTTTCGGGCCCAAGTAAGGGTTTGTTCCAGAAATGGGCTGAGGCGGTAGAAGTGGAATCAAACGGGCGCATTGATGTTCAGATGTATCCTTCTAGCACGCTAGCTAAGCCGCCCGCTCAGTACGATGCAGTGAAGAATAGCATTGCAGACGTGTCTGTTTCCGTTCAAGGCTATACAGCAAACCGTTTTCCACTAACGCAAATTGTGGAGTTACCAGGTGTTTCTCAAGGTGCGGCGCAAGGTTCTTGTATTGTTCAGTCACTGTATGATGAAGGCCTTATTTCTAACGAATACAGCCAAACTAAACCTCTGTTCTTGTTTACACATGGGCCAGGTGGCATTCACACCACTGAGAAAGAAATAAAGGTACCTAAAGACTTAGAGGGTTTACGTATCCGTCGTCCTACGGCTGTGGTTGCAAAACTGCTTGAAGGCCTTGGTGCACAACCTGTTGGCATGCCAGCTCCTGACTCTTATCAGTCTACTCAACGTGGTGTGATTGATGGTGTTGCGTTGCCATGGGAAGGTCAATATACATTCCGTCTAAACGAATTAACTCAGTACCACACAGACGTAGGTGGTCTTTATACGCTGGCCTTTATTATGACGATTAACAAATCGTTTTATAACCACCTTCCAGCGGACCTTAAAAAGGTGATCGATCATAACTCAGGCATGGCATGGTCTAAAAAAGCAGCCATCGTATTTGATGATTTGGATGAGAAAGGTCGCGCTCAAGCCATCGAAATGGGACATAACATTACCGTCATTGAAGGCGGTGCAGAAAATCCTTTGTGGAAACCAGTTCTTTATCAAGCAACAGAAGATTACTTGAATGAACTACAGCAAAAAGGATTACCTGCTTATAAAGTGTATGCTCGTGCTGTTGAGCTGTCTCAGTCAGCTTGTAAATAACGGTAGTTAATAGATATGACCAAGAGTTGTGGTAGTTGGAGAGTAGTAATGAAGGTAATAGCTCAAATAATAGAGCGCATTACGCATGGAATGCACTTATTGGGTGGGATGTTTCTAATCACTATGATGGTGATTACCTTGTTTGATGTCTTTACCCGAGGTTTGTTTTCGATGACGGATGGTGCCGTAGATTTGACTATCCTTGGTGGCATCGAGTTGGTGAAATACAGTTTACTATTTACTGTGCTCTTCATTCTTCCGCACTCTGTTAGCCGTTCACAGGTCATTGTTGACCTGTTTACGGAACGGCTTCAAGCGAGAACAAAAAAAGTACTCGAAGCGGTTTATATACTTTGCTTTGGTTTAATGGGAATTGGTATGAGCTACAGTTTTTATCATTTGGTTGATGAAGCGGCAATGAGTTATGAAACGACCCAGGATCTATTGATCCCATTAACGTATTTTTATGCCGCGGCTTGTTTCGCAACATTTATGCTTGCTGTTTCGGCCGTGATGCACGCGTTGCAGTTATTATTTTCTGAAAAGGCAGAGTCATGAGTACTTCGATGATTGGTGTTGTCTGTATTGCCGTCATGTTGCTGCTAATCGTACTGCGTGCTCCTATCGCATTGACGATGGCGTTGGCGGGCTTTGTTGGATTTGGTTGGATTGTTGCTTTCGATCCTGCTATTTCCATTCTCGCTAGCGGCCCTTTTGAAACGCTGTCTAATTACAGCTTTAGCCCTATTCCTATGTTTATTCTGATGGGGGTATTTGCTTCAAAATCCGGTATGTCGCAAGAACTATTCCAAGGCGCAAGAGCGATGTTTGGTAGTTGGCGTGGCGGCATGGCGTTGGCCGCAGTCACTTCTTGCGGTATTTTCTCTGCTATTTCTGGTTCATCCATGGCGACGGCAGCCAGTATGTCTCGTGTTGCGTTGCCAGAGATGGAAAAGAATGGTTATGCGCCAACCTTGGCGACGGGTGTGTTAGCCGCGGGTGGTACCTTAGGCATCATGATTCCACCTTCTATTGCGTTGTTATTGTACGCCCTGATAACCGAGCAATCGGTGGGGGCAATGTTCATGGCTGGCGTGATACCCGGTTTGCTTGGGTTGGTGATGTACGGACTTACCGTCGCTGTTTTGGTTATTGTGTTTCCTAATATTGCTCAACCTGGAAAGGCAACCACGTTAAAAGAAAAATTTCTTGGTCTTAAGGGGTTAGTGCCTTTCACTGGCGTGTTTGTGTTCATTATTGGTGGTATTTACAGCGGTTGGTTTACGCCAACAGAAGCTTCTGCCGTCGGTGCGGCAGCAACCTTGTTAATTGCCCTTGTACGAGGCATGCGCTTTGAACAGTTTAAAGACGCGGTGGGTGAAACGTTAGTGATGTCTGCGATGATCTTTTTTATGATCATTGGTGCTGAAATTTTTGGTTATTTTCTCTCCGTATCTCGTATTTCGTTTTCCTTGGTTGAGTACGTAGACAGTCTGCACTTAGGGCCTTACATGATACTGCTCTGTGTCTTAATTCTGTTTATGGTACTGGGTTGCGTCATGGACAGTATCGCTATGTTGCTGCTGACGGTGCCTGTTGTTTATCCATTGATAGAAGCCGCTGGTTTTGATCCTATTTGGTTTGGTATTGTAGCGGTTATCACGGTGGAACTAGGTTTGATTACCCCGCCCGTTGGCATGAATGTATTTGTCATTAAGTCGGTGGCCCCCCATATATCCATTGGTGATATGTATAAAGGGGTAATGCCATTTGTGATTGCTGATTTGCTGCGTTTAGCGCTTATTGTGGCCTTTCCGATACTGGCCATTGGCTTGGTATAACAGACGATCTTAGAATGTAAAAACGGCGCCTACGGGCGTAATACTGTTCACTTAAGGGTTGAATTTAATTGAACAGTCTCAGAAAATCCGATTAGGCTTTCTTAATCGGATTTTTTTGTGTCTATTCAGCAGTTACTTCTTAGCATCGATGAACTTCATTCATTCTCAGATCACTCGACCTTCACCCAGAATATTCCTGTTGAATGGATCGAGTCTGCATTAACCCTTTCTTCAAAAGCGAGCATCAGACGACGACGTCTACCTGAAGATCAAGTTCTTTGGCTAGTGTTAGGTATGGCTCTTTTTCGGGATGAAGCGATCGAAGAAGTGGCGAGACGCTTAAATATTTGTTCGGAAGGATTAGCGTCGGAGCAGCTCCTTGCCAAAAGTGGCGTATCTCAAGCGAGGCAGCGCCTTGGTTCTGATCCTATGCAGTGGCTTTTTCAGCGTACAGGTGAACATTGGGCCAATGAGCGATTTGCTCAGGATGATTGGCAAGGGCTGCAAGTATTCGCAATAGATGGTGTCGTTTTTCGCACCCCGGACACACCAGAGTTACGAGAACACTTCGGTAGCGCTAGCAATACAACCGTCAAGCAAAGCGCCTATCCGTTATTGCGTTGTGTCGCTCTGATGAATACGCATTCTCACATTATTCTAGATACTCAGATTGGACGTTATCGAAAAGCTGAAACGCCATTAGCTGAAGCTATGTTAGATAAAATTCCTGATCGCAGTATCACACTCCTAGATCGAAATTTTTGGAGTGCTAATCTCATGCATACCTTGATGAACGGAGGGAATAAACGACACTGGTTAATCCCAAAACGCAGCAATACTGTGTATGAGGTCATTGAAGAATACGGAGACGGTGATGCGTTATGGCGTATGAAAGTCTCCCCACAAGCACGCAAAAAGAACCCCAGTCTGCCTGAATACTGGGATGCACGAGCCATAACCTATGACGTTCAAGGTAAAGCTAAGACGGTACTGACATCACTTCCTATCAGTAACTATCCTGCTGACAAGATTGCTCAGTTGTATCATCAGCGATGGGAAATTGAACTGGGATTTCGTGACATCAAATCTTCCATGCTTAACAACGCCATTACGTTGCGCAGTAAGAAAGTCGATTTAATCTATCAAGAAATGTGGGGGATGCTACTGGCATACAACATCGTGCGTCGAGAGGCGAGTCATGCGGCGGCATCACATGGTCAACGAGCGAGCGATGTGCGTTTTAAAATGGCGTTTACTTTTATTGCTTCCAACTTGATCGTGATGGCAGCGGCTAAGCCAGAATCGAAGACAGGAATGCGCCTTAAGGAGCTAAGGTCTGGGGTGTGTAATTTGTTTTTGGAGAGAAAGAAAGCGAGGCCTAATCGGCCTCGCGTGGTGAAGCAATCAAAGACGAGATATCCGGTATCTCGTAATGCTGTTCCGCTTAAGTGAACAGCATTAGCCTACGGGCGTCGTTTTTTTGTTTATAGGGTTGAGATTGACAGGGTTAGTCTAATCGAGTTAACCAAGTAAACATGGCTTCAATTGCTTGATTTGACCAGTTGACAGTGGCTTGCTCTCGAGCACTACTCAGATTCTTAGCAATGCCTCTGGCACTCACTGTCCAAGAAGCAAGGCGCGAGCCTGTTGGGTCAATGAGTTCCAGCGTGCCGTCTTCGAACACATAAAAGCGACCATCTTGAGTTTCATGGTGTTGCAGTGTACGACTATTTAGCGTGAAGATAGAATTCGCTTTTGGTGTTAATCCAAACCGCGATAACGCGCTGGCCAATGCATCCGCTTGTTTTGTTGTTGAAGCATCAAAACCAAAGCTGACTAGAGCGCGACTCAATTGCCGTTCTATATTTTGAATATCGTCGTCGGCTCTTCCCGCTAAGGTTCGTTCAGTTGAATAAAGACTCAATTCTTCTTCGTAGGCCTTGCGCTGGGCAAAGTGTGGAATAAGCTGCATGTAGATTTGCCAATCTTGTACGGCAGGAAGTTGGGACGCCTTGGTGCTTAGCAAAGACGCTTGCTGACGAATTACGTCGTCGGTATCACTAATGGCGATTTTTAACTTGGCGACAATGCGCGTGCGATCAATCGATTGCAGTGCGTAGACGTAGTTTTTTCCAGCGTAGCGTTTTTCATTGATCGCTTGTTCTAGCTCAATCGGTGATGTTGTTATCTGAGTGTAAGCGGTTTGTACCTTGGAAACCTGTTCTCCGCCTTGTCCTGATCTCACCTGGGTGTCTTGCGTATTGACTTGACTCACCTGAGTACGCAGCTGTTGCGCAATTTGAATATTGCCATTTTGCTCGGCTTGGGTAAAAGCCAGAGCAATGTTTTCAATGCGCGACGCACTGCCGACACCATACAAATGTGTGCTGTCCTGTGGTGGAGACGACACCCAGCTCGGCATCGTCTCTTCCGCTTGGTTGGATTTTGTATTGAAGCCTAAACACCCAGTCAGACTGAGCAATAGACCCGTGATCATCATCCAATTTAAAGACGTAGGAAGGACGGAGAATGTCATGGTTAGAAAAAGCCTTTATCAGCCAATTTTTTGAGTTTCTTCTGACCATTCCATACTTCACGATTGGTCGTCATATCAATCAATTTCAAATCGACTTGGTAGAAGCTCACGCGTTGGTCGCCATTTGAATCAACAATGGAGTTGATCGTGCCAGATAAGGCAAAACCAGCGCCTTGTTCTAGGCCAAATTTAGCAACGGTATCGGGTGCGGCGTTTAGCGCTTGTTCTTCTCGCTCGCTACGAACTTCATCTCGTTCTGCACCGGAAACAACAAAGTCGACTTTACCGGCACGCAACAAACTGCGCTTGATGTCATTAATAAAGGTATCAACAGGAATGTGCTCAGAGGTTTTGTTACGTATCGTCTGCACAATAACAGTTGGGTTGCCTTTGTTGCTGAAATTGTAATCACGAAACCATGGGAACGTCAGCATGTCGCCCATCATTTCTTCTGCGACTAAGCGGGAGTCTGTATCATTCCAACGGTCAGACAGCATGACATCTTCGTTAGTGTCTAGACGTTTTACGCTGCCAGAACACGCCGCTAATAGTACAGTCATACAGACAGTGACAAGCCCCTTCCATGACAGAGTGATCCATTTAGACTGATTTAGTTTATCAATATGCATAATGTTTTCCTTACGTCCGTTTTAGCCTGATGCCAAGCTGTTAGTGTAATCAATTTAATAAGGGTTGCGTAGATTCCAAAGTTTAATTTTATTTGCTTCTAAGTTGATCTTACCCAGAGAGAATTGTTTTTGATTGACGTTATAGTCTGGCGCGTATTCGCCCGGTGGCAATGGCTCTCTTGTCAGTCTTACTTGCGCTGGAAGTGTGAGCCAATTTCGTGTGTCCGCCGCGGACGATGCAAACACAGCCACTTGCCCAATGAGGTTCAAAATCAAGCTGGCGCTTTCATCTTTAACATTTGCCGTGAGTTGATACGTTAACCAGCTGCGTAACAACTCTCTTGTTAGGCCTTCGTAAATATCTCTCTGCGCTTGTGCTAGTTGTTCTTGGAAGGCAATGTCAGCAAGAGACGTCATTCTTAAGCTGTGACTTGTGTCTGTCATAGCTGGTCCGTTCGTTTTTAACCTTGGTTGATGCTGGTCCAAGGTGAAACGACGATAGTATGGCACGGTAACGCGTATGGGTTGTTGCGCCAGGAGTTTATCTACGTTCGCGGCGCTAAGTTGCTGCCAAACAGGACGACCAAGAATAACGCGTTTGGTAAAGATGCCGGAGAAAGTGCCCCATGCACCGCCCGCTTTGTAATTAGCGATCAAGTTCAGTGGATTGATGTCGGCATATACCATGGTAAACCAACGAAATGAATCATTTGTCTGCGTTGTTCCGCCGCCGTGAAGCGGCTCTAACACTAAAGAGTACGCCCGAGGATCTGAGAACAGTAATAAGGTCATTTCGCTTTTGTCAGGAATAAACCCTTGGTGTTCTAAAATGACCAGTTCCGCATCACCAGTGTGGTATTGCTTGAGCGTTTCTTGCATGTCGGGAGAAAGTTTATCTTTTATTTTTTGCTGTATTTCGCTTTGGCTAAAACCCCCTTTTTGCATCATACGAATGGTGTCTAACCAGGCTCGTTCAGCGGTCGTGCTGGGCAAGTCGTATTGCTTTGCGTAACCGTCTTCATACAAATTCGCGGCCTTTTGATAACTGATACGAGCGTCGTCGTATTCGCTATTAATCTCGTATTGTAGCCCCTCCATGTAACGCGCCCACGCGTCATCACGATAGAGAAATTTGTCCGTGTCTCTTCCGCCAGTGTAGAAGTTACCCAACCAGCTCAATGCTTTCATGTAAAAAGCTTGGTTTTCTTTGGCGTTGAGATCTTGATAGCTGGGATTTTGTGCGCGGATTTCATTGAGTTTGATGTCAATGCGACGTACTTCAACCACGGCGGCGTCGTTCAATTGGCGTTTTTTAGCGGTGTTTTTTTCTTGCTCCGCCAGCGCGAGGTAGTTCATGGACTTGAGGTAACTGATATAAATGCGTTCCATGCCGCTACCACGATAGTCGCTTTGTCTTGGGTTGCTCAATAAGGCCCAGGAGCGATTAGAAAAATTTTCTTGGAAGAAGGTATCACTTAATCTTTCGGCTTGTTCGAGTAGGGTGTTACTGCGCTCATAATCCCCTTGATTTTGGGCAAGAGCGCCAATTTCCATGTAATAGAGTAGCTTGTCTTGAGAATTGTCTAGAACACCTTCTAATTTATCCTCGGCTTTTTTCCATTCACCTTCTTTCGCTAAGCTTAATCCAGCATCAATGTCCTGCTTGTAAGTAGCACAGCCAGCTAGAAAACTGATACTTAAGCAAAGAAAGAACCACCTCACATTACATTCCTTTTTCTAAAAACTGATTGGCGACCAATATGGCAAGCAGAGCAAAGCAGCCTAGGTAAAGTAGTAACCAGCGGGCTTTAAGGCAGTTAGGGCAAGGTTTTTTTTTCTTTTTCATCACAGCTTCCATTTGTACTGATGATATTAAAAGGCGATCTTTGGCTATTATGCAATAAAAAAGGAGGCACGTGGCCTCCTTTTTTCATCACTCAATGGTTTCTATTGAGTTGTTTCAGCTTGTTGCTTTTGTAGGCTTTCTAGATACAGCGCATCAAAGTTGATTGGCGCAAGCATAAGGGCTGGGAAGCTGCCTTTAACAACAATCGCATCGATGTTTTCACGAGCATATGGAAACAAGGTTGCTGGGCAGAAAGCGCCTAGAGCATGATGTAATTGCTGCTCATCAAGACCAGAAACAACAAACAGACCGCCTTGTTGAATTTGTACTAGATAACCCGTTTGGCCGCTGTTTTTAACCGTAACAGTAATTTCTAGTACGATTTCATAAACACTTTCGCCTACTTGGCGGCTTTTTGTGTTCAATTCTAAGCCAACTTCTGGTTTCCATTCTTCTTGGAAAATCATCGGTGAGCGAGGCGATTCAAAAGAAATGTCTTTTAAGAAAACACGTTGCATAGACAGTTGTGGTGTTTGAGCTTCTTGTGTTTCAGTTGCAGCGTTTACTTCAGTTGTATCAGACATTGTTGCTCCTTTCTTTATTATAAGAATATTATATTTGCGCCACTATTGGGCAAGTAAAGTATCGAGTTTTTGTTCGCGTTCAAGAGCATACAGATCGTCACAACCACCAATGTGTCGTTCGCCAATCCAGATTTGCGGAACAGAGGTACGCCCACTTTTTTCAGTCATTTGTTGACGAACTTCACGTTTTCCGTCGACACGAATTTCGTTGAATGCAACATTCTTAGCAGATAGCAGCTGTTTTGCTCTTACGCAAAATGGACAGTAATCGCTTGAGTAGATAGTGACAGTGGACATAATCTTTTCTTTTACCCTTTAACCAGTGGCAGATTAGATGATTGCCATTCAGCAATGCCGCCTTGAAGTTTATATACCTTAGTGAAGCCTGCCTTTTTCAAGTCTTTTGCACTTGCACCGGAGGTGACACCAGATTTGCATACTATGATGATTGGGGCGTCTTTGTGTTTCTCAAGACGTGTTTGATTTTCTTTCATCTTAGTAGCAGGGATGTTTAATGCGCCAGTGATGTGGCCAGCGTTGAATTCTTTTTCAGGACGAATGTCGACAACAACAGCGTCTTCGCTGTTCATTAAGTTGGTGGCTGCTGAAGGTGTTAACCCCTGTGCACCGCCCTTGCTTTCAACAAATAGTAGTGTGGCAAGAATCGCTAAAAAGATGGCGACCATTTCCCAGTGGTTGATAGAAAATTCGATAAGTTGGTTAATCATAATAGTAAAGCCCATATTTAAACTGCCAGCATTATACACGCCGAGTGGAATCGGTACATAGTCTCAGACAAAGGTGACAAATATATGATGGGATGAGTAAGGAAATGAGAGAGAAATCGAATCATAACGGGCCCTTAAGGGCTCGTTATGATGTTGGGTATTTTACTTTGTGTTGGTGGAGTCAAAGATCTTATCGGCATTACCTTCGATAAAGCTGTCAAATAGATTGCCGTCTGCCATGAAGTGGCGTCGAGCGAATTCATAAAAACAGCTTGGAATGGTTTTTTGTTTGCCATCGGCGAAGGTGTAATCCACTTTGTCGGCCATGGTTGAAGACTGTTCCAAGAATGATTGAGGTGTACCTTTAACTAAGCCTCCCACTTGATTTAACGCATAACCTTCATCGATAAGCATTTGGTTAACGGCTTCGATGGTTGGGTATTTCTTAAGATGGTTGATGCTGACGGTAAAGTGGTTCGCTTGTAATCCCATAGTGGATAACCAAGCTGCGTATTCACTGTGTTCCGCCAAGGCAAGATAGTCGGCTTCTGTTGGCGTTTGCCATAATTTTCCTGCCCAGAAAACAGCTGGAGATTGCACCGCATCGGCTGGGATTTGTGCGATGAATTTCCCGATAATGTCTTGGCAGTGCGGTGGCAATTCTTCTACCAATAATTCAGAGAGGAAAATCTTTGGGGAGTCCGCATCGGTTTTGTGTTTATAGCAGCGAGCTTTGAGGTGCTTACTCTCAAAAATAAAAGCACCGTACGCTTTGTAACCGATGGCTTCGAGTTGAGGCTCTAGTTTTTCCAAAGAGATTGGCGAATTATTAAAGGTACGAAAGGCCACATGGTCGTTTAATACGGTTTCGCCATGGCTTTCAAAAAGTTGCTGAATACGCTGAGCTTGTGGTGTGATTTGAGTGTAACTGTTCCACAAAGCACTAAAAAAATCAGAAGGTGTCATAGGGTTTCCCATAATGGCTTGAAGTCGTTTAAGTTACTTTAGTGCAGTGATGAGCGGTAATGCAAAAGGTAAAAATGCATTTCATGATGCATAAAAGTATTACGAGTCGCCTTTATGCTGGGTTCTTGTTGACTAATAACTGCTGTTTGGCCGTTAAAATAGTATTGATAAGGTGTGCTGGGAAGCTGCGCTCTTTTTTATGCGCTAAGCCCACAACCCGTTTTAATTTCACATCGTTAAGTGGCCGTAGACAAAGATCGCTACGCCCTCGAGACGAATGCTCGGGAATCAAGGATATGCCTAAACCTGCTGCGACCAAGTCCAGCGCATATTCCTCGGTTTTCACCTGCGCGCGAACATCCGTGGTGAGCTCTTGTTTTTGCATGAGATAGTTCCACGATTCCAAAATGTCACAGGGCGTACGAGATATGAAAGGCTGCTTGTCTATTTGTTTGATAGAAATAGAAGGAAAGTCGGCTAGCCAATGATCCAACGGCATGGCGATGACATAGTCGTCCTCCCAAAGAGGATAAAACACATCTTCGTCTGAGGTGTACCGGCTGCAAGTAAAGCGCAGATCGGCGCTTTCGGATTCATCGACCAGTTTCAGCGTTAAACCTGACACTTCATCCAACATGGTTTTGATTACTTGGCTGATCAATGCACCCGACAAAAAAGGCGTAAGTGAAATCGACAGTGCCAATGGCGCGGGTGAATCGATAAACAAGCTGCGCATCGCGCTGAGATCGCTGACCATTTTGCACGCATGAGGATACAGTTGTGAACCGCTGTCCGTCGGAGAAACGCCCTTAGAGTGCCTTACAAAAAGCTTGGTGCTTAAGTCGGCTTCCAGTTGCGCCACGGTGGTAGATATAGAGGGCTGAGCAACGAAACAGCGTTTGGCGGCAGCGCTCAGACTGCGTTCCTCATATACGGCGATAAAGTAGCGTAATGACCGAATGTCCATGGTAAAAGCCTTCTATTTTTCGAGTAACGTCTTTCTAAATACCTATAGGAGTATGGGGTAAGCTATAGGAAAAAACTAGACCACTGGCAGGAAAACGGTATTTCTCATTATCGTATGAGCTGGTTATGGTGGAGGGAGTAGAATTTCACTTAATAAACTAATCTTAAGAGGTTTCACATGTCATTAGCTTGCTTAGACACATTGGGTATTAATACTCTAAAACAGGGCGACACCTTTTTCAGTGTGTTAACGGGTAATACGAAGTCGTTAGGGAAAGGCAGCGTCTTTTCTGCTCATAGCCCAATTGATGGTGCTAAATTGTCTACGTTCAATAATGCTACGCCTGCTCAACTTGAAGCGGTGAACGTGGAATTAAAAGACGCATTTAAAGTACTGCGTACTATTCCAGCACCACGTCGCGGTGAATTGGTTCGTCGTATTGGTGACGAAGCACGCAAATACAAACATGAATTGGCGCAAGTAATTTCCCTTGAAGCTGGCAAAATTCTTCCTGAAGCATTGGGCGAAGTACAAGAGTGGATCGACGTGTGTGACTTTGCAGTCGGTCAATCTCGTATGTTGCACGGTTTGTCTATTGTGTCTGAACGTCCAGGACATCGCATGATGGAGCAATGGCACCCACTTGGTCCTGTTGCTGTGATCACGGCGTTTAACTTCCCGATGGCTGTTTGGGCATGGAATACCATGCTTGGCTTGGTTTGTGGCGACCCTGTGTTGTTGAAACCGTCTGAAAAAGCGCCTTTGTGTGCGTTGGCTATGTACCAAATTGCACAAAATGTGATTGCTGATATGCCAGATATTCCGAAAGCAGCGGTGTCTGTAATGATTGGTGATCGTGAGCTTGGCGAAGCCATTGCGGCGAGCGAAACGTTCCCACTGGTTTCTGCAACGGGTTCTACCGTGATGGGTCGTGCTGTTGCGAAAACAGTGGCTGGTCGTCTTGGTCGTTCTTTATTAGAGCTTGGTGGCAACAATGCGATGATCGTTTCTAAGACTGCTGACCTTGATCTTGCATTGCGTGCGATCGTCTTTTCTGCGGCAGGAACAGCGGGTCAACGTTGTACCACGTTACGTCGTCTGATTACCCACGAAAGTGTGGTTGATGGTTTGGTTGCAAGTTTGGCTAAATCCTATGGTTCTCTTCGTGTGGGTAATCCATTAGTCGACGGAAATCTAGTTGGACCGTTAATCGACGAAAGAAGTTTTGACACTATGCAAGCGGCATTGGAAACGGCGAAACAACAAGGTGGCAAAGTCATTTGTGGCGGCGAGCGCGTAACAGAAGGTGTTCCGGCTGGTGGTTTTTATGTGAAGCCTGCGATTGTTCGTATTGCTCATGATGCACCGATTGTTCATGAAGAAACGTTTGCACCGATTATGTATGTATTGACGTACAGCACCTTTGAAGAAGCGATTGAAATTCAGAACGAAGTACCACAAGGTTTGTCTTCTGCTGTGTTTACGGAAAGTATGCGTGAAGCTGAATTGTTTATGGCGCCGGCTGGTTCTGATTGTGGTATTGCTAACGTCAATATCGGTACGTCAGGTGCAGAAATTGGTGGCGCGTTCGGTGGAGAGAAAGATACTGGTGGTGGTCGTGAATCGGGTTCCGATGCATGGAGAAACTACATGCGTCGTACCACTAATACGGTGAACTATGGCGGTGATTTGCCATTGGCTCAAGGTATTGTTTTCGAGTAATAGTCCCTTGTACGGCTCGGCGAATGCTGAGTCGTGCTTTGCGTTTTGATTGTCTGCGATGGTCGCTTCAGAGGTGGTCGTTATGTCTAAATTGTTATGTGATTCCTTGTGGCGAGCGAGTGCGCCAGCGGCGCCTGTATTAACGTCATTAGAAGGGCGTTTAGAGGTTGATGTGGTTATCGTCGGCGGTGGCTTTACCGGATTGTCGGCGGCACTGCATATGGCGAAATTAGGGATATCGGTAGCCGTTGTTGAAGCGCAGGAAGTTGGTTTTGGCGGTTCTGGCCGAAATGTCGGTCTTGCCAATGCCGGACTATGGTTAGAGCCGGATCAGCTTGATAAAACCATTGGTGCGGAGGCAGGCAAGATACTCTATGACGCGCTGGCGGTTGCGCCTGATTATGTTTATGGCTTGATCGATGAATACGGCATTGAATGCGAGGCAACACGTCATGGCACCTTGCATGCCGGCGTAGGTAAAGCTGGACTGGTGCAATTAGAACGACGTTATGAACAATTGGTTCGCCGTGGTGCGCCTGTGCAATTATTGAACGCGTCGGAAGCTCAGTCTCGTATTGGTTCTGGGAAGTTCAATTCCGCATTGTTTGATCCGCGAGCGGGCACCATTCAACCTCTGGCGTATGCCCGAGGGTTAGCTGACGCGGCGCTGAAAGAAGGCGCAAAACTATTTGAATTTTCTCCGGTTAATAAGATCGAGCCAACACCAGATGGTTGGGCAATTCACACCGATGCTGGTGAAGTACACGCTGAAAAAGTTATTTTGGCGACTAACGCTTACAGCGAACACGGTGTAAAAGAACAAGCGCGTAAATTTGTGCCTATTTTTTATTCTCAGTTGGCAAGTAAGCCGCTGTCTGATGCACAACTAGCGAGTATTCTGCCTAATAAAGAAGGCGTTTGGGATACCTGTACCGTCATGAGCTCTTTTCGTCTTGATAAACAAGGGCGCTTAGTATTTGGCGGCATGGGAGGCGAAGGTAGTGTGTTATCGAACTGGGCCTCTCAACGAGTAAAGGAAATGTACCCGATTCTTAATAAAGTGGAATGGGATTATTGTTGGACAGGAAAAATTGCTTACAGCGAAGACCATTTGCCTCATTGTCAGCAATTACAGAATGGTTTGTTTAGTGTGGCGGGTTACAGTGGTCGAGGCATTGGTCCTGGCACGGTCGTTGGCGCAGAATTAGCCCAATGGTTTGCTGGTCAGCGAGAAAGCTTGTCGATTCCAACTACCTTGCTAAGAGACATACCTTTTAGAGAGTTAAAGCGCATGTTTTATGAGGTGGGTGCACACACCTATCATCTCGGGCAGCAGTCTCATGCTTTAGATTAGTTTGTTGTTTTGAATGGTTTATTAAATTAATAAAACGCATCCTTGTGGTGCGTTTTTTATTTTACTGTTTGGGAATAAGAGTGATGTAAGGTACAGTTATTGTCTCCTGTTTTTTTGTTAATGAGTAACGCCTCCATGCGCCGTTATATCCCATCGTCAACCGCGTTAAAGTGTTTTGAAGCCTCGGTAAGGCACTTAAGTTTTACAAAGGCTGCGGAAGAACTGCACCTGACCCAAAGCGCCGTCAGTCGACAAATTCGAAACCTTGAAGAGTTTTTGTCTCGTGACTTGTTTATACGATTAAATAAACGTCTGGTGCTTACGGGAACCGGGGCTGCGTATTACAAAGAAGTGGTTCCTTTACTTGATGGTATGGAAAACGCCTGCTTGCGCATGCTGCATCGAGAAGACGAGAAAACGACGCTCACCATATCGGCGTTGCCTACCTTAGCGTCTTATTGGTTGATGCCTCGCCTTGCCAAATTTCAACTTGCTAACCCTCAGTTTCAGATTAAAGTCCGTTCATTAGACGATGCCGCGAAGGTCGACCCTGAAAGTATTGATATTATTTTGCATTATGGCGGAGATCATTGGCCGCGAGCGATTTCTCATCAACTGATGCGAGAGCATGTGGTGGCTGTGTGTTCACCGGCGCTATTAGCGCGTATTGGTGATAAAGCCATTGATGAATGGCAAGTTGATGATGTGACGCGTTTTCCATTTCTACATTTATCGTCGCGTATTAATGCGTGGCCGGATTGGATGGTTTCTCAAGGGTTAGAAAGCGGTTCTTTTGCGGGGGCTTCTTTCGCACACTTTCATATGCTGCTGGAAGCCGCCAAAAATGGCATGGGGATTGCGATTATGCCGACTATTTTGGCAGAACGTAGTTTGCAAACAGGCGAGCTGGTGGCGCCTTTTGGTCAAGCGGTTGCCACACCTCATGAATATCTTTTGTCTTATCCTGTCGACAAGGCAGACCTTGAGCAAGTGGTGATTTTTCGAGATTGGTTGTTGGCAAAATAAAATGCGTCGCTGAGGTTCCATTAACGAAACTAATAGCCTTTATAGACGCGCCAACCTGTAACAAAATTACAAGCCTGTGATAGTATCGAGTCATAATCACGATCAATTTACGGGGTAGATTAAGATGAACAAAAAGACCACAGCGCTCTTTATCCTTGATGGATGGGGATACAGCGAGACTTCTAAATCCAATGCCATTGCCGCAGCAAACACACCCAACTGGGACGCACTGTGGAAAAACCATCCTCATACGTTAATTAAAACATCTGGCCTCGCAGTGGGTCTACCTGAAGGCCAAATGGGCAACTCCGAAGTCGGACACATGAATTTGGGCGCTGGTCGTGTTGTTTATCAAAATTTTACTCGTATTGGAAAAGCCATTGAAGATGGCTCTTTTTTTGAAAACGAGGCTCTAGTTAATGCGGTCGATAAAGCGGTTACAGCCGGTAAAGCGGTGCATATTTTAGGCTTGTTGTCTGATGGTGGTGTTCACAGTCATCACGAACAAATTATGGCGATGTGCAAATTAGCAGTAAAACGTGGCGCAAAAGCGGTTTATATTCACGGTTTTACCGACGGTCGAGATACACCACCTCGCTCTGCTAAAACACCAACGGCTGAGCTAGAAGCGAAATTAGCGGAACTGGGTGTCGGCAAAATTGCGACATTAACGGGACGTTATTTTGCGATGGACCGTGACAATCGTTGGGATCGTGTAAAAACGGCTTACGACGCCATTGTATTAGGCAAAGGGGTGTTTCAAGCGAACACCGCGCAAGAAGCGATCCAAGCAGCCTATGACCGTGATGAAAATGACGAGTTTGTAAAAGCGACTGTGGTCGGTGATCCTGCTCCAGTTCAAGATGGTGATGCCATTATCTTTGCTAATTTTCGTCCAGATCGTGCTCGCCAACTCACAAGAGCGTTTACTGACGCTGATTTCGATGGTTTTGAGCGCGCGGTTTATCCGAAGTTTTCGTCATTTGTTACCTTCACAGAGTTTGCGTCAGACATCAAAGCAGATGTCGCCTTTCCTCCGATTGCGTTGAGCAATACGTTAGGTGAAGTATTAGCGAAACAGGGCAAGAAACAGCTTCGGATCGCTGAAACGGAAAAATACGCGCATGTTACGTTCTTCTTTAACGGCGGCGAAGAGGCCTTGTTTGATGGTGAAGAGCGCGAATTGATACCATCACCCAATGTTGCAACATATGATTTACAACCAGAAATGAGCGCGCCAGAAGTCACCGATAAATTAGTTGAAGTTATCGAAGCGGGCAAATACGACACCATCATTTGTAACTTTGCTAATGGCGACATGGTTGGCCACAGCGGTATTTTCTCTGCGGCGGTGAAAGCCGTTGAAGCGGTAGATGCTTGCTTGGGTCGAATTATCAAAGCATTAGAAGTGAACGGAGGTCAGTGTTTGATCACCGCGGATCATGGAAACGTAGAGCAAATGCTAAGTGATGACGGTTCTCAGCCTCTGACATCCCATACTATTGGACCTGTGCCTTTGGTTTTGTTCACTCCTACAAAAGGTGTCGGCATAAAAGAAGGGGCATTGTGTGATCTTGCGCCGACTTTATTGGACATGATGGGAATGGAAAAACCTGTTGAAATGACCGGTGTGAGCTTGCTCACGCACGCCTGAGGCTAGGATGATCTTATTATCTCGTTGCCTTCTTTTATGTTTTTTCTTGCTGTCCAGTGTTGGCTGGGCGGCAGGCGAACCACAAACACCAGAGGAGGCTAAACAGCAAATACAAACATTGCAGAAAGATTTAAAGAAGCTTAATGGTTGGCTGAAGGATCTTAAATCTGAACGTTCTGATGTGGAAAAACAGCTTGAAGGTAAAGAAAAAGACATTCAAGAGCTGCTTAAAAAAATTCAAAGCATTCAAGATGGCTTAAAAAAAGGAGAAAAGCAGCTAGGAGAATTAAGAATTCAGCAGCGCTCTCTTCAGTTAAGTATTCAACAACAAAATGAACAAATAGCCGCCCAATTAAGGGCGGTTTATCGTTCTGGCAATGAAGAAAGCATTAAATTGTTATTGAACGGTGACAGTTCGGAAGATGCTCAGCGTTTGGTGCAATACAATCGTTATTTTTCTAATGCTCGACAGTCTCTGATTAACGGCTTCATCAATGAAGTAAGTGATTTGAATCTTGTTGAGAAAAGCATTCGAAGTCATCGCGCTCAGCAAGCGAGAGAAGAAACGTTATTAAAAGCAGAGCGTAGTCGCCTCACTGGCCAACAGGCAGATCGACGTAACTTGCTGGCCAAGCTAGACAGTGACTTGGCGAAGGGCGATAAACGCTCGAAGCAATTATTGAAAGATCAGCAAAATTTACAAGAAATGCTACAGCGCTTAGAAGAAGTGCTTGCGGACATACAGATTCCTGATCAGGATGTGCCTTTTTCCTCGCAACGTGGCAAGCTCGTCCGTCCTTTAAGAGTGGTTGCTGAGCTGCCTATTGATGGAAGTATTAATTTAGGCGGAGTGACATTACGCGCCAAAGAAGGCGAACCGGTTCATGCTATCTTCCAAGGTCGGGTGGTGTTTTCTGATTGGATGCGAGGTTTCGGCTTTTTACTTATTTTAGACCATGGTGATGGTTACATGTCATTATACGGTTATAATCAAAGCTTGTTAAAAGAAGTGGGTGAATGGGTTGGTGCGAATGATACTGTCGCTATGGCAGGAAGCACAGGTGGCCGCCCCGATACTGCCTTGTTTTTTGCGATTCGCCATAACGGCACGCCATTAAAGCCACTTTCTTGGGTGAACGCTGGTTGATTTACACGACAAACTCAAACCAGCGGCCAGAAAAGAAGTAATAGGAATAAATATGATCAATATACTGCGACAGCACATTCCCTTTTTATTTATGGTGTTATTAGCGCAGCCTGTTTTTTCTGCAGACATCCAAGAAAAATCCATTTTACCGACCGCTGAAATCCAATCTTTTGTTGAAACTTTTGAAACCATTCGTGAAGGTTATGTAGAAGTCTTGTCTGATGAGGATATTCTCAATAAGGCGTTAAAAGGTATGGTATCAGGCCTGGATCCGCATTCAGAGTATTTCACAAAAAGTGAATTGGTTGACTTCAATGAGCTGACTTCCGGAAATTATGCGGGGATTGGTGTAGAAGTTGAAATGAGAGACAACCATTTGATAATCGTTACACCGGTTGATGCTTCGGCGGCAGCGGAAGCGGGAATTTTACCGGGCGATGTTATTATTAAGATTGATAATACGTTAATTACAGATCTGGGCATGCAAGATATTGTGACACTTATGCGTGGTGAAATTGGCACCACAGTGACTTTGGATATTGAGCGCGATGGGGAAGTTAAACACTACGAACTCATACGGCGATTGGTCGAAGATGAAAGTGTTACTGAAAAATGGTTAGACGATGGTATTGCGTATTTTCGTCTCAGTCAGTTCCAAGGTGATAGTGCATCAGAATTTTATCAATCCATTGATAAGCTGGAGCAAGAAAGAACAATTAAAGGCGTTGTTTTAGATTTACGAAACAATCCTGGCGGTGTTTTGCAAAGTGCAGTTGGCGTCGTAGATGCCTTTATTGATAAAGGTATGATTGTTTACACCAACGGTCGCCATGAAATGTCTAAAGGGCAGTTTATGGCAACAAAGGAAAATACCAAACTTGGGACAGTTCCTCTTGTCGTACTTGTAAATGAAGGGTCAGCCTCGGCCTCTGAAATTGTGGCGGGTGCTTTACAAGATCACCAGCGTGCCGTGATTTTAGGTACGGAAACCTTCGGTAAAGGCTCTGTTCAAACGGTGGTTCCATTGTCTAATGGCGATGCGGTAAAGTTAACTACCGCCTTGTACTACACGCCAAATGGCCGCTCCATCCAAGCGCAAGGTATTACGCCTGATCTTGTTGTTCCGCAAGCTACGTTGACGTTCGAAAAGGGGCAATTCTTTATTAAAGAAGCAGAACTTAAAGGGCATTTAGACAACGGTACGGGTGGTAAAGAGCGAACAAGCGCAGATGTGAAATCTGATATTAGTGAGCTCGCACAAACGGATTTCCAGTTATTTCAAGCTGTTACTATTCTGAAAACTCTGCCTAAGCTAGTTCAGAAACAGTAATTTTTAAGTAAACGTATTTTTTTGGTAAGCACTCGCTTGGTTGATTTAAAGAAAGTCTCTGTTGTTGTGTTTTTTTTGTTTTCCTTGTACGGGTGGGCAAATGAGTTGGATCGTATTGCTGACCGTGCGCAAACAGTAATCACTAATGATGACGATGCGGTTCAACTTGAAGAAACTCAAATTACCGAACAAGAAAACCCAATTTTTTTTGAAGTCCCTGCCGTTCTTCCTGAGCATTTAGGTCCTTTGGTTGCTCCAAAAAAACATGAAGCGCCACAAAAATATATCGTTTCGGAAAAGCAGGCAGTGACAAAAAAACTTTCCTCAAAGAAAGCGTCAGATGGCCCTGTCGCTTCTACTCCCCCTTTATTGCCTAACCTTCCAATATTGGATACGCCCCAGCCTTGGGCGCCAACAATGGTGCCTTTTTTGGATGCACCGTTTCTCCATCAGTATGATTCTCTTTCTAAAGATAAGCCGCTTTCACCGGTTGTTAAGCCAGAATTAGATCGTAAAGTGCCTAGTGGAAAGGTTATTCCCGCTAAAATACTGGCCGTTGACGTGCATCCAAAAATGCCAAGGATTGCGATTTTGATCGATGATCTTGGGTATAATCGACAAGGAATGGAATCATCGTTGGCATTACCTTATGAAGTAGCTCTGGCTATTTTGCCAGAAACCCCTTTTGCTCTACCAACGGCGTTAACGGCGAAAGAGCAGGGTAGAATCACCTTGTTGCATGCTCCAATGGAAAACCAGCGAGAGTTGAAATTGGGCCCTGGTGGCTTGTATGCCAATATGACCGAACATCAGTTAAAAGCGACGTTGAATAAGGACTTAGATGGTTTACCCGGAATTCAAGGTGTGAATAATCACATGGGAAGCTTATTAACGACCAAAGCAGATTCGATGAAGTGGGTCATGGAAGTACTAAAAGGCCGCTCTCTATTTTTCATTGACAGTTTAACGAGCCCTAAAAGCGTGGCGAAAAAAACAGCCCAAGAATATGGCTTGAAGACAGTCAGTCGTGATGTGTTTTTGGATAACATTCGAACGGAAAAAGCGATTGATAAGCAATTTTCTCGCCTAATAAAACGAGCAAGGCGTCATGGGAGCGCATTGGCGATAGGTCATCCTTATCCTGAAACAATGGCATACCTTAAAAAGCGTCTTAATCATTTAGAAGCTGACGGTGTTCGTCTTGTTCGCTTATCTGACGTACTTGAGATAATGCCTCAGCATACCAAAGAGTAATTCACATTTTACGTTTTTATTGGACCGGAGTTTTTTGATAAAAAATAAGAGTTTTTTTTAATTTTTATTTTTCTTTTTGTAATACATTGTATAAGTAGTCTTACCGCTTGTGGTTGCTACGCATATCCCTTGATATAATTTCTAACATGCCCCTTCCAATTTTTGCGCTTACACAGTGCGGAACGCTCCTCTATAAGTACAAAAAACTATAAAAATAACGTTGAACAGTGTTTTATTTTGTCTTTTTAAAAGCAAATAGAATTTTGTTTACGTTTTTTACATTATTTGTGCGCACTACTATTGACCAAAGATTGGTCTAATATTACTGTGTAGCCTTGTTGCGGTGCACATTTTTTGAATACTTGCTGCGAAAGTTCCATAATTTATACCTTTTCATGAGGACTATATTATTGGAACACTTCTTGCTTTTGAATAATAACGATAAAACACAAAACGAGTAGAGGCTTTTCTTATGTCAAACACAGTTATTAAAAAAACATTACTTTCTCTTGCTATCGCTGGTGCTGCGACACTGGCTCAGGCTGAAGTTGTAATCGGTGTTGCTGGTCCTCATACAGGTGCTTATGCCGCATTTGGCGAGCAACTTTGGAAAGGCGCTGAACAAGCAGCCGCTGACATTAATGCTAACGGTGGTATTAATGGCGAAATGATTGAATTGGTTAAAGCAGATGATGCTTGTGAACCAAAGCAAGCCGTTTCAGTTGCAAACCGTTTAGTAGATTCTGATGGCGCTCTTGCGGTTGTTGGTCACTTTTGTTCTTCTTCATCTATTCCGGCTTCAAGAATTTATGAAGAAGCGGGTGTTCTAATGGTGACTCCAGCTTCAACTAGCCCAACGCTTACTGATCAAGGTTTATCAAACGTTTTCCGTGTATGTGGTCGTGATGATCAGCAAGGTGACGTAGCGGCGAGCTATATTATTGATACTCTAGGTGCTAAACGTATTGCCATTATTCATGATAAAGACACTTATGGTAAAGGTCTTGCTGACGCTACGAAAGCGACTCTTAACGCTTACGGCGTAGAAGAAGTAATGTATGAAGGTTTGACTCGTGGTGAGAAAGATTTCAACGCATTAATTACAAAAATCCGTTCTGTTGATGCTGACGTTGTTTACTTCGGTGGTCTTCACTCAGAAGCTGGTCCACTAGTTCGTCAGTTGCGCGAGCAAGGTTCTAAAGCAATCTTCATGTCTGGTGATGGTATTGTTTCGGATGAGTTCGTTTCTGTTGCTGGTTCACCAGATTATGTTGATGGTGTATTGATGACATTCGGTGCTGATCCAACCTCTTACCCTGCTGGTAAAGCAGTAGTTCAAGGGTTCCGTGACAAAGGCTTTGAGCCAGAAGGTTATGTGCTTTATTCGTACACTGCGATGCAAGTTGTAGCGGCTGCTTTATCAAACAGCAATCTTGACCCAGTTAAAGCTGCAGAATGGTTGCAATCTCATTCTGTTGACACTGCAATGGGCAAGAAAACTTTTAATGATAAAGGCGATTTGACGGTTTCTGACTACGTTATGTATGAGTGGGATGCTCAAGGTAAATATCATCAAGTAAACTAATTTTCATTTAGTTTAATTCACTTGTTTACTGGCATAAGGATGGTGCTGGTAGACAAGCTCTCTCTATTTTAGCTAAAACTCCCACGAGGTCTTACGATGGATATCGTTCTCCAGCAGTTGGTAAACGGTCTTACCCTTGGCTCTGTTTATGGGCTCATTGCGATCGGTTACACCATGGTATACGGCATTATTGGCATGATTAACTTCGCCCATGGTGATGTATACATGGTGTCTGCCTATATCACTGCAATTGCCATTGCTATTTTAACATTTTTCGGTATTGAATCTTTCCCGATCATCATCATCGGCACGTTATTTCTAACGGTTGCTGTGACAGGTGCTTACGGTTGGGTGATTGAGCGTATTGCATACCGTCCATTACGTAACTCTAGCCGCTTAGCTGTATTGATTTCGGCGATAGGTATGTCTCTTATTCTACAGAACTATGTACAACTGAGTCAGGGGGCTAACCAACAAGGTGTACCTACTCTTTTGACTGGCGCTATCCGCTTTACGGTGGGTGATGGCTTTGTACAAATTACTTATATGAAATTGCTTATTTTGTTTGTTTCTATTTTGGGAATGGGCGTATTGACCTACGTTATTCAAAAAACAAAATTAGGCCGTATGTGTCGTGCTACTCAGCAAGACCGAAAAATGGCTTCTATTTTGGGAATAGACACTGATAAGGTCATTTCAACCGTTTTTGTTATTGGTGCCATGATGGCCGCCTTAGCAGGCGTGCTTATAACACTAGATTATGGTGCATTTGATTTCTATGTCGGCTTTATTATTGGCATTAAAGCCTTTACTGCTGCGGTATTGGGTGGCATTGGTTCTTTACCTGGTGCCATGTTAGGTGGGCTTATTCTTGGCTTGTCCGAAGCCCTGTTTGCTGGATTGATCAGTTCTGATTATAAAGATGTCTTCTCATTCTCATTATTGGTTCTCATTCTGATTATTCGCCCAAGTGGCCTTCTCGGCAAACCTGAAGTGGAGAAAGTATAAATGAGCCAAGCAGTTGGAATAAATTTTAAGAAAAGTAGCATTGATTCGCTCGTTGCGGGTTTTCTGGCGCTCATCTTGTTTGGCCCTATTGTTGGGGTGCTGCTGGATGGTTATGACTTTGATTTCGAGTTTGAGCGAGTGGCCTGGATGGTCGCGATCGTTGTTGTTGGGCGCTTTGCTATATCCAGCTTTTTTCAGACAGAAAAAGGCGTGGCGATGGCATTTCGCTATGCTAGCAATGATGAAGGTGCAACGGTTCTAGCACCAGGGCACAAATCGAAGATGGTATGGATTATCCCATTAGTGATTTTGGTTGGGCTTTTGGTGCCTTTCATTGCCTCTAAATACGTACTTACTGTGGTTATCCTAGGGTTGATCTACGTACTACTTGGGCTTGGTCTTAATATTGTTGTGGGTCTTGCTGGTTTATTAGATTTAGGTTTCGTGGGCTTTTACGCTATTGGAGCTTATGGCTTGGCGTTGGGTTATGAAAATCTAGGTCTTGGCTTTTGGTCAATGTTACCGATTGCTGCTCTTTTAGCCGCGTTTGCAGGGGCTATACTGGGTTTCCCCGTCTTGCGTATGCACGGTGATTACTTAGCGATTGTTACCCTTGGTTTCGGGGAGATCATCCGCCTTATTTTAACCAACTGGGCGTCGTTTACTCATGGGCCTAATGGTATCTCTGCGCCGTTACCAACGCTATTTGGACTAGAGTTCAAGCGTCGATCTAGTGACGGTCAAACCTTCCATGAATTCTTTAATCTTCCGTACGATTCTGCCTACAAATATATGTTTATATATTTGGTCTTATTCGCTGTTGTCTGGGCGGTTCTTTTTATCAAGCATCGCTTGGTGAAAATGCCAATAGGTCGTGCTTGGGAAGCACTTCGTGAAGATGAAATTGCTTGTCGTTCACTTGGTTTGAATCATGTATTGGTAAAACTTTCTGCTTTCATGTTGGGGGCGTCCACGGGTGGTTTAGCGGGTGTGTTTTTTGCTACCTACCAAGGTTTTGTTAATCCGTCTTCCTTTACTTTCTTTGAGTCTGCGTTGATTCTTGCCATTGTTGTTTTGGGTGGTATGGGCTCAACATTGGGTGTGGTTATTGCGGCTTTTTGTCTTACTGTTTTGCCTGAGGTGTTAAGAGAGTTTGCCGAGTACCGTGTCTTAATGTTTGGTATTTTGATGGTAGTAATGATGGTTTGGAAACCTCGAGGTATTGTTCGTGTAACGCGAACCGGTTTTGCAACGAGAAAAGGGGCAGTGAAATGAGCCAAGAACATATCTTAAAAGTAGAAAACTTGGTGATGCACTTTGGTGGTATTAAAGCGTTAAATGATGTGACCTTTGATATAAAGCGTGGCTCCGTATCTGCCTTGATTGGACCAAATGGGGCAGGTAAAACAACGGTATTTAACTGTCTTACTGGTTTCTATAAAGCAACGGGCGGTAAAATTTTACTGTCTGCTGCTGGAAAAGAAACCAGCATAATCAAAGTGCTGGGAGAACCTTTCCAGCCAACAGATTTTTTATCTCCCTTTGCTTTCTTTCGTCGCCTTAAGTACAAAATGTTTGGTGGTTCGCATTTAGTGAATCGGGCTGGGTTATCTCGGACCTTTCAAAATATTCGATTGTTTAAAGAAATGTCTGTTGTGGAGAACTTATTGGTTGCTCAGCATATGCGAGTCAACCGTAGTTTGATTTCAGGCATTTTGAATACCAAGGCGTATAGGAGATCTGAGGAAGAAGCATTAGAGCGCGTGTTCTATTGGTTAGGTGTTGTTGATCTTGTGGATTCAGCGAATCGCTTAGCAGGAGAGCTTTCCTATGGTCAGCAGCGTCGTTTAGAAATCGCTCGTGCTATGTGTACGAATCCTGAAATCGTTTGTTTGGATGAGCCAGCGGCGGGTTTAAACCCTTCTGAAACCGAAGCGCTTACCAAAATGATCCGTGTTTTACGTGATGAGCACAATACAACGGTGCTGTTAATAGAACACGACATGGGGATGGTTATGGATATTTCGGACTATATTGTTGTATTGGACCATGGCGAAGTCATCGCCAAAGGTGGCCCTGATGACATTAAAAACGACCCGAAAGTAATTGCCGCTTATCTTGGTGCTGAAGAAGATGATGAAGAGGTGACACTATGACATCTTTGATGGAGTTTAAAGAGGTTGATGTCCACTACGGGCCAATCCAAGCGTTAAAGAAAGTCTCTTTAACGATAAATGAAGGTGAAATTGTTACCTTGATTGGAGCGAATGGTGCGGGTAAGTCGACGTTACTGATGTCTATTTTTGGCCAGCCGCGTATTTCTTCTGGAGAAATTATTTATCGTGGTGAGGATATTTCACAAAAATCTGCGCATTATGTCGCGTCGAATGGTCTTGCTCAATCACCTGAAGGCCGACGTATTTTTCCAAGTATGTCGGTAGAAGAAAATCTTTTGATGGGGACGATTCCGATCGGCATGGATCATGCTGAAGAAGACATGCAGCGAATGTTTACATTGTTTCCTCGCCTATTGGAGCGTCGTAATCAGCGTGCATCAACTATGTCTGGTGGTGAGCAGCAAATGTTAGCCATTGCTCGAGCATTAATGAGCCGCCCAAAGTTGTTGTTATTGGATGAGCCGAGCCTGGGTTTAGCCCCCATTATTGTTAAGCAAATCTTTCAAATTTTGAGGGATGTAGCGAGTACAGGCATGACAATTTTCCTTGTAGAGCAAAACGCTAATCATGCATTGAAACTGGCTAATCGTGGCTATGTGATGGTCAATGGTGAGATTCGTATGACGGGCTCAGGTCAGGAATTATTGGTTAACCCAGAAGTGCGTGAAGCGTATTTGGGTGGGCACTAAGCTAGGAATTTTCTTATATAGAGTGATCTGATTTTACGCTTACTATCAAAGCGGCGTTTCATTTATACATTGAATGAAATGCCGCTTTTTTATTTATGTGGATAAAAAGATCGTTTTTACACAAGAAGTTCAACAGATGTATCGACAGAAGTGAAAAATGCGTTACGTGTTATGCTCTAAAAAGTTTGTTCGTCAAAATGTCTCGAACTTGCGAAGGTTGAGAGGCTTCTCCAAGTGACGCATGAAAGATAGCGTCAATCTTATCCCCAAAGTACGCATAGACCTCGTCTGCATTCATCGCAGGAGCAAGTCCTGCAGGGTTCGCCGACGTAGAAACAATCACGCCTTTAAAAGCGGCACATAGGCGCTGTACTGGACTATGCTGAGAAAGTCGTATTGCGACGCTTTTGTGTTCTCCTCTTACCCAGCTGGGGGTGATTTGGGTATCAGGCACTACCCAAGAGGTCGGTGTCTCATTAAGGCTGACTAGGCGCTGTATGGCATCGCTGTCTAATATTTTTAGCCAAGGTGCCAGCTCTTCTTGAGCGCCAGCAACGAGAATCAACCCTTTTGATTCAGGGCGAGATTTCAGTGCTAAAATTCGTCGTACAGCTAATTCATTAAAAGGATCACAGCCTAACCCCCAAACCGCTTCGGTAGGGTAAGCGATGACACCGCCTTTCCGAATGATGTCAGCAAGCTCTGTTTCAGAGGTAATAAAACGCATATAAATAAAACTCAAATAGCTTATTAGGGATAATAAGAATGTAGGAGATTGTAGCGAGGTTTTTAGAAATGGGCTAGCAGGTATTCCCTTCTACTAACAAGGCTAGTCGTAATAGCTTCGTTAAGAATAAGGAATTCCTGCTACGTGGTCTTAATGGACTTATTTCATTGCTGAGATTTTTTCTTTGATTTCATTGATCTTGCTATTCACCACTTTTTCTAAGTGCTCAAGCTCTTGGACCAAATCATCTTTTGTGACTTTAACGTCGTGTTTCCTGCCAACAATTTTTTCTAGTTCTTCCATTGCTCGCAATACGATAAGAGAAGGCTCTTGTACTTGACGATAGGTTTGTTGACCACCGTCTGCTAATACAGTCTTTGTTGAGCGACCAAATTTGAATTTTTTACTTTTAGGTAGCAAGGAGCCTTTTTCCCGACGGTAATAAATTTTTAAAACGTCGTGGCCGCCTTCGAAGCGCAAAGTGAATTTTTCAATGTCCTGTATGCTTGTGATACCCATGGACTGAAGTGTTGGATACATAACAGTTTTCCCGTTTATTAATGGTCATTCAATAGACATTAATTAGTAGGGGATTGTAGGTATAAATGCAAGTCAAAAATAGGAGAAAGCTGAGATAACGCAGGCAATTGGTAAATAGGTTTGCCTGCATTGTTTTTTCTCAGCTAGAAGCTATTAATCTTCGTCTTGTTCCGCGTGATCTATGTTTAACTCTTTGATTTTACGCGTCAACGTATTACGCCCCCAGCCTAATAAAAGAGACGCATCTCGGCGGCGTCCACCCGTGTGAGCGAGTGCCGTTTCAATCATGATACGTTCAAATTTTGGAACAGCTTGATCGAGAATGCCTTTTTGTCCTGTCGCCAGCGTGCTATCGACCCAATTTTTAAGGGCTTCCTCCCATGATGCGAAAGGCTGCTCATGAGGCGCGGCCGCGAGTAGCTCAGGTGGTAAATCTTCAACCAATACCTCTCGTCCTGACGCCATAACGATTAGCCAGCGACAAGTATTCTCTAGTTGACGCACGTTACCGGGCCATTCCAGCTGAGTAAGGTAGTTTTCGGTTTCTTTGGTCAGCAGCTTAGGTTCAACAGAGAGCTCGTCTGCGGCACGACTCAAGAAGTGACGTGCTAATTTTGGAATATCTTCACGGCGCTCTGATAACTTAGGCAAATGAATGCGGATGACGTTTAGACGATGAAATAAATCTTCACGGAATGTCCCTTTTTGCACCAGATTTTCTAAGTTTTGATGTGTGGCGGCAATGATGCGAACATCGACTTTCACTGCGGTATGCCCGCCTACACGATAGAACTCGCCATCTGCAAGAACTCGCAGTAGGCGAGTTTGTGTCTCGGCTGGCATGTCACCAATTTCATCTAAAAATAAGGTGCCTCCGTTGGCTTGTTCGAAACGACCTCGGCGTTGAGTATTCGCGCCAGTGAATGCGCCTTTCTCATGACCAAATAGTTCTGATTCAATTAAGTCGTGTGGAATGGCTGCCATATTAAGGGCGATGAAAGGGTTGGTAGTGCGAGGGCTGTGAGTATGTAGTGCTTTTGCGACTAATTCCTTACCAGTACCGGACTCACCGTTAATTAGCACAGTGATGTTTGAGTTAGCGAGTCGACCAATGGCACGAAAAACCTCCTGCATGGCAGGCGCTTCACCGATGATTTCTTTATCTACTTCTGGCTCGGCTTCTTCTTCCATAAAATCTGTGCTGGGCCGTGCATTTCTATGATGCAGTATGGCGCGTTTTACAAGGCTAACAGCTTCTTCTACATCGAAAGGTTTTGGTAGATATTCAAACGCGCCGCCTTGATAAGATGCCACGGCACTTTCAAGGTCTGAATGTGCCGTCATAATGATGACAGGCAAATATGGATGATCTTTTTGTAGTTTTTCGAGCAGTGCTAAGCCATCCATGCCAGGCATGCGAATGTCACTGATGATGGCACTTGGCTGCTCTTTATCTAGCATGTTTACTAAGTTTTCGGCGGAATCAAACAGACGACATTGAATTCCCTCTTGCTCTAATGTCTTTTCCAATACCCAGCGAATTGAGCGATCGTCGTCAACAATCCATACGGTTTCTTCTGGTGTCATGAGTGTTTCTCCTGGTCTTGGACTGTCGTCTCAATGGGAATCAATATATTAAATTCGGTTTCTTTGGGGTAGCTGTTGCACTCCACTATTCCGTGATGTTGGTGAATTACGGATTGGGCGATAGAAAGGCCTAAGCCTGTTCCATCCGCTCTAGCACTTACCATTGGATAAAATAGTGTTTTTAAGATGGCCTCAGGGATGCCGGGCCCATTGTCAATGATGCTGATTTTGCAAACCAAACGGTGACGTTTTGAACCTATGGTGAATTGGCGTAAAGCACGAGTCACTATATGAATGGTTTTACTATGATTGTTCTCGTCTTCCATTAGGGCTTGCATAGCGTTTCTGGTGATATTGAGTAATGCCTGTATTAATTGTGACTCATCGCCAATCAAATCTGGAATACTAGGATCATAGTCTCTAATGAGCTGGATTTGATTGTCGGTTTCAACGGAAATCAGCTGTCTAACTCGTTCGATTACCTTGTGTACATTTAGTGGTTTGTTTTTAGGAAGTTGTCTGGGCCCTAATAGCCGATCAACAAGATCGCGTAAACGATCGGATTCTTCAATAATGACTTGTGTGTAATCGTTTAACGCTTCGTCGGTAAAGGCCCGGCTAATGAGTTGCGCAGCACCACGAATTCCGCCCAAAGGGTTTTTAATTTCGTGGGCAAGACCTCGTACCAACTCTTTGCTGGTTTCATGGTTCGCTATTAACTCATCTTCTTGTGAGATGCGCTTCATTCTGTCACGTGGGTACAGTTCTATAATCAGGCTTTCTGTGTCATTTGACGTGCCCATTATCGGGGTGACGGTGTAATCACAAAAAAGTTTTTTGTTATTGCTGCACTCGATTTCAGCTTCCCGCTTGGTAAATGGGTGGCCGGACTCTATGGCCGCTTGGAGTGCGAGGATGCTGCCTTCGTTTTCACGGAAAGCGGCTCCAAGGTCGTGGCCATAAATTCGACGACGACTTACTGCGAGCAGCATTTCAGCGGCCGGATTTAAATATTCGATTTCGAGTTTGTTATTCAATTGAACAACAGCGGTGGATAAGTGGTCGATTAATAAGCTATACACAGACAGCGCCTCACTATTGACTCCTGCTTTCTGAACTCTTTGCACGAAGCGTGTACTTGTAAAGACGCGGTTAAAAATAAACACGTCTTTACGTCACTTCTTACCTCGTGCGAAGGCCTCTTATTGTTTCCTGTAATGATAGTTGCAAAAAGCGAACCAACATTGGGCGATCTGAAATGGCTTATATATTAAGGCTTTTGTAACAAGGAAAAAGCTCACTGCACAATTATAGTGCATGCCGGTGTGGTAGTGATGCTTCTTTTTGTGCAAAAAAAAGCCCCGATCTGCATCGAGGCTTTTTAAGTATATTAACGACCTAATAGTTTATAGGCTGTAGTAAAGTTCAAACTCAAGTGGGTGAGTTGTTGTAGCAACTCGTTGCGCTTCAGCTGTTTTTAGCTTGATGTAGGCATTGATCATGTCATCAGAGAATACGCCGCCTTGAGTCAAGAATCCGCGATCTTCGTCTAGACACTTAAGCGCTTCTTCTAGGCTGCCAGCAACCTGAGGAATAGCCAATGCTTCTTCAGCTGGTAAGTCATACAAATCTTTGTCTGCTGCATCGCCAGGGTGAATCTTGTTTTTGATACCATCGATACCCGCCATCAGCATTGCTGAGAATGCTAGGTATGGGTTAGCGGTTGGATCAGGGAAACGAGCTTCAATACGTTTGCCTTTAGGGCTTGCAACGTATGGGATACGGATAGAAGCAGAACGGTTACGAGCCGAGTAAGCAAGCATTACAGGCGCTTCGAAATGTGGAACAAGACGCTTGTAAGAGTTAGTTGAAGCGTTAGTGAACGCATTCAATGCTTTAGCGTGCTTGATAATACCGCCGATGTAGTAAAGTGCCATTTCAGATAGGCCAGCGTATTGATCGCCAGCGAATTGGTTTTCACCATTTTTCCAAAAAGACTGGTGAACGTGCATACCAGAACCGTTGTCGCCAACGATTGGTTTCGGCATAAATGTCGCCGTTTTGCCATAAGCGTGAGCCACGTTATGTACGCAGTACTTAAGGATTTGAACTTCGTCTGCCTTTTTAACGAGCGTGTTAAATTTAACACCGATTTCGTTTTGGCCAGCGGTCGCTACTTCATGGTGATGAACTTCGATAACCAAGCCCATTGTTTCCATTGCGCCACACATTGCAGCACGTAGGTCGTGATGAGAATCAACAGGTGGTACTGGGAAATAGCCGCCTTTTACGAAAGGACGGTGGCCCATGTTGCCGCCTTGAATTTTCTTGTTAGAAGACCAAGCAGCTTCTTCAGCGTTGATTTCTACTGAACAACCAGACATGTCTGTTTTCCAGCGAACATCATCAAAGATGAAAAATTCAGGCTCAGGGCCGAAGAATGCTGTATCGCCAAGACCGGTAGACTTTAGGAACTCTTCAGCGCGAATGGCAACAGAGCGTGGATCACGATCGTAGCCTTGCATCGTAGAAGGTTCAATGATGTTACAACGAACAATAATAGTCGGTTCTTCAGTGAAAGGATCGATGATAACTGTGTCGTCCTGAGGCATCATGATCATGTCTGATTCGTTGATACCTTTCCAGCCAGCAATGGAAGAACCATCAAACATCTGACCGTTTTCAAAAAACTCTTCATCTACCGTAATAGCTGGAATAGATACGTGTTGTTCTTTACCTTTAAAATCGGTAAAGCGAAGGTCAACCCACTTCGCGTCATGCTCAGCAATCAAGGCAAGGGTCTTGTTTGACATAGTTGTTCTCCAGTCGTAGTTAAAGCGAAATTACTTTTTGTTTTTAAGAGTGCTTTAATATAAAGCGTCATTTGTCGAATATAAAGCATAACTTGTGCCAGAATTTCGTGCGGCCTTATAATCCTCTATATAACAACAAGATAGAGGCTTTTCATTTAAAGTCACAGTTGATAGTAGTCTGAGTATGTCTTTAAAAAAGCATGCGCGCACTATTTTGGTTCGGCGCTAAGTGCGTTTGAGCTATATTGGTGCGAATTTAGGGTTTTCGTATCGATACGCTTTTCTTTATACTACGCGCCCTTTCTTATATCCGGTATAAATCACACCCGCCATGAAATTTATTGTTAAGTTCTTTGCAGAAATCACCATTAAAAGTAATCCAGTCAGAAAGTCTTTTATTAAGCAGCTTCGACATAATATAAGGCTGGTGCTTAAAAAATATGATGCCAATGTCGCCGTTTCTGGAAATTGGGATTTTATTGAGGTCTTTTCTGATAAAGATGAGTTACGAGACGGCTTTACTGAGGCCTTGTCTAATGTCGCGGGTATTGCGCATTTTCAATTTGTTCGTGAGTTTCCCTTTATCGACCTTGATGGCATCGTTGAGCAAGCGGTAGTGTCGTATGGTGACACAATAAAAGACGCCGTATTTGCCGTGCGAGTCAAACGTGTTGGCCACCATGACTTTACCTCGGTAGATGCCGAGCGGCATATTGGTGGCTGCCTTAAAGCACAATGTGGTGCTTTGGCTGTACGTTTAAAAAACCCTGACGTACTGGTTCCTATCGATATTCGTGATAATCGGGTGTGGATGATCGAGCAACGTGTAAAAGGTTTGGGTGGTTACCCACTTGGTTCGCAAGATCCCGTTTTATCTTTGATGTCTGGCGGCTACGATTCAACAGTCAGTTCTTTTTTAACCATGAGTCGCGGCCTAAAAACGCATTTTTGTTTCTTCAATTTAGGTGGCGATGCTCACGAGATTGGCGTGAAGCAGGTTTCTCATTTTATTTGGGAGAAATATGGTTCAGCATTAAATGTAAAATTCATCACTGTGCCTTTTGAAGCGGTTGTTGGCGAAATTTTAACGAAAGTTGATAACGCTGAAATGGGTGTTATCCTAAAACGTATGATGTTGCGTGCTGCCTCTCAACTGATGGAGCAGGTGGGTGCGAAAGCCTTGGTAACAGGAGAAAGTGTTGCTCAGGTATCGAGTCAAACCTTGATTAATTTAAAGGTAATTGATCAAGTCACGGAAGAATTAGTGCTTAGGCCTTTGATTACCACGAATAAACAAGAAATCATCGATAAGGCAATCGAAATAGGCACCGCGCCGTTCGCCGCCAGAATGCCAGAGTTTTGTGGTGTGATTTCGGTCAAACCGACCATCCGAGCCAAAATGCATCGCGTTGAAAAGCAAGAATCTAACTTTGATTTTGATGTCTTAGAGCAAGCGATTGCCAATGCTCAGACGATGTCTATTCAAAATGTAATGGATGATGTTGCTAAGCAGTATCAAGGTGAAGTGCCGGTGGTGCGCATGCCAGTGAGTGATGAAGTGATTATTGATATCCGTCATCCAGATGAAGCGATTAACCGACCATTAAAAGTCAGTGGCCGGCCTGTTAAGGTTATTCCTTTCTTTGCACTAGACTCTAACTGGTCAGAATTAGATTCCGGTACAACTCATCTGCTTTATTGTGGGAAAGGTGTTATGAGTCGTATGCATGCTTCTTATCTGTTGGGTAAGGGGTATGAAAATGTTGGTGTTTATTTGCCTTAATTAAGCATTGTTAAGCGGTAGCATTATTGTAGTAATTGGATGTTACCGTTCTGAACTGAATGTGCATTGTCCCCCTGTTGAAGTATTTATATGGACTTTTTTTTCCACTTTAATGGGATATTTTTCAATATAAGGGTACAATTGCGCGAATTTTATCCCGCACCAAGATCCGAGACGCTTGAAGAGCATACCCGCCCGAATCAAGCGGCGGTTTGTCTTTTTGCTCACACCAAATACAGAGAACTATAAATGTCTAATGATATTAGTAAGTTACGCAATATTGCCATCATTGCGCACGTTGACCATGGTAAAACTACCTTAGTTGATAAACTATTGAGCCAATCCGGCACGTTGGATCGTAAAGATGAGGGTTCTGAACGAATCATGGATTCTAACGATCAAGAAAAAGAACGTGGTATCACGATATTGGCGAAAAACACGTCAATTATGTGGAAGGATTACCGTATCAATATCGTAGACACACCTGGACACGCTGACTTCGGTGGTGAAGTGGAACGTGTACTTTCTATGGTTGATTGTGTATGTCTATTGGTTGATGCTGTTGACGGTCCAATGCCGCAAACACGTTTTGTAACCTCTAAAGCTTTTGAGCAAGGTTTGCGTCCTATTGTTGTTATCAACAAAGTTGACCGTCCTGGTGCTCGTCCTGATTGGGTTATGGATCAAGTATTTGATCTTTTTGATAACCTTGGTGCAACGGAAGAGCAATTAGACTTCCCTGTTATTTACGCTTCTGCAATCAATGGTCAAGCTGGTACTGATCCAGATAACCTAGCAGATGATATGACACCGCTTTATCAAATGATTGTTGATAGCGTGCCTGTGCCAGATGTTGATCCAGAAGGTACCTTCCAAATGCAGATTTCGGCATTGGATTATGACAGCTATGTTGGTGTTATCGGTGTAGGTCGTATCACACGTGGTAGCTTGTCTCCTAACCAGCAAGTTGTAGTTAAATCAGCTGACGGTAAAGAGCGCAAAGGTAAAGTACTAAACGTGAAGGGCTATCATGGTCTAGCACGTGTTGATACGGATAAAGCGTCTGCTGGCGATATAGTTTGTATCAATGGTATTGATGGTCTAAGCATCTCTGATACTTTGTGTGATCCTACTTGTGTTGAAGCGCTTCCACCTTTGTCCGTTGATGAGCCAACAGTAAGCATGACTTTTATGGTGAACGATTCTCCGTTCGCTGGTAAAGAAGGTAAATACATAACGACTCGTAATATCTCAGACCGTCTAGATCGAGAGCTTATCCACAACGTTGCATTGCGTGTTAAGCAAGGTGAAACACCAGATAAATTCATCGTATCTGGTCGTGGTGAGCTTCACTTGTCTGTATTGATTGAAAGTATGCGTCGCGAAGGTTTCGAAATGGGTGTATCTCGCCCAGAAGTAGTTATCAAAGAAATTGATGGTCAGAAATGTGAGCCATTTGAATTGGTGGTTATCGACGTTGAAGACCAACATCAAGGTTCTATCATGGAAGAGATTGGCTTACGTAAAGGTGAGCTAACCAATATGGAACCAGATGGTAAAGGTCGTACACGTCTTGAATTCATGATGCCATCACGTGGTTTGATCGGTTTCCGTGGGTTGTTCCTAACATTGACGTCTGGCTCTGGTATTTTGACCAGTGTTTTCGATCATTACGGTCCAGTGAAAGATGGTGAAGTTCAAAGTCGTAAGAACGGTGTATTGGTCAGCATGCTGACAGGTAAAACAGCCGCTTACTCTTTGTTTAACTTACAGAGCCGTGGACGTATGTTCCTAGGTCATGCTATTGAAGTTTACGAAGGTCAAATTATCGGTATTCACTCACGTGATAACGATTTGGCAGTTAACCCTGTTAAAGGTAAGCAGCTGACTAACGTACGTGCTTCTGGTACGGATGAAGCGTTGACACTAACGCCACCTATTCGCCAAACGCTAGAACAAGCGCTTGAATTCATCGAAGACGATGAATTGGTAGAAGTTACGCCATTAAGTATTCGTGTTCGTAAGAAGTTCCTTACTGAAAACGAACGCAAGCGTAACGGCCGTAAATAAATAGTTTGATAAAGTAATTCGGAAGAATTGCTTTAAAAGAGCAGCAGCAAATGAGTTCATTTAAGTGAATTCAGGAGCGACAGAAGCGCCTTAGGGCGCTTTTGTTTTTTCTGGCATTTGATAAAGTAAGTGCGGAAAAGTCTTATGGATAAAAGGAACAGGAATGAAGGTCTTAGTGCAACGAGCATTGAATGCCAGAGTCGTAGTCGATGGTGAAACCATAGGTGCAATCGATCATGGACAGCTTGTTTTGGTTGGCGTTGAAAAAGGTGACAGTGACGTTGATGTGCAGCGACTTGCAGACAAACTGTTAAAGTACCGCATGTTTGGTGACGAAGAAGGCAAAATGAACCTGAATGTTCAGCAAGTAAATGGTGGTGTTCTATTGGTCTCTCAATTTACCTTGGCGGCAGAAACCAAAAAAGGGCTTCGCCCTGGTTTTTCGACGGCAGCCATCCCTGCAGAAGGCGAACGTTTATTTAATGATTTTGTGGATAGAGTACGATCACAATATAACAAAGTCGAAACAGGGCGTTTTGGTGCGGACATGAAAGTCTCCTTTACCAATGATGGCCCTGTTACTTTTATGTTGGACTAACTTGTTTCTATTTGTTCATTATGAAACGCGTTGTAAACGAATTGCATTACCCGCAAGCGCTGGATTAGGCAGTGTGTTATGGGATACTTGCATCGAGTCTATGACAGACTGAATCGCGGGTAAAAAATTCATGGATTTATGGAGTTGTGTATTTACGTGCAATAAAAGCGTTTCTAATGTGGCGAGTTCGACGTTACTTTCTTCATGATACATGGTCATAAATAAACGTATTTTTTTTCCATTACTTTCCAATAGTTGGCCTTTGATGACAATTGGCTCTCTTTCAGCTACTTCTCGTATATAGTGCACCATACTTTGTAATGTATAGATGGATGAGTGATTTTCTAGGCGAAACTTTTCATTGATGCCTATGAGCAGCATGAAAGCATCAATAGCTTTACTAAAGGCAATAACGTAGTAAGCGTCATTCATGTGGCCGTTATAGTCGATCCAGTCGGCCAGCACAGGGCTTTTGAATAAGGTGATCATGCAAATGTTCCTTTCATTATTTCTGTATGAGTGGTTCGATACGTCAATATTAGACAAAAAATAAAATCAAAATTGCTTAAATTCGAATATTTAATGATGATTTTCAATTGCATTTTTCTATTGTAGAGGTGAAAAAATCGTGTTTGGTGATTCATTTAAAAATGGACCTCAAAAAATTTATTTTTTGTTAGTGCCCGGTTTCTCTCTTTTTGGACTGACGTCTATGTTAGCCCCCCTTCGACATGCAAACCGCACCAGTAATGACATGCTTTACGAATGGTATTTGTTATCAGAGTTTGGCGGAATGATTTGCAGTAGTGATGAGATCGAAATTAAATGCAATTCCAGTATTAATGAAGTCGATAAATGTGAAATGTTGGTGATTTGTTCTGGTACGCACCCACAGGCAGAGCTAACGCCAGGCTTGTTGGCTTTTATTCGCCGGCAAAGTCACTATGGTGCCGAAATTGGGTGTCAAGATACCGGGGCTTTTATTGTCGCCTCGGCAGGTGTTTTAGATGGCTACCGAGCCACAACCCATTGGGAGAACTACGCAAGTACGGTTGATAGCTTTCCTAATGTGAATTTTGCACAAGAGTTATTGGTCATAGATAGAAAGCGTTTTTCATGCCCTGGCGCGCTTTCCGGATTGGATATGATGCTGCATCTAGTCAGTGAACAGCATGGTAGCGAATTAGCAACGAGCGTAGCTGACGAGTTGGTATACACTCAACAGCGCGCTCATACAGAGCCTCAGCGTCGTTCATTACAAATTAGGTTGGATAGTCGTAATGCTAATCTAATTGAAGCCATACAATTGATGGAAAAAAATATCGAAGAACCGTTATTAATTAGTGATCTGGTAGAATATATCGGTATTTCAGATCGTGAATTAGAGCGTTTATTTAAGCGACATCTACAGCAGACACCTAAGGCGTTTTATCGACAGCTTCGCTTAGAAAAAGCCCGTTGGATGCTTCAGCAAACGTTAGACAGTGTGACGGCTATTTCTATGGCCTGTGGCTTTGCTTCTTTGTCTCATTTTACACGTAGTTATCAGCAGTTGTTCTCCAAGAAACCAAGCCAAGAACGCTAGGGTTCCTTTCCTGCAATTAGTGTTTTTTTATTCCCCACCTGACATTTCTAGGAAAACTACTATTTTCGACAGTTTATCTAATCGCGACAAGCGAATGAATAATGACTTTTTAGGCTAAAAACAATCGATTTTAGGCAAAAATCAAAGATTTTTTAGAGTAACGTTTACAGCTCTAAATAACCGATGGGCAAATTTTAATCTTTCCCCAGTATCCGATTAACCTATTTGAAGATCGAAAGTATGAATCAAGATGTCATTATTACCTGTGCAATAAATGGAGCCGCGGATACTGCACGCCGTAGTTCACATGTTCCAATTACCCCAGAACAAATTGCCAACTCAGTGGTAGAGGCATGGCATGCCGGCGCAGCTATTGCCCATATTCATGTACGTGACCCTGAAACGACTCAAGGCTCCAGACGTGTCGATCTGTATGCTGAAGTGTGTGAACGATTACGTGCATCCGACTGCGACATCATTATTAATTTAACCGCGGGTATGGGCGGCGATCTTTATATTGGCCCAGAAGAAAATCCAACCGCTTTTTGCCCAGAAACGGACTTAGTCGGCGGATTGGAGCGTTTGATTCATATCGAACAACTTAAGCCTGAAATTTGTACCTTGGATTGTGGCTCTTTGAATTTTGGTGATAACAATCTGGTGTATGTATCGACGCCTGACATGCTTCGGTTGGCTGCTGCTCGTATTAAAGAATTAGGCGTGACCGTTGAGCTAGAGATTTTTGATACAGGTAATCTTTGGTTCGCTTTACAAATGATGAAAGAAGGTTTGTTAGACGATAATGCTATGTTCCAACTTTGTCAGGGCATTCCTTGGGGCGCGCCACCTAACTTGGGAATTCTTAAAGGCATGGTAGACATGCTTCCTGCTAACACGAGTTGGACTGCTTTTGCGTTAGGTCGTAATCAATTGCCGTGGGTTGCTCAATCTGCGTTATTGGGTGGTCATGTGCGTGTTGGGCTGGAAGATAACTTGTACCTTGAAAAGGGTGTGTTAGCGACGAATGGTCAGCTAGTAGAGCGTTCTGTAAATATTATCGAAAACATGGGGGCACGTATTTTAAGTCCGTCAGAAGCACGCCAAAAATTGCGTCTGCGTGGAACTCAATAGTT
The DNA here is from genome assembly GCF_013372285.1 of Marinomonas primoryensis. Classification (NCBI taxonomy): domain Bacteria; kingdom Pseudomonadati; phylum Pseudomonadota; class Gammaproteobacteria; order Oceanospirillales; family Oceanospirillaceae; genus Marinomonas; species Marinomonas primoryensis. The sequence goes on along the minus strand of NZ_CP054301.1, from coordinate 3,499,810 downwards.
TTTGAAATTAATAGCTGATTAGCATATTGGAGAATAAAATATGGCTCGCCCAAATCCAAGTGAAGTAAAAAAAGTAGGCGTTATTGGTACTGGTGTAATCGGCGGAGCTTGGGCTCTGCATTACCTGCGAATGGGAATGGAAGTGGTTGCTTATGACCCAGGTCCTAATTCCGCCGAAAAGCTGTTAGCAATGGTTGAGCATGTTTGGCCAACCATTGAAAAACTCGGTTTACGAGAAGGCGCGAGCAAGCAGAATTTACGCTTTGTGGATTCGCTAGAAGACATGGTTTCCTGCGTAGAGGTGATCCAAGAAAGTACGCCAGAACGGTTGGATGCTAAACAAACCTTGTTTGCTGAGTTGGATCGAATTACACCGCCTGATGTGGTGATTATTTCCAGTACATCAGGATTCCCTATGACAGAGATGGCTGTAGATTTAAAAGAACAGCCAGATCGTTTTGTGGTTGGTCATCCTTTTAATCCACCTTATCTAATGCCTTTTTGTGAGGTCTGTGGCGGTGAAAGAACCAGTCAAGACGTGGTTGATTGGACAGCCGCTTTCTATGAAGCAATAGAAAAGCAAGTTGCCAAAATGGATAAAGAGTTGCCAGGTTTTATCGGTAATCGCCTTCAAGAAGCCCTATGGCGCGAAGCCTTGCATATGGTCAAGAATAAAGAGTGTTCAGTTGAGGATATCGACAAAGCCATTGCCTATGGCCCCGGTTTACGTTGGGCGATTATGGGACATTGTCTGACTTACCATCTTGGCGGTGGTCAAGGCGGTATGGCGCATTTATTAGATCATTTTGAAGAGTCGCTAGAAGCACCTTGGACGCGATTAAAAGCACCCAAATTAACGCAAGAATTGAAAGATGACATGGTGGCAGGGTGTTTAACCCAAGCCAACGGCGCATCGATCAATGAGTTAATTCAAGAGCGAGATGATTGCTTGATTCGCATCATGCAGACGTTGGATGAATACCGTCAAGAAAAAGGCATTAGACGTTAATGATTGATTATGAAGCTAGCATATGGGAATTAAAAGTAGGCTAGTTTCTACCTAATTGTTAGCAGAGGATCACTAATAAAAACCCTCATAATAAAGATTTGGTGTTTGTAGAGCACCATCAACTCAAACTAGGTGGGCGAAGTTAGATGTTAGAAAACAAAAGAGAACAACCTGCAATAGAATGCAGAAATGTATGGAAAATATTTGGTGATCGATCGGTTGAAGCTCTGCATGCCGTAAAAACCAAAGGACTAACCAAAGATCAAGTGCACGAAGAGTACGATTGTGTCGTTGCTGTGGCAAACGCGAGTTTTCAAGCGTTAGAAGGGGAGATATTTTGCATCATGGGGTTATCAGGGAGTGGTAAATCCACACTGGTACGCCATATCAATCGTCTCATTGAGCCCACGGCAGGTGATATACTGATTGAAAATGAAGATATCAATGCATTAGACGCGAAGCAATTACGTAAAATTCGTGCTGAGAAAATTGGCATGGTATTTCAACATACGGCGTTATTACCCCATCGTACCGTACGAGAGAATGTGGCATTAGGACTTGAATTACGCCATGTAGATGAATCGCACCGACTGAATATAGCGCAAAAAAAACTGGAATTAGTTCAACTCGATGGATGGGAAGATCGTATGCCATCTGAGTTATCTGGTGGCATGCAGCAGCGAGTTGGCCTCGCTCGTGCTATGGCGGCAGATCCTTCTATTCTTTTAATGGATGAGCCTTTTAGCGCATTGGATCCTTTGATTCGACGCCAGTTACAAGACCAGTTTCTAGAACTCGCCAGAAAGATGAACAAAACCACCATATTCATTACGCACGATTTAGACGAAGCCATTCGTATTGGTAATCGTATCGCAATTATGAAAGATGGCGAAATTGTACAAATAGGCACACCGGAGCAAATCATCACGGCGCCTGCCAATGATTATGTGGCGGAATTTGTAAAAGACATCTCGCGTTTAAAATTGGTGTCTGCCCAATCGATAATGCGCCCAATTGAAGATTATTTGAAAGAGAACACCTTGGATCAGAACCTCTGCCCAAGAGCGCCACACGATGCGGATCTTGATGAGCTGATTAATTTAGCCATTGATCATGAAAATCCTATCCTTGTCTTAAAACAAGATAAAGAAGTTGGCGTGATTACCAAACGTCAATTATTGCGTGGCATACAAGGGAGAGATGCAAATGAGTGATTCTGCTAAGCAAGAAACAATGACGAATGCTAAAGAAGGCAATAATCCGCCCTTAAGTAAGAAAGAAATTGATGGTTTAAAGCGATTTCTGGGCAGTTCAATAGAATACTATTTGCAGTCGTTTAATGAAATTATCCAAGGTAAGAAATACAAACTTAATCTAGCGGCGGCGATGGCTGGACCTTTGTGGGCAGCGAGTCGTAACGTCTGGTTTTTATTTTGGGCCTTATTAGTGACCGATATACTGGGCTGTATTTCGATTGCCAGAAGCCTTTGGAGTGCAGACGCTTACCCTGAGGCTAGTGTTGCAGTCGGTCTTGGTGTCCTTGTTGTTGGTCGATTGATTGGCGGCAGCGTCGCAAACAGTTTGTATTACAATTTCTACAATAAATGGCGAATTAATAACGACTTATTAAAAGGTACTAGCAGCAATAGAATAATGAAAGGCGTAGCACTGATCGCTGCCATTTACCCTTTAACGGTTTATAAGTTTAGTGCAGCACAAGTTATCGATGCCTTAGACACCTTTCCAACCAGCCGTAAAATCGCTTCGACCACAGCAAATAGTATCGATGCTTTTGTTGAATGGTTAACGATTTCGTTTGAAGATGTTTTTGATTCGATTACTTGGGCTATTCGCGGCATGCTCGATTTTCTTGAGCTGTTGTTTATTGGTACGCCTTGGCCTGTGATGGCGCTGCTATTACTTTTATTGTCATGGAAAATGGCAGGTTGGAAAGTGGTGGCGTTTACTGCTGCTGCCTTGACGTATCTAGGGGCATTTGGCTTCTGGGATAAATCAATGAGCACCATGGCGTTGGTCGGTGCTTCGGTGTTTATCTGCTTACTCATTGGTGCGCCTTTGGGCATTCTTGCCGCCAAAAACCCTCGTTTTAACAGAATTCTAAATCCCATCTTGGATGTGATGCAGACCATGCCGAGTTTTGTTTATCTGATTCCTGCCATTGCGTTCTTTTCAGTCGGCAAACCGCCTGCGGTATTAGCGACAGTAGTATTTGCTATGCCGCCGATGATCCGATTAACCGCGTTAGGCATTCAGCAAGTGAGTCCATCGGTCATTGAAGCGATGTTGGCATTTGGGGCGAGCCCGAATCAGGTCTTGTTTAAGGCGCAATTGCCGTTGGCGATGCCGTCTATTATGGCGGGGATCAACCAAAGCATCATGATGAGTTTGTCTATGGTGGTGGTAGCTGCGTTGATTGGCGCGGGAGGACTTGGGTACGATGTTTTGTCTTCTTTGCAGCATCTTGATGCAGGTAAAGGTCTGCTGGCGGGTCTTGCGATTGTATTGTGCGCGATGATTCTGGACAAAATTATCCAAGGGCATCATCGAAAAGCATAATTTCTTAATAGAATAAACATAATTTTGGTCTAGGAGCATTTATTGAGTTTGATAAATAATTGCTTTTACTTGGATTGTTAATGAAAAATAAAGAGGAAATACCAATGAAGAAAGCACTAGCAATATTTGGGTTAACTACCGCTGTGGGGGTAAGTATATCCCAAGGCGTAAGCGCTAAAGAGACGATCGTTATTGGTGAAGTAAGCTGGGACGCTTCTCTTGCTATTGAGAACGTATTGAAGGTTGTCATGGAAAAGAATTTCAATGTGGATGTTGAAATCATGTCTGCTGATCAGGCGGCTATATGGTCAGCTATGGATAAAGGCAAAGGCAGTATTGATGTTCATCCAGATATTTGGACATCTTCTCAAACGGAACCCTGGGCGAAGTTTATCGCAAAAGGCGGTAAAGAAAGCGTTCGAGCTAACAAAACTCCTTATTTAGGAACCGATGGTTTTTACATTCCAGGCTATATCCAAGATGAGTACGGTGTGAAGTCTGTTTATGACTTGGCGAAACCAGAGATTGCTAAATTGTTTGATGCTGATGGCGACGGGCTAGGTGAATACTGGCCTGGTGCGCCGGGTTGGACAGGAGTGAAAATCAATCAAATAAAAGCTAAAAGCTATGGGTTTGATAAGTATTTTGAACCTATTATCGTGTCGGACTCCATTATTAAAGCTCAGCTTAAGACCGCTTATCGTAAGAAAGAAGGTATCTTGTTTTATTACTGGACACCAGAATGGATTCATTTTACCTATGACCTTCGTAAGCTTGAGGAGCCTGCATTTACTGGCTACGCCGGAGACAGTAAAAAACTACATAAAGATTACAACCCTGATGGCTGTTATAAGTTTTCTGATACAGAAAACTGGTTACAAGACAGCGAAATTAAGTGCGGAGTTCCAAACACAGAAATCTACATAGGTTATTCCGCATCGCTAGAAAAAAGAGCGCCAGAAATCGCTGCGTTTTTAAGTAATGTGGCCTTGGATGCGTCTTATGTGAGTCAATGGATATTCAAAATTGCCAGCGAAGGAGAATACCCTGATGAAATGGCTGAAGAGTGGGTTAAAAACAATTCAGCGATTGTAGATACTTGGTTACCCTAAAAGCGACCCTACTTAACGTTAGACCAAGGTGTTAAATACTAAAATGGACAAGAAATACCCATTAAGTGAATCAATGACAGGTTTTGTGAAAGAAAGTTTGTCATTTTTCCATTCAGCCGTTGTTGATCAAGGAATTGATGCTCAACGGCTTGCTTATAATGCCATGACGTCCCATTTCGGGAGTTCGCGTCCCATTGCTTTACAAGTAGAGGATCAAACCCTTGCAGGCGTAAAGGTTCGTCACTACCAACCAGACGCTCCAGTACTTAATTTGCAAGTCCTGTTTGCCCATGGCGGTGGTTGGTATTTAGGCGGACTGGACAGTCACGATAGTTTTTGTGCTCATCTAGCGCATGATTGTGGTGTAACCGTGACGGCTATAGATTATTCATTAGCGCCAGAGCTGCCGTATCCTGAAGGCTTAAATGATATTGAGCGAGTTTATCGATCCCTATCCATGAATAATTCATCTTCTATTTTATTAATGGGAGATAGTGCGGGTGGCAATTTAATGGCTGCTTTATCATTACGTTGTCGACGCAAAGGTATTTCACCTGCTTATGCTCAATGTCTTCTTTATCCAGCCTTATCGAAGATAGGTTCTTTACCGTCACATTTAGCAATGTCGGATGCACCATTATTAGACACAAGCAGTATAGATTATTGTTGGGGCCAATATGTATCACTTTATGAATACAGCAATGCAGAAATCGAAGAGTTGCTGCCTCTTAGCGCAAGTACTCATATTTCTTTACCTCCAACCATGTTGTTTGCGGCTGAATATGACCCTTTGATTGATGACGCTCGTTATTATCAACAAGCGCTGATTGCTGCAAAAGTGCCTGCTGAGTTAAGTGTTATTAGAGGTTTGGTTCATAGCGGTTTACATGGTTTTAAATCAACCAGCGAGGGGCGGCAGTTTTATGCTGAAATCAACAGCTATGTTCAATCACAGATAAAGAAATTAGCAGGCTAGTTGCTTCAATATGTTTCTACCAGCGAACATCTACATGCCCTACCAATTCTTGAATCAAAGATGGTGATGATACTCTTTGGATAACGTGATACGCGCTAGGATGTCGACGTCTATCAGTGCCGTACTTACCTATTTTAAACGCTTGATAAGTATGTCTTTTACTTTGCTGTCAATTTACCATTAATGAGACTTTCATTTGTACAGGCTTATTTAAGTGGAATCAAAATCCAATCAACGCCGTTCAAAGTATTTAAACGACTATCCACAATGATTATGACAAGTTTCATAGTGATTGGAGATGTTACTGATCTTAGTTTTTGGAATCGTTACTTTCAGTGTTTTCTTCGCTGCCATCAACTACGATTTTCACCGTGCGACCTGCAATGAGCCCAAGTTCAAATAGCATCCACATTGGAATGGCGAGAAGGGTTTGAGAGAATATGTCAGGGGGGGTTATCAGCATGCCAACGACAAAGCAGCCAAGGAATATATAAGGGCGTTTTTTAGAAAGCGTTGCAACTGTGGTTACGCCAGCTTTGATGAGCAAATAAGTGGCGACAGGGATTTCAAACGTCACGCCAAAAGCAAAAAACAGTTTTAGAACAAAGTTTAGGTAGTTGTTAATGTCCGTCATGACAGTCACTTCGCCTGGTCCGACCGTGGTGAAAAAACCAAAAATCAGCGGTAGCACAGCGAAATAAGCAAACAGTACGCCAGCATAAAAAAGAAATATGCTGGAAACCAATAAAGGAATGGCAATTCGCTTTTCATTTTTATACAGAGCGGGTGCAATGAAAGACCAAGCTTGAAACAGAGTGTAAGGAACAGACAATAAAACAGCGACCGCAAAAGTTAACTTGAGTGGGGCTAGAAAAGGTGAGGCGACTTCGGTTGCAATTAATGAACTACCAACCGGTAGTAGCAGTCGCAACGGTTCAGAGACAATTAAATACAAATCATTGGCGAATGAGTATAAACCAATAAAAAGAGCCAGTATGACAAGCACTGTTTTAAGTAAACGATTTCTTAACTCAATAAGATGAGCGACCAGTGGAGCTTGATTGGAAGAATTTGTACTCATAATATGCGATAGGTCCGCGCGTCGTTAGAATAAAGAGTTTAGAGAAAGCCCATTCAAATAATTACTAGCTACGAGATGCTGCTTCGGGTGTTTTCTCAACATCGTCTAATAGTGAAGGCTCAATTGACTCTGATTTATCTGATGCAGATAAGGTTATACCGTCATCGCCGGGCACTTCACTCTCTTTTTCCTGATTTTCTGTGTCAGCAGCGGATGCCTTTAATGGTTCAGGTTCAGATACTTCCATTTTGCGTTCTTCAGGATAGGGAGTGATGGTGTTTTGTATTGCTTGCCCTTCTTTTAACAGGCGCTGGTTAGTTTCGCCAATTTTTTGCTGCAGTTCTTCGTGATCAAGTTGAGCATTGATTTCTCTTTGCACAGAATTGATACTGCGACGAATTTTACGAACCCACAACCCTGCTGTTCTAGCAGCATGGGGCAAGCGTTCAGGGCCCAGAATTAACAGGGCAACAACGAAAACAACGAGGAGTTCAGAAAATCCAATGTCGAACACAGATTAGGCGCTCTTATCGTCTTTTTTGACTTCAGCATCAATGACTTTATGCTGGGCCGTTTTTTCTTCTTCAGTGTCAGCTTCTTTGTCTACAGCTTCTTTGAAACCTTTGACAGCACCGCCTAAATCGGAACCAAGATTCTTAAGTTTTTTAGTACCAAAAATGAGTATTAAAATGGCTAAAACAATTAATAATTGCCAAATGCTAATTCCGCCTAACATACATTTCTCCTACAATTTATTTAGAACGACTGGCTTTTTCGTCTAAGCCAGATAAGTTAAATCGACGTGCTAATTCATCAAGTATAGCATCAGGGCCAATATCTAAATGAGATAACATGACAAGAGTGTGAAACCAAAGATCAGCAGTTTCATAAATCAAATCGGATTTGTCGCCAGATATGACAGCATCCTTAGCGGCAATAATGGTTTCAATGCTTTCTTCACCTACCTTTTCTAGGATCTTGTTTAATCCTTTTGCATGTAGGCTAGCGACATAGGAAGAGTCTTCCGCCGCATTTTTACGTTGTTCTAGTGTGGCTGCTAATTCAGCCAGTATATCAGCTCTCATTATAGTCTCTCGAATGTTACGGTTTTAGGACAAGCAAGTAAACGCCCGCCAAAAATAACCCTAAACTGGTCAAATCAGCGTCTTTTATATGGTTCAGAGACGCCGGGTCCGTTACCACCCAAGCGGCAGCTAGACTGAATAAGCCGAGCAAGCGAAAAGGCAGATTATGTCGGCCTTTTTTAAGCTCTTTACCCAGCTCATTAATCGCATGCGTTTGTGCTTGCATGCGCTCTTCCTGATGTGACATTTGCGATAATGCCGTAAAAATCAAATTAGGTATCTGTGGAAGCTGACCAGCCCACTGTGGCGCTTGTTTACGGACCTCTTCAATGACGCGTTTTGGACCGACTTGTTCGCGCATCCATCGTTCTAGGAACGGCTTGGCAGTCACCCAGAGGTCTAAATCTGGATAAAGTTGACGACCCAAGCCTTCAATATTGAGCAGTGTTTTTTCTAATAAAACCAACTGTGGTTGTACTTCCATGTTAAAGCGACGAGCCGTTTGGAATAAACCGATTAGTACTTGTCCAAAGGAGATGTCTTTTAATGGTTTTGCGAACATGGGCTCGCAAACGCTACGGATAGCCGACTCAAAAGCATGGACGGGGGTGCCTTTCGGAACCCAACCGCTTTCGACGTGCAATTTGGCGACCAAACGATAATCTCGTTGGAAAAAGGCCAATAGATTACGCGCTAAATAGCTTTTGTCTGCATCGTCCAAGCTTCCCATGATAGCGCAATCAATCGCAATGTATTTAGGTTTCTGCGGGTTGCTGGCATCAACGAAAATATTGCCAGGGTGCATATCTGCGTGGAAAAAGCTGTGAGAAAAAACTTGCGTGAAAAAGATCTCAACCCCTCGTTCAGCTAAGCATTTCATGTCCACGTTGGCTTTGTTTAGAGCCGCAATATCGGCAACGGGAATGCCAGAGATACGTTCCATCACCATGACATTACGGTGGCTATAATCCCAATAAACCTGCGGTACATAGAGTAAATCGGAATCCATGAAATTACGTTGTAACAACCCCGTATTTGCGGCTTCTTTCGCGAGATCCAGTTCATCCAGTATGGTGTATTCGTAATCGGTTACAACTTCAACAGGTCTTAAGCGTCGGCCGTCATCACTCATATTGGCAACAAGGTGTGCCAAGGTATAAAGCAGACCAATATCCTTGCTGATGGTCTTTTCTATTTTTGGACGAATAACTTTTATAACAACGTCTTCGCCAGAATGGAGCTTGGCAGTATGAACTTGTGCTATTGACGCTGAGGCCAATGGAATAGTAGAAAATTCCGCAAAGAGTTCACTGACTGGCGCTTTCAGGTCTCTTTCGATAATAGCTTGAGCCACATCACCAGAAAAAGCAGGCACTTTATCTTGAAGTTTTGCCAGTTCATCAGCGATATCGTCGTCAAGCAAATCACGTCGCGTGGATAAAATTTGTCCAAATTTAACGAAAATAGGGCCAAGGGACTCTAGTGCAAGACGAAGTCGCTCGCCCTTATTTTTACTGGCGCGCTTGCGACCAATAGAACAAACTAGGCCAAGCGTATAGCTGATATACCAAGGCAATAAGGCGAAAGGAATAAAAACATCAAGACGAAAGCGCATGACGGTGAATAGTATGCGCAGTAATCGAAAAAAGCTGGTCAACATGATTAGAATTTAAATCCTTTATGAAGCGCTACAATGCCGCCCGTTAAATTTTGGTAACTTGTGCGCTCAAATCCAACGTCATTCATCATACTTTTTAAGGTTTCTTGGTCTGGGTGCATGCGGATGGATTCGGCAAGATAGCGGTAACTTTCAGAATCGTTAGCAATCAACTTACCCATTGCTGGCAGCAGACGAAAAGAATATTGGTCGTAGACTTGAGAAAGTAGCTCAGACTCTGGTTTAGAAAATTCCAGAACCAATAAGCGGCCGCCAGGTTTTAAAACACGATACATAGACGCGAGTGCTTTGG
>NZ_CP054301.1:3140000-3185000 GCF_013372285.1 Marinomonas primoryensis | reverse complement strand
ACGGCGGGTGCTAACGTCCGTCGTGGAAAGGGAAACAACCCAGACCGTCAGCTAAGGTCCCAAAGTTACAGTTAAGTGGGAAACGATGTGGGAAGGCTTAGACAGCTAGGAGGTTGGCTTAGAAGCAGCCATCCTTTAAAGAAAGCGTAATAGCTCACTAGTCGAGTCGGCCTGCGCGGAAGATATAACGGGGCTCAAACTGTACACCGAAGCTACGGATGCTTAATTTATTAGGCATGGTAGAGGAGCGTTCTGTAAGCCGTTGAAGGTCAAGCTGTAAGGCAGGCTGGAGGTATCAGAAGTGCGAATGTTGACATGAGTAACGATAAGGGGAGTGAAAAACTCCCCCGCCGGAAGACCAAGGTTTCCTGTCCCATGTTAATCAGGGCAGGGTGAGTCGGCCCCTAAGGCGAGGCAGAAATGCGTAGTCGATGGAAAACAGGTTAATATTCCTGTACCGATGTATATTGCGATGGAGAGACGGAGAAGGCTAGGCCAGCACAGCGATGGTTGTCTGTGTTTAAGGCGGTAGGCAAGTGACTTAGGCAAATCCGGGTCACTCTTTTAGAGAGAATGCCGAGAACTGATGACGAGCCCTCTTTTGGGCGAAGTGGTTGATGCCATGCTTCCAGGAAAAACTTCTAAGCTTCAGATATACATTGACCGTACCCCAAACCGACACAGGTGGTCAGGTAGAGAATACCAAGGCGCTTGAGAGAACTCGGGTGAAGGAACTAGGCAAAATGGTACCGTAACTTCGGGAGAAGGTACGCCGGCCGGTGTGAAGGACTTGCTCCGTAAGCACTAGTCGGTCGAAGATACCAGGTGGCTGCGACTGTTTATTAAAAACACAGCACTCTGCAAACACGAAAGTGGACGTATAGGGTGTGACGCCTGCCCGGTGCTTGAAGGTTAATTGATGGGGTTAGCGTAAGCGAAGCTCTTGATCGAAGCCCAAGTAAACGGCGGCCGTAACTATAACGGTCCTAAGGTAGCGAAATTCCTTGTCGGGTAAGTTCCGACCTGCACGAATGGCGTAACGATGGCCACACTGTCTCCACCCGAGACTCAGTGAAATTGAAATCGCAGTGAAGATGCTGTGTATCCGCGGCTAGACGGAAAGACCCCGTGAACCTTTACTATAGCTTCACAGTGAACTTTGAACCTATTTGTGTAGGATAGGTGGGAGGCTTTGAAGATAGGACGCTAGTTCTATTGGAGCCAATCTTGAAATACCACCCTGGTATGTTTGAGGTTCTAACTCAGGTCCATTATCTGGATCGAGGACACTGTGTGGTGGGTAGTTTGACTGGGGCGGTCTCCTCCCAAAGAGTAACGGAGGAGCACGAAGGTGTGCTCAGCATGGTCGGAAATCATGCGTAGAGTGTAAAGGCAAAAGCACGCTTAACTGCGAGACAGACACGTCGAGCAGGTACGAAAGTAGGTCTTAGTGATCCGGTGGTTCTGTATGGAAGGGCCATCGCTCAACGGATAAAAGGTACTCCGGGGATAACAGGCTGATACCGCCCAAGAGTTCACATCGACGGCGGTGTTTGGCACCTCGATGTCGGCTCATCACATCCTGGGGCTGAAGCCGGTCCCAAGGGTATGGCTGTTCGCCATTTAAAGTGGTACGCGAGCTGGGTTTAGAACGTCGTGAGACAGTTCGGTCCCTATCTGCCGTGGACGTTTGAGATTTGAGAGGAGCTGCTCCTAGTACGAGAGGACCGGAGTGGACGAACCTCTGGTGTTCCGGTTGTCACGCCAGTGGCATTGCCGGGTAGCTACGTTCGGACGGGATAACCGCTGAAAGCATCTAAGCGGGAAGCCTCCCTCAAGATAAGATCTCACTGGGACATAAGTCCCCTAAAGAGCCGTTCGAGACTAGGACGTTGATAGGTTGGGTGTGTAAGTGCTGTGAGGCATTGAGCTAACCAATACTAATTGCTCGTGAGGCTTGACCATATAACACCAAAGTGGTTTTAGATGATAAGTGAAGAGAGAATGAAAAAGACTCTAAGCAAATGCATCAAAGATTACAGAGACACATAATACGACCGGTTTAACCTTGATTACCGTTATTTCAAAAAAGAATTGTTAAAGATCCAAGCATGTCTACGCGTGTTTTGGTTGGAAGAAAGAGATGATAGAGATTATGATCTTAAGAAACCGCCAGAACGAACGCAGCAGAATTGCTTGACGATCATAGAGGCGTTGAACCACCTGATCCCATCCCGAACTCAGAAGTGAAAAGCGCAATCGCCGATGGTAGTGTGGGAGATCCCATGTGAGAGTAGGTCGTCGTCAAGCTTAAATTAAGAGAGCCCTGATAGCTAACGCTGTCAGGGCTTTTTTTTGGCTCAAGGAAAGGGAAGCCGGTGGGAAATCTACCTTGATGCTGGAATATAGGGAAGCCTTATTTTGGTCAGTGGTGTTTGATCTTGAGATGGTTTAATAGAGGCCACTTATGTATTCTTGAGTAAATAAGTGTGATGGTTTAATAGCATCATGTATTCTTGCTAATCTGGGGATAAGCCTTGTTTTTATGCACAAAAAAGCCCACTTCATTTTGAAGTGGGCTTTTGTATAGGCGTGATAAAGATTAACGAGTGTTGTCTGCTAACCCACAGAGTAGGATTCGTTGAGCGTTAAAAGAGTCACTGGATATATTACTAATAAAGCCGTAATGTCATTAGACAAAGCAATTTAAGATACCGTCAGGGTATCTTGTTTACTCTTAGTGTTCTGCTCTTGATCAAATGAAATAGATGAGGAGGGAGGTGTTAGGTTTCATATCTTAAAAATAAATCTATCTAATTCATACAGATAGATTTATTTTTAATTCGTATCTGATTACAGCAATATTTATTGATTTTTTTACATAACTTAGTTGACCTCATGATTCAAAGCGGGCTAGAATAAGCTTCGTTTAAAAGAGTTGGCAATATTTATGTCCAGAGTTGCGAATAATACGTCAGTATGTTCGTCCTGTTAAATCATAAGTAATACCGAGTTTTTTTAGCACTATAACGTAGGTGATAGCACCTACGTATAAATTAACTTAACCTACAGGATAAACAGACATGTCTGACGTAGTAACTGGTACAGTAAAATTTTTCAACGAAACTAAAGGTTTCGGTTTCATTACTCAGGATTCAGGTCCTGATGTTTTTGTTCACTTCTCTGCAATCAACACTTCTGGTTTCAAAACTTTGGCTGAAGGCCAAAAAGTTGAATTCCAAGTAGCTCAAGGCAAAAAAGGCCCAGAAGCTCAAAACGTTACACCTTTATAAGGTAACGTTGCTGAGGATTCTCTCAGCAGTGCGAATGCTAAAAAGCGACTTTTAAGTCGCTTTTTTTGTTTTTATAGGTCGAGATAAAGTCCTTCAATGCTAAGGCTTTTCTATATCCAGTTTGATGTTGTTAATTATATTCTGGTTAGGTATTACGGAGGTTAATTATTATGGCTGCTAAGTCATTACAAGAGCAGTTGTTGGGTGTGGGTCTCGTTGATAAGAAGAAGGTTAAAAAACTCAAAGCAGAGACCTTACAGCATAAGCAGAAAGTTAAAAAAGGTAAAATAGTTACCACAGATCATGATGAGCGTTTGGAAGCGCTGAAACGCCAGAGAGACGATAAAGTGGAGAAAGATCGGGGGCTGAATCTAGAGCGTCAAAAACTTGCTGAGCATAAAGCGGTGCAAGGACAAATTCGCCAGATGATAGATCAAAATCGCGTCCGAAAAGAAAATGGCGATATTGCTTATCACTTTACGGATAATAAAAAAGTAAAAAAATTGTATATTAGTCAGTCAATGCATGATGATTTGAGTCGCGGACGCTTGGCTATCATTAAGCTTGATCAGCAATATGAACTCATTCCTGAACCGGTTGCAGTAAAGATTAATGAGCGAGATTCATCTTATGTGCTTGTTTGTAATAACCGTGTTGATAGTGTTGATGATGATCCCTATGCAGGTTTTGAAATCCCTGATGATCTAATGTGGTAAAGCCCTTTTTGATGCCTAAGAGGGTTTTTTCTGACCCTCTAGTTCACTTCTATGTCTCTTGTTTTGGTTTCTTTCTTATTTTTCCTCCTGAAATTTACTCCTTTCATTAGTGTTTTTGTGCGTCATTGACGCAATATTTTCAAAAAAATCGTATTTTAGTGTCAAAAAATAGAAAATAGATGCACATTCCAAATTTTGTATTTTTCAAATATTTGCACATAAGTGACTGATAAATATCGGCTTTAATCTTATTTCTAGGATATTTAATGCGCATTGAAAATCCTTTTTAAATGATACATTTCATGAAAATAGCACCTATGGTGGATACTTGATGCAAGTAGCTTGCATCTACTTGTCTATTTCTGTGAAATGTTTAGATTGTTTGACTGTTGCTTGCACATATCAAGCGCCTACAAGAAAAAGCTAAATATTTTAAAGGGAAACGAGAATGAAAAAATCGATTATTGCTATTGCTGTGTCCAGTGCTGCACTTGCTTCTGTATCAGTTCAAGCTGCTGAAGGTTCTACAGTAGATGTTTACGGTAACATCCAATATGCATACACAGACACTGATAAAGGGACTGACTTTGTAGACAATGGTTCGACCATTGGCTTAAAGGGTGAAACAAAAATCAATGATGATCTAACTGCTTTCTTCAAATATGAACTTGAATTTAACGCAGACCAAAAAGAAGATCATGATAGCAAAGCTGATTTAGACCAGGCTTTTGTTGGCTTGAAGGGGAACTTTGGTAAAGTTCAAGTTGGTTCGTTTGACACTATCTATAACAATGCTATTCAAGACTCTGTTGATCAGTTTGAAAATCTAGGTATGACAAACGCAGAAGACACGACTGAAGGCGACACTATTGCTTACTTTTCACCATCTATGAATGGTTTTGAAGTACAAGTTGCGGCTCAATTCAAAGGGGATACTACATCTTCTAAAAACGTAGATACTGATAATGACGGCACTTCAGTTATGGGTGTTGTTAAATACTCTACTGATCTAGTGTCTGTTGCATTGGGTTATGATTCTCGTGAAAATACTTCAGCGACTGATCCTAAAGCAACTACTGGTTTAGCAGTTACTGTTATGCCGATGGCTAACTTGTCCGTTACGGGTAAGTATGAAACGACTGACGATACCCAAGACGTACTTGGTCTAGCTGCTCGTTATGGTTACGGTGTTGGTGATGTTTACGTTTCTTACCAGAATGTTGATGAAGATGGCGCTGGTAAAGATAAATTTAATGAATATGCTGCTGGTGTAACTTATAGCCTAGCATCGAATATTTATGTGTACGGTGAAGTTGGTAAATATGAAAATGCCACTAACAACGATACAGATACTCAAACAGCTGTTGGTGTTTACTACGGTTTCTAAGATCCTCTTATAGATGATTTTATTTACTCTAAGGCTCCTACCAGTCTAGTAAGGTAGGAGCCTTATGTTAAGCAAGATCATTCAAGGTTCCATATTTCTTCTCTTGTAGGCGGATTTGTTGGAACATTTTGGCGCCAGATGGCAACATCTGGTGCCTTTTTTTATTGTGCCGTTCTATTTCAAAAAATAAGGAATAACTTGATTGTTATTTAATCAAACCGTTAAACTTATTTTTTAAAGATAGCTGGCCGTTAATTATGCTCAACATGAACTTTTCTCAAACGGTATTCATGGATACAGACAAAATTGATTGGATTGCCAGTCCAATGTCTGGAGTTTATAGAAAACCTTTGGCAAGAGAAGAGGCTGAGCGAGGTCATGCGACGAGTTTGGTATCCTACGAAGCTGGTTCTGTTTTTCGTCCTCATCCGCATCCGTTGGGTGAAGAAATACTTGTATTAAATGGTATTTTCTCCGATGAAAAAGGTGATTTTAAGGCTGGTAGTTATTTCAGGAACCCTCCCGGTACTAGTCATGCCCCCCATAGCCTTGATGGCTGTTGTTTATTAGTAAAACTGCATCAATTTCAAGTGACAGACTTGAATCAGGTCTATGTTGAAACACCTAGTATTTGGTCATCTAGACAGTCAGAAATTGTGCCACTTTATCAATTTGGTACAGAGAGAGTTTGGCTTATTCGTATTCAAAATGGTGAAAATTTATTAAGTCAATTGGACTTAAGTGCTTCCGTCGAGTTATTCATTATATCTGGGCAGGCACAATACGGTGGTAATCTAATGACTACTGGCGGTTGGCTACGAGATCCTGAGTTTTCATTAGACCGTTGGAATGTTGCGTCAGATTGTTTTATTTGGTTAAAAGCAGGGCATTTTTAAATTTAGTCTGCCTATTATATTGAGGTTTATGTGACACATATTATACCGGAACAAAAGCGTGTATTTTTGCCCGTTGTGGAAAGTGATCAGCTCTTCCCAGTTGGACGAGTATATTGCGTTGGTCGAAATTACGCTGAGCACTCAAAAGAAATGGGAGATGATCCTGAAAGAGACCCTCCATTCTTCTTTGCGAAAGATGCGTCATGTGTTGTTCCTGCTAGTTTTTCTGATGTGACCGGTATTTCCTATCCTATGGCTTCGTCACAGTTCGAATATGAGGTTGAGCTTGTTATTGCTATAGGTAAAGGGGGTCGTAATTTAACGCCGGAACAAGCAGTTGATGCAATTCTTGGTTACGCTGTCGGTTTGGATATGACACGACGTGATCTTCAGGCGCAAGCTAAAAAGAAGGGTCGCCCTTGGGAGGTAGGGAAATCATTTGATGAGTCTGCCCCAATAAGTCCAATACTTTTAAAAAATGATCGTCTTAGTGTTGATGTTGCAAAAGCCGAAATTGGTTTAAAGGTTAATGGTGATGTTAAGCAGGTTAGTCGCGTTTCTAATTTAACATGGTCTATTGAAGAGGTTATTTGTAAATTATCAGAGGTTTTTGAATTAAGGCCGGGTGATTTGATCATGACAGGCACGCCTGAAAATGTAGGTGCTGTTGTTGTTGGTGATGAAATGGTGGCATGGGTTGAGCATTTGGGTGAAATTAGAGTGAACGTTACCGATTAAACTCAGTAAACCTATCGAGTAAAGTTGACATTGCCGGGTGCTGATATTTTGCTAATAAGTGAATTGCGACTTCTGCCGTGCATAACCCCGTAATTTTTTGGTTGCGGCGTTTGCTGTAAACGGACTTTATGTCTGCTATCTCATAATGTTTGAATCGTTCCAGGTAGGGGGACTGGTTGTAAATTTTTCGAGCTTGTTGCCATGTACCATCAATGATTATGATGTTTTTTACCGTTATTCCGCTGTCGTGATGGTATTTGAGTTCTTCATTTTCACACAGATAGATAAGTATTGTATTTTCTGGTGATAAATCCAAAATAGTTTTGCTCGGCATGACTCTAGACCATTCAATGATGTCACATTCATTGTTCAGTACTTCTTTGATTAGCTTTCCGGTTCCAGTTTTTTTTTTCAATTCTTCACTGTGTGTTAGCAGCCAAATTTGCATTTAATAAATTCTCTTTGAAAAGTGCATTTTATTTAATTGTAACAGATGGTGAAAATAGAAAAGCCAAAGTTTGATCTAATGAAAAAAAGTCAGATCAAACTTTGGCTTTGAGTTCGTAGTGAACTAGAGCGTTTTACTCTTTGCCAATAGAGCCAATTTTATGAATGGACAAGTCTGCACCATTGAATTCATCTTCTTCGCTTAGGCGTAATCCGCTGACGGCTTTAACCATACCGTAAACAATAAATCCAGATAATGTGGCAACTATAATGCCACCTAGGCTCCCTACAAGCTGAGACATAAAGCTAACGCCGCCTAATCCTCCAAGTGCCTCTGTTCCGAAAATTCCTGCTGCAATGCCTCCCCATGCACCACAAACGCCATGTAGTGGCCATACACCAAGAACATCGTCGGTGTGTTTGAATTTTTGCTGAATATGGGTGAATAAGAATGTGAAAATTGCGCCAGCAAATGCGCCAGTTGCTAATGCGCCAATGGGGTGCATGATGTCTGATCCCGCGCATATTGCAACGAGCCCAGCCAATGGGCCGTTGTGAATAAATCCCGGATCATTTTTACCAAATATCATGGCAGCAATAATACCTCCAACCATGGCCATTAGAGAGTTTACGGCGACCAAGCCGCTAATACCGTCTAGCGTTTGTGCAGACATGACGTTAAAGCCAAACCAACCTATACAAAGGATCCAAGCCCCTAAAGCAAGAAAAGGAATGTTCGATGGCGCAAAGGCGACTAATTTACCATGCCTAAAACGGCCATTACGAGTGCCAAGCAAAATGATAGCAGCAAGAGCAACCCAGCCTCCAAAAGCGTGAACGACAACGGACCCTGCAAAGTCATGGAAAGGAGCGCCATATTGTTCTTCTAGCCAGCCTTGAACTCCATAATTACCATTCCATACGATGCCTTCAAAAAATGGATAAGCGACGCCAACGATAACGGCGGCGGATATTAACATAGGATAAAACTTTGCTCGTTCAGCAACACCGCCTGAAATAATCGCTGGTATCGCGGCAGCAAACGTCATCAAAAAGAAGAATTTCACTAGTGCGTAGCCATTTTCCTGAGATAAGGTGGCTGCACTTTCGAAGAAGTTGACACCATAGGCAATTTGATAGCCTACAAAGAAATAGACAAGTGCCGATACTGCAAAATCTGTCATGATTTTGACGAGCGCATTGACCTGGTTTTTATGACGTACTGTACCGACTTCTAAAAAAGCAAAGCCAGCATGCATGGCAAATACCATAATTGCGCCAAGTAGTATGAAAAGAGTGTTTGAACTGGAAACGAGCATTTCTACTGCACTGTTTGTGGGGGTCACGGATGGCTCCTAATGTTTTTATTGCACCGTAATGGATTTTCTTACTTTCCGGTGCTCTTTTATGGGGCTTTATGGGCTTTTTATTCTGTTAATCTAAATTTGTTCTGAAGTTAAGCAATAATTATTCCAGTTATGCATTTTATTGGTGCTTTTTTTTTATCTTTTAGGAAATGCACTGTTTTGGGTTTTTAGTGGTTTGATTGCTGCAGGTGCGCTTTGAATTTTGATTTTGCACTATGGTCATTACGTATTTACTATTACTTTTTTTAACAATACTTGGTTTCTATTCGCTTTCTATTTTATTTTGTACGACATATTATCGAAGTGTTAGCGTATTTATTAAGTTCGAATTTTTTATAATATGTTTAACGGTTAGATCGTTGCTGAAAGTCTGATTATTTTTAGCGTAGTTAAAAGATTGCTTATTTAAGGGCAACATAAAAAATGAGGTTGTTATGTCAGGTCAGTTAGTATCAGGTATTGTTAAGTGGTTTAATGATGAAAAAGGGTTTGGATTTATTGAGCGTGAAGGTGGAGCTGATGTTTTTGTTCATTTCCGTTCTATAAACGGTGATGGTCGTCGTACTCTTCAAGAAGGTCAAAAAGTGACTTTTGAAGTTACTGATGGGCAAAAAGGCCCTCAGGCTGAGAATGTAACGATTGTATAGTTGAACCTTTACTTATTTTTAAAAAGCCATGCTTTATACAGCATGGCTTTTTTATGCTTATAATTTGTACGCTAAATATCGGAGGTTATTGTGTTACCAGTACTGTATTCGTTTAGGCGTTGCCCTTATGCCATAAGGGCTAGATACGTTATCGATCTTTTAGGCGTGCCTGTGTATTTAAGGGAGGTTGTCTTAAAGTCAAAGCCTGCCGCCTTATTGTCCTTGGGTGGTCGGTCAAGTGTACCTCAGCTTATAGATGTAGATGGCGCTAGATACCCAGAAAGTTTGGATATTATTTTTTGGGCGCTTTCAAAGGCTGATGGTTGCATTTCTTTGGATGCTCTATGGCCCTTTCAAATTATTAAAAAAAATAAAGTGAAAGCATGGATAAAATATAATGATCGCTTCTTTAAGTATTGGTTGGATCGTTATAAATACGCAGATCGACACCCAGAATTTAGTGGCGTTTATTACCGTCGTAGAGGTGAGGCTTTTTTACAGCGTTTAGATAAGCGTTTAAAGAAAAGTGCATTTATATTCGGTGAGAGTGTTAGTGTGGCAGATATTGCGGTGTTCCCATTTGTTCGCCAATTTGCTGCTGTTGACCAAGCGTGGTTTGAATTATCTGAATATCACAACGTAAAAGTGTGGTTGGCTAATTTTTTGAATTCTGAAAGGTTTAAATCTGTTGTGATGGTTAAAAATACAGCTTGGGAAGCAGGTCAAGAGGAAATCCTCTTCCCTGCTTGCTAAGCGGTTCGTGGTTACTTGATATTAATCGATTAGCCCAAAGGTAACCCAATATAAAAAGCTTGGGTCAGCGTCGCTTGGAAGTTCAAGGGCAATGAAGTTACCTTCAGTGTCAATATGCGAAGAATTGGGGAAGCTTTGTTTCAACACGGCAAGATTTATTTGCGCTAAATCTGTCTGTTCTAGATCGTTATAAGATTGGACTGAAATCGCCAGTGCTTCTTCGACAGACCGAGTGCTTGGGTAATGCTGAATGACTTCTTGGCTGCGACGCAAAGCAGAAAGAGGTGCTTTTCTTTTTAAATAATAGTGAGCCACTTGCAATTCATGGCGTGACACCATTTCACGTAAATAATACATCCGTGCTTTTGCATCAGGAGCAAAGGAGCTGTTCGGGTAGCGAGAGGTAAAGTCTGCAAGTTCATTAAATGCCTTTGCCAGTTCTTTTGAGTCCCTTTCGCTTGGGTCTAAGTTTAAGTAGCGAGACATCAGGCTCTCGGCGCCTTTGTAAGTCGAAAGTGCGCGCATGTAATAGGCGTAATCGACTGAATCATGTTCCGGGTGATTTTTGATAAATCTATCGGCGGTTGCGTGGGCGGCGATGAAGTCACTGGCTTCAATTTGGGCATAAATTAAATCCAGTTCCGCGCGAGCACTGAACTCACCAAATGGGTAACGAGAGTCTAAATCTTTTAGATGTTTTATGGCGGTGGAAGGAAGGTTTTCGTCCAGTGCTTGCTGAGCTTTATCGTAATAAGTACGTTCAGGCAGGTCTGGTTCTTGTACTTGTTTGCTTGAGCAAGCAACAATGAATAAAGAAAAACTAACTATTCCAGAGAATCGGAGCAACGAGTGATGAAATCCCATGTATAATCAAAACCTTGATATGGTAGTAGATTAGCCTAAATCGGCATTTTGTAGCGTTATATTGCGAAAGATGATGAAGTGCAAGGCGCTACACGTTTTTTCACTTTCAGACTCAATGATAAAATCAATGAACTGAAAACAACAGACTTAAGTACATTGTATGGCAGAGCGCATAGTAAAAGAAGCCCAAGTTCCTTTCGATTTGGGTGGTAATCGGTTTGATCAGATCGCGACAGAATTGTTTAATGACTATTCACGTTCACGTATTCAAAGCTGGATTAAAGAAGGTGCCTTGAAAGTAGATGGCCAAATCATTAAACCAAAAGAAAAGTTGTTTGGTGGTGAAGTGGTTACACTTGATATTGTTATCGAGGCTCAAGAGGACCATGAAGCGCAGGAAATGGCGCTTGATATCGTTTACGAAGACAGCTCAATTATGATTGTAAACAAGCCTGCGGGTTTGGTTGTGCATCCGGCTGTTGGTAATCGTGACGGTACTTTAATGAACGCGATTCTTCACCATGCTCCTGAAACTGCGCATATACCGCGTGCAGGCATCGTACATCGACTTGATAAAGAGACGACTGGCTTAATGGTTGTTGCTAAAACGTTAATAGCGCAGACAGATTTAGTTTCCCAGCTACAAGAGCGCAGCATGGGGCGTGAATATGAGGCTATTTCCATTGGCGTAATGACGGGTGGAGGTGTGGTGAATGAGCCAATTGGCCGCCATCCTCACAATCGTCAGAAACAAGCGGTGGAGCCTTTACATGGTAAAGATGCTGTCACGCATTATCGATTAGTTGAGCGTTTTAAAAATCATACGCATATTCGTTTGAAGCTCGAGACAGGACGTACCCATCAGATTCGTGTTCATATGGCGTTTATTCAGTATCCATTGATTGGGGACCCTCAGTATGGTGGTCGTCTGAAAATGCCAAAAGCTTGTACGCCGGAATTGCAGGGACAATTGCGTAATTTTCGTCGACAGGCATTGCATGCTAAAAGGTTGGAGCTCTCTCATCCCGTTACTGGTGAATGGATGGAGTGGGAGGTCGATTTGCCTGATGATATGAAGCGATTACTGGAGGCGCTTAAAGCCGATACACTAGAATCTGATAGTAGCGACTCAGAATACTTCTAAAAATAAGGCAGCTTCGGCTGCCTTTTTACTTTCTACTGGTTTTGTTTGGAGAGATTGATGTCTTCTCATAAATCTTCTTTTATTAGGCCTAATTGGCCCGCTCCCTCTTCTGTTTGTGCTTATGTTTCTACTCGTATTGGCGGGGTCAGCTGTACACCGTTTGATGAACTAAACCTAGGTGTTCACGTGCAGGACAATTCTGAAGCAGTAATTCAAAATCGTCATTTGTTTGCGTCTTTTATCGATATGCCTGATTCGGTTGTTTGGCTAAATCAAGTGCATGGCACAGACGTTGTGAAATTGCCTTGCGACTCCTTACCTAAAAGTGCCGACGCGGCTTTTTCTGATGCTTTAAATCAAGTTTGTGCAGTATTAACAGCGGATTGCCTCCCCGTGTTTTTTTGTAATCAATCGGGCACACAAGTAGCAGTTGCTCATGCTGGTTGGCGTGGCCTATGCGCTGGTGTTTTAGAGTCGACACTGGCGCAATTTGATAATAAAAGTAGTGTCATGGCGTGGTTGGGGCCTGCGATTGGAGCGGCAGCCTTTGAGGTTGGTTGCGAAGTGAGGCAGGCGTTTATGACATTGTATCCTGAGGCGGAAGAGGCTTTTAAAGCGACGCAAGCGTCGGATAAGTGGTTGGGCGATCTTTATTTGTTAGCGAGACAGCGCTTGCATGCCGCTGGCGTTACCCAAGTTTATGGTGGTGATCATTGTACTTTTTCAGACGAGGCGAATTTTTATTCATACAGACGTGATGGTAAAACGGGGCGAATGGCCTCTGTTATTTGGATAGATAGCTAAATAATCCTCTGTTTTATTGATGGGTGTCAAAAAAATGACACTGAAGATCTTGAAAAGTCATTTTTGAGAACTATTAAGTTCTTAATCGAAATATTTCATCTTATTTTTCAAAGGATGTCAGATCATGCGTATAGATCGTTTAACCAGTAAATTGCAGTTGGCGCTTTCCGATGCTCAGTCCGTTGCCTTGGGGCAGGATCATTCTTATATCGAGTCGCTTCATTTAATGATTGCCTTGCTGGATCAGCAAGGGGGAAGTACTCGCCCCATTTTACAGCAAGCGGGCATTCCCGTTGCTAAATTTCGTGAAAGTCTAAATGAGTTGCTGTCTCGTCTTCCTAAGGTTCAGAATCATGATGGGAATGTTCAGATGTCACCTGAGCTAGGTCGGCTAATGAATTTAGCGGACAAAGAAGCACAAAAGAGAAAAGATCAGTTTATCTCTTCTGAATTGGTTTTGATGGCGATGTTCGATGGCAAAGACGATCTTGCCAAAAGCCTAAAAGCAAGTGGTGTCACGAAGGCGGATATTGCTGCTGTCATTGACAACATTCGCGGTGGCGATTCTATTAATGATCCTGATGCAGAAGAAAACCGCCAAGCTTTAGATAAGTATACGGTAGATCTTACCGCAAGAGCAGCAGAGGGTAAGCTTGACCCAGTGATCGGGCGAGATGATGAAATTCGCCGTACGATACAAGTTTTGCAGCGCCGTCGTAAAAATAACCCAGTGTTAATTGGCGAGCCTGGTGTGGGTAAGACTGCGATCGTTGAGGGTTTAGCTCAACGGATTATTAACGGAGAAGTACCGGAAGGTTTGAAAAATAAGCGTGTTCTATCGCTTGATATGGCGGCTTTGATTGCAGGAGCAAAATATCGCGGAGAATTTGAGGAGCGATTGAAGGCCTTGTTGAATGAGCTTTCTAAGCAAGAAGGCCAGATCATTTTATTTATAGATGAAATTCATACCATGGTAGGAGCTGGTAAGTCAGAAGGCTCGATGGACGCCGGCAATATGCTCAAACCTGCTTTGGCACGGGGAGAACTTCATTGTGTCGGTGCAACGACGTTGAATGAATATCGTCAATATATTGAGAAAGACGCCGCGTTGGAGCGACGTTTCCAAAAAGTGCTAGTGGAAGAGCCGAGTGTATTGGATACCATCGCTATTTTGCGAGGCTTGAAGGAGCGTTACGAAGTACACCACGGCGTTGATATTACAGACTCTGCCATCATTGCGGCGGCGAAGCTTTCCCAGCGCTACATTACCGATCGTCAATTACCAGATAAAGCCATCGATTTGATTGATGAGGCTGGTAGTCGCATCCGCATGGAGATGGACTCTAAGCCCGAGGATATGGATCGTTTGGAGCGCCGCTTAATCCAGTTGAAGATTGAAAGAGAGGCGCTTAAGAAGGAAAAAGACAAAGCTTCTAAGCTGAGACTGGCAGAATTGGATAGTGAAATTGAGGATTTGCAGAAACAGTTTTCTGATTTGGAAGAAATCTGGAACGCTGAGAAAGCCGCGGTTCAGGGGGCGCAAAAGCTGAAAGAAGAATTAGAAGCGGTTCGTCATGAGATGGAAGAGGCTCGCCGTAGTGGTAATTTAGCGAAAATGTCCGAGCTTCAGTATGGTGTGATTCCAATGCTTGAGACTGAAATCGAAAAGGCCAGTCAAGTAGAGGAGAATACGGAGACGCGGTTACTGAAAAGACGCGTGACGGAAGAAGAGATTGCGACCGTTGTTTCTCGATGGACAGGCATTCCGGTCGATAAAATGCTGGAGGGGGAGCGAGATAAGTTGCTTCGTATGGAAGATGCATTGCATGAATCTGTGATGGGGCAAAATGAAGCGGTCTCAGCGGTGTCTAATGCGGTTAGACGTTCTCGATCAGGTTTGGCAGATCCTAACCGTCCTAACGGATCTTTCCTCTTCTTAGGGCCGACAGGGGTGGGTAAAACGGAGCTGTGTAAGTCTTTAGCGAAATTCTTGTTTGATACTGAGCAGGCAATGGTTCGAGTTGATATGTCTGAGTTTATGGAGAAACACTCGGTGGCTCGCTTGATTGGTGCGCCTCCAGGTTACGTTGGTTACGAAGAAGGAGGTTATTTGACTGAAGCTGTCAGACGCCGACCTTACTCTGTGTTATTGCTTGATGAGGTTGAAAAAGCACACCCAGATGTTTTTAACATTCTTTTGCAGGTTTTGGACGATGGTCGATTGACGGATGGTCAAGGCCGTACTGTGGATTTTAGAAACACGGTTATTGTTATGACATCGAATTTAGGTTCTGATTTGATTCAAGAGTATAAATCTGCTGACCAGTATGAAGAAATCAAATCCAAAGTGATGGAAGTGGTAGGAATGCATTTTCGTCCAGAGTTTATTAATCGGATTGATGAAACCGTTGTGTTTCATCCTTTGATGAAATCGCAGATCAAGGGGATAGCAACGGTGCAGCTGGCTCATTTGAACGAACGATTGGCGGAGATGGGTATGTCGTTAGTGTTAACCGATGCGGCCTCTGATCAGCTGGTTGAAGTTGGGTATGATCCGGTTTATGGGGCTCGACCGTTGAAGCGAGCGATACAGAAATGGATAGAGAATCCATTGGCAAATGAACTATTATCTGGTCACTTTGTTATCGGTGACCGTATTGTGGCAGACGTTGTCGAGGGTGGACTGGTTTTTGCTAAAAGCCAGTGAATAATTAGGCATAAAAAAAGCTCTAGTCTTTCAAAAAAGAGTAGAGCTTTTTTATGTGTAAGGCTTAGACAATTAAATATCGAGGGTTACACCGATGAAATAACCATCGTAATCTTTATTAAGGAAATTAGTTTCTTGATCGATTGAACGATAACCGACTTCCAAGCCAAGAACGGGTATGGGCTGGTACTGTATTTTGAACGATTGGTCAGTAATGGTGACATCATCAAATGAAGAAATACTTTTAGACTCCGCTGCCAATGTGACACCCGTGCCTGGAATCGCCAGAGAAGCGGCTAAGAAAAGCATTGGTACTGATTCGCTATCGCTAGATGCACCACTATCCATGTCTAGACTGCGAAATGTAACGCCGCCTTCAATGCTAGCCCATAATATCCCCACGCCATAATAACCAGTGAAATCTAAGTGGCTAATGTCTGTGCCAGAAGGGTCTGATTCAAAGTCCCATACATCTATACGCAGATTTGGAATTAGTGGGATAGGGTGTTGTACATCAAGACTTGCATAGGTTGCAGATCCATCGTCACCGTCAAAAATACCAGCTTCTGCGTTAGCGCCAAGAATATCGGCATTGGCAGCGCCTGCTAGTAATAGTGTTGATAGAGTAAAAGCGAACTTTGTTGATTTCATAATTAGCGTCCATATATCGAGTTGGATAAATTTTGTCTAATTATAGATTGAAGAGAAGTAAAATCCAATGAAATAAGGAAAAGGGATGACGTACTGTGAAGATTATTTACATAGATGGCTGGGGTAGAAGGATTCGAACCTACGCATGACAGGATCAAAACCTGTTGCCTTACCGCTTGGCTATACCCCAATAATTGATTTTCTTTTCGCTGGTGGCTATGACTAGATTCGAACTAGTGACCCCATCATTATGAGTGATGTGCTCTAACCAACTGAGCTACATAGCCTAAACTGTATATTAACTACTAATAAAAACTATCGATGGCTGGGGTAGAAGGATTCGAACCTACGCATGACAGGATCAAAACCTGTTGCCTTACCGCTTGGCTATACCCCAATATCGAATTGTGGTGGCTATGACTAGATTCGAACTAGTGACCCCATCATTATGAGTGATGTGCTCTAACCAACTGAGCTACATAGCCTTGTCTGTTGGCTGGGGTAGAAGGATTCGAACCTACGCATGACAGGATCAAAACCTGTTGCCTTACCGCTTGGCTATACCCCAACAGACTGACACAAAAGCCGCTTACATAAAATGATCTACTGCCTCTGTGGCGCGATATTATTCATATATCCGGTTAATGGGTCAAGTGTTTTCCTAAAAATGTTTTACAATAGGTTAAACATTAAAACGAAAATGCATTACGTCACCATCTTTTACGATGTACTCTTTTCCTTCTAGGCGCCATTTACCGGCTTCTTTTGCACCACTTTCACCCTTGTATTGGATGAAATCGTTATAGCTGACGACTTCGGCGCGAATAAAGCCTTTTTCAAAGTCTGTGTGGATCACTCCAGCAGCCTGTGGGCCTGTTGCGCCCTGTTTGACTGTCCATGCACGTACTTCTTTTACGCCCGCTGTAAAGTAGGTCTGAAGGCCTAGCAATTCATAGCCTGCACGAATCACTCGATCCAGTCCTGGTTCTTCCATGCCCATTTCATCAAGGAATTCTTGCATTTCTTCTATGTCTAGCTCGGATATTTCTGCTTCAAGCTGGTTGCATATAGGAACCACCATTGCGCCTTCTGCTTCAGCAATTTCTCGTACTTGGTCTAGGTGAGGATTATTTTCAAAACCATCTTCAGAGACGTTTGCAATGTACATGGTTGGTTTGGTTGTTAATAGATGTAGGGAGCGGACTTCTTTTCTTTGGTCATCAGAAAGCGTCATAGCTCGTACAGGAAGGCCATTTTCTAAGTGTTCTTTAATGCTTTCTAACAGTGCTTTGTGGGCAATAGCGTCTTTGTTGCCGCTTTTTGCATTTTTTGCTGTGCGAAAAATTTGTTTATCAATGGACTCGATATCTGCAAAGATCAATTCTAGATTGATCACTTCAATGTCTAGTTTTGGGTTTACATGATTCGAAACATGGATGACGTTATCATCTTCGAAGCAACGAACAACGTGGGCAATCGCGTCCGTTTCACGAATATTGGCTAGGAATTTGTTACCAAGCCCTTCACCTTTTGATGCACCTTCTACGAGGCCTGCAATATCAACAAATTCCATTGTCGTGGCTAAAACACGCTCTGGTTTTACGATGGCTGCTAGTGCGTCTAGGCGCGGGTCGGGCATGGCAACAACGCCAGCATTTGGCTCAATTGTGCAGAATGGGAAGTTCTCTGCGCCAATGCCAGCCTTGGTTAATGCATTAAATAAAGTTGATTTACCGACGTTAGGTAACCCAACGATGCCGCAATTAAAACCCATAGTGAGATTCCTAAATAATTAAGTGGTTATGCTTTGAAGCTATGAAGTTGATTCATTACGGCATTCAGGTTGCCCTTCACTATGTCATCAACATAGCGCAATGATTCGTCAATGGTTTGTTCTGTTTTTGCGAAATCGTCAGGTGCGGCTTTTTTTAAGACGTAATTGGCGACTTGGCTTGCGTGTCCTGGATGGCCAATACCTATCCTAAGACGGCCAAATTCACGGTTGTTCGCAAGTTTAGCAATAATGTCTTTTAATCCGTTGTGACCACCATGCCCACCACCTTTTTTTAATTTAGCTGTACCGGGTGGAATATCGAGCTCATCGTGAATAACAAGGACTTCTTCAGGGGGGATTTTATAGAACTGACAAACAGCCTGAACGGCTTTGCCGCTTAAATTCATATAGGTGGTGGGAATAAGGAGGTAGCATTCTTCACCAGCTATAGAAACTTTGCCAAATTGGCCGGAAAACTTTTTCTCGGAGCGAAGAAGGCATTGGCTCTGACGAGCCAATGCTTCAATCCACTGAGCGCCTGCATTGTGACGAGTGTTCTCGTATTCGTTGCCTGGGTTACCCAAGCCGACTAATAATCTGAAACCTGCCACAATACTGCCTTCAATAGTCTTAACGTTTAGCTTTGCCGATACGACCGATAGGTTGGTTATGATCTTCGCCTTTCAACAAAGAAATCAATTCAACGCCTTCTGGAAGAATAACATCAGATAGATGGTAAATTTGATCAAGTTGACCTTTGATCACGTCTACTACCAATACTTCAGGCAGGTTAGCTGGTAGGCAACGAACTTCAGCCAGTTTAGATTCAACCGTCAAGCGACCACCTTGGCCTTTAACGCCTTCACTTTGTGCAGCGTTGATGAAGCTTAAAGGAACACGAGTAGTGATTGCCTTGTCTTCTTGAACGCGCTGAAGGTCCATGTGCATAACAAGGCCTGTTGCTGGGTGACGTTGTAGCGCTTTTACAAGCACTTTTTCTGCTTTACCGTCTACAGATACTTCAACTAGACCAGTCAAGAAACCTGGAGTAGAAACAGATTTAAGAATCTCGTTGTCTTTAAAAGAAACAGATTGTGGTGCAGCTTCACCACCATAGATAACCGCTGGTACTAGACCAGCGTTACGAAGGCGGCGGCTCGCACCCTTGCCTTCTTCTTTACGTGCTACGGCATTAATAGATAATGACATGGTATTTTCCTAATAATTAATCAAAGTTTGTGCCCAGAACTGCGACCCGTTCCGAGCGTTAGTGTTTGGCTTAGGCCCCAAACATGGCACTGATAGACTCTTCGTTGCATACACGACGAACAGCCTCCGCCATAATGTCAGACATCGACAATTGGCGTATTTGAGGGCAATTAAGCGCCTCTTGTGTCAATGGGATGGTATCAGTCACGACCAACTCATCAAGCACGGAATTTGTAATGTTTTCAATGGCTTTGCCTGACAACACTGGATGAGTGCAGTAGGCGATTACTTTTTCAGCGCCGTGATCTTTTAGTGCTTTTGCAGCGGCACACAAGGTCCCCCCAGTATCACACATGTCATCTACTAGGACGCATGTTTTTCCAGCGACATCACCAATCAAATGCATGATTTGAGCTTCGTTAGCGCGAGGGCGACGTTTGTCTATAATGGCTAAGTCTGCGTCATCAAGCAGTTTTGCGAAGGCGCGCGCTCGAACCACACCGCCTACATCTGGGGAAACAACGGTAATGTTTTCATAACCTTGGCGTTGTAAATCTTCAAGTAGTAGAGGCGTTGCGTAGACGTTATCAACAGGGATATCGAAAAATCCTTGGATTTGGTCTGCATGAAGGTCAACGGTTAATACACGGTTGATGCCAACAGCTGAAATCATATCGGCCACGACTTTCGCTGTAATAGGTACGCGGGCTGAGCGTACGCGACGATCTTGTCGAGCATAACCAAAATAGGGAATAACAGCCGTCACTCGTGTGGCGGAAGCTCGACGTAGAGCGTCTGCCATGACGATCAGCTCCATTAGATTGTCATTACTAGGGGCGCAGGTGGATTGGATAATAAAAACGTCTTTTCCGCGGACATTCTCATTGATCTCGACCGTAATCTCTCCGTCACTAAACTTACCTACGGTTGCGTTTCCGATAGGTAGCCCTAGGCGACGTACCACCCTGCGAGCGAGTTCAGGGTTTGCATTACCGGTAAAAACCATCAACTTGGACACTGTGTATACCCTTTGTATTTTGTAGCGATGAAATAGACTGGCCAGGGAAGTAATTTGTTTATTTGGGGCACTTATCCCTATTTTGCTTAATCCACTGGTTTAGTGCGTCGTGAGTTGGTGATGTGTTACACCCATGACAAACCCAACTCTGCCATTTTTTTGGTGTAGACAATCTTACTCGCTCAGCGTCGCGCACATTATCGAATGCTAAAAATAGACAAGCCCCGGTCCCAGTTAACTTTGCATCGCCATGGCTTTTAAGCCATAAATACGCTTCATTCACTTCAGGATTGTGCTTTCTAACCACATCTAAACAGTCGTTATGGCCACCCAGCTTCAAGGCGTGCGATATTCTGATCGGAGGGGTGTCTCTTGTCAAATATTTATCGGTAAAGATTTGACCTGTTGAGACGTGACAATTGGGCTTAAGGAGTAAAAAATAGGGTGTATCTAATGTGACTTTTTGAAGCTTCTCTCCAACACCTTCCGCAAAGGCTGCAAAACCCATGACAAAAACGGGAACGTCCGCGCCTAATTGGACTCCCAATTCAGCCAGCTTTTCTAAAGAAAGATGACATTCCCATAGGGTGTTTAGAGCCAACAAAGTCGTGGCGGCATTGGAACTTCCACCGCCGATTCCTCCACCCATAGGTAATTGTTTTTTTAGGATAATATCTACGCCGGCGTGAGGGTTTTGCTTGAAGGGAGTAAGCAGTTTCGCCGCTTTATAAATGAGATTTTCTTCTGTTGGAAGTTGCTCAATAGCTGGTGAGATGATGATGTTGTTATCTCTAGTAAGCGAAAAATCAAGCGTGTCGCATAAATCGATAAATTGAAACAGTGTTTGCAGTTCGTGGTAGCCGTCTTCTCGTCGGCCGATGATGTGTAAAAATAAATTTAATTTTGCAGGAGAAGGTAATTGCATGCTGGTTACTGAATGGTCCATTGGTTGATAATCAAGTTTACTCTAAAAGGTGGGTTAGATACTTGCATTTTTTGTGGCAAGGATAGGCCATCTATTGTTGTAAAACTGTTGTAAGTTACCAGCCAGCCATCTTGTTCTATTTTACTTGGCAGTTTGCTGTCTGTGTCCTTGGTGATTCGTGCGGCTGAGTGCGGATCCGCCAAGCCTCTTATCCAATAAGAAACCTGCTCTACTGGGAATTCCCAACCAAGCTCTTGTTGCAATAGTATGGCTGGGTCGTTGCCGGTTATCACGGTGTCATCATAAGCCAATGTGACAACGCCATCTTGAGATTTATCTAGCTTGGTTGCGCCTTGACCAAAAGGGCCAACAATATTAAGAGCGAAGGTTGTTGGATCTTTTTGCCAGTTAAAATTGCCAGAAACTGCGTCTTTCGGTGTGCGAATGCCAACTCGACCAGATGTTTCCCATTTTGAAATGGCGCCAACACTGGTGGGTGGTGGTGTGATTGGCCCTGTTGGTTGCGTACTACAGGCACTGATAAGTGCGGTCAAAGTAAGTAGGCAGAGAGTACGGTAGTTCATCACGGTTTATCCTGTTCTAGTTCATCCATCAGCGACGGTGAAAGTCGTTTTATAGTATCAAGTAATAATGGCGTACCTGGCGATGTTTTTAAGGCCGCTTTCCATATATCTATTGCTTCTTTGTAGTGGCGTTGTTGCCAGAGAGACTCGCCGTAATGGGCCGCAATCTCGGCGTCGGGTAGAATTGACCAGGCTTTTTTTAAATAATAAGAAGACTGCTCTAACTCTCCCTTCATAAAGAACCCCCATCCTAAACTGTCAATAATAGCTGGGTCATTGTCTGCTTTCTCGTAGGCGGATTCTATGTAGTTCATTGCTTCATCAATACGAGCGGTTCGGGTGAGCAGTGTGTAGCCAAGAGCATTGAGGTACTGTGGGTTATCTGGGTCTTTTTCGAGCAATATTTTGAGTTCGATTTCCGTTACTGTCCAGTTTCCTAACGTTTCAGCGAGTAACGCTTTTCGATAGCGCAAAACGTCGGACTCCGGTAAAGCGATTAAAGCGTGATTTAGTAATTCGTATGATAAATCGATATTCCCTTTTTCCTCATGAAGTCGGCTGATAGCAGCGACCTGCTCCGGCATATTTTCTCGTAGAGTACGGTTGAGAACCATGTTGTTAACGTCGTTCTCTTTGCCTGCGTCATAAAGCCATAACGCCATCTGGCTGGTGGCATTAGCGCGTAAAGCACCGTCCACCGTATCCATTGTTTCGATGGCTTCTGTTTTTTTGTCTAGTTGAGCAAGTGCAATGGCGGTTAAATATTGAATTTGATCTGATAAGCCCAGTTGTTTTTTTGGCAGAAGGTTGGCGGTCTCAAGTGCCAGTGTTGGTTGTTCGTGTTCTAGTAAGGTACGCATGAAATTAATGCCGATTTGAAGTTTTTCGGGTGTTTCTAAGTTCGCACTTTGAAATACCGTTGCTGCGCGTTCGGGTTGCTTATTTTCGACAAGAAAGTCAATTAAAGGCGTTAGTAATCGCGCGTTTTTGGGGGCGTATTGCGACGCTGTCTGTAATGTTTTTATGGCGTCTTCGAATCGACCAAGGTTTTTTTGACTAAAAGCCAAAATGAGGTAGAGAGCTTCGCTTTTTTCGGTGTTAGGCTGGGCTAGAAGTTGCTTGGATGCATTAATCGCGGACTGATACTTTCCTGAAAGCAATAAAAGGTGCGCGTGGCTCAGCTGTACGTATTGATCGTGTTTTGATTCAGGAGATAGCGTTGCTATCGCTTCTTCTATGGTATTAACTTGATCGCTGTCACGGACAACTTCTTCAAGGTAAAGCGGTAAAAAACGTAGCGACGTCTTGTGTCGAATTGCGTTGGTTAGCAGCGTTGTCACTTCGTCCGAACGATCTCCTTTGACGAGAACTTGCAACTTAAGTGAGTAAGCTTGCTCCGACGTTGGGTCAACGGACAGCCATAAATCCGTACTTCTTTCTATGTATAGGCGGTTTTGTGAAACGACCCCGATGTGTGTGAGTCGTTCTATCAGTGCAAGATTTTCGGATTGGCTAGCTAGCTTATAAAAAGAGTCAAATGCTTTATTCGGACCTTCTCTTTGTAGCGTGAACTCGGCGTTGAGAAACTCTGCAATGTTGCTATGAGATACTTTCTGTTCGAGAGGTATTTCTTTGCTCAATGGTACGATATCGGGTTGAGTCGTGTTATAGGTGCAGGCGCTTAATAATAATGCCCCACAAAGAATTGTAAGCAGCACCAAAAACCTTTTTGTATGAGGCTTTCTTATGTGGTTTTTGTGTATGAGGTCTAAAACAGACGACATGTGCTTTCTCGACGTTAAATTCATAAAACCCTTATGGTATCGCTAGCCACTCTTTATGTCAGGCATAACTATAAACTAATCCTATTACTTTTATTGATCATATGGGGTGCGAAAAAAAGCTAATTTCTCGTATAATGTGTCTTCTTTATGTAAAGAGTCGTGTTGGAGCAATGCCTGCTCCTGTCATTACCTTAAATCTCGATCTTTGAGAAGAGCCCTGAATGCCGCTAATTACTGTAGGTGTAAATCACAAAACTGCGCCGGTTTCGATCCGTGAGCGTGTGGCGTTTGCTCCTGAAAAAATGATAGATGCCTTGTCTTCTCTTATATCTGAGAAAAAAGCCAATGAAGCCGTCATAGTGTCCACCTGTAATCGAACTGAATTGTATTGTTCAGTCGAAGATTTCAGTATGGTGGACGACGTTATTGCGTGGCTTGGACAGTATCACGGTATTGCTCTGTCGGAATTAAAGCAATATTGCTACACGCACTCTAACGATGATAGTGTGCGTCACATTATGCGGGTGGCTTCTGGATTAGATTCTTTAATTTTAGGCGAGCCTCAAATCCTCGGACAGGTAAAGTCAGCCTACGCGGTTTCGCAAGAAGGGTCTTGCATTGGTCCTGAACTAGATTCCTTATTTCAGCGTGCTTTTTCTGTCGCTAAACGTGTCCGTACCGATACGGCCATCGGTGAGAACCCGGTGTCGATAGCGTTTGCTGCCGTGAGTTTGGCGCAACGTATTTTTGCCGACATCAGAAACAGCACCGCGTTGCTTATTGGTGCAGGGCAGACGATTGAACTGGTGGCTAGACACCTTAAAGAAAATGGTATCAAACGAATTATAGTCGCCAATCGAACCTTAGCTCGAGCCGAGGCATTGGCAAATGAGCTGAATGCGGAAGCCATTATGTTGGGCGAAATAGGCGACTACTTATCGCAAGCGGATATTGTCATTTCGTCTACGGCCAGCCAATTACCGATTATAGGGAAGGGCATGGTTGAGCGTGCTACGTCGCAGCGTCGCCATTCTCCTATGTTATTGATTGATATTGCTGTGCCTCGCGATATAGAGCCGGAAGTCGAAGAAGTAAATGATGCATACCTTTATACCGTAGATGATCTTCATTCAGTGATTGAAGAAAATGTCCGCGCAAGGCAAGATGCTGCGAAAGCGGCAGAAGAAATGATCGAAGAAGGGGTTAGTTCTTATCGACGGGTAGTCGAATCAAGAAAAGTCTCAGATCTTATCGTTACGTTCAGGAAATCTGCTGAGCTTATTAAAAATGCAGAACTGGAAAAAGCACTTAAAGGCCTTGAGAGAGGGCAGTCTCCGGAGCAGGTGCTTAATAAGCTGGCTCATGGCTTAATGAATAAACTCATTCACTCGCCGACGCGTTATTTGCGTGATGCTGGTGCAGATGCAGATCAAAATGCATTAACCATTGCCTCAAATGTATTAGGCATTTATGAAGAAAAAGATAACTAAAAAATGAAAGAATCCATAAAGTTAAAATTAGAAAGTTTGTCTGATCGCTATGATGAATTGGCTGTACTGTTGAGTGTTGCTGAAGTCATTATGAATCAGGACCTGTTTCGTTCTTATTCAAAAGAGTACGCCGAACTAGAGCCAGTGGTTAAGTGTTTTAATGAGTTTCAGCAAATTGACGAAAATATTGCTGAATCTGAACTCATGATGACGGACTCAGACCCCGATATTAAAGAAATGGGTGTTGAAGAATACAAAGCAGGACAAGCGCAAAAAGAAGCGCTTCAGCTTGTGTTGCAAAAGTTACTTTTACCCAAAGACCCTAACGATTCGAGAAACGTATTTTTAGAAGTTAGAGCGGGTACTGGTGGCGATGAAGCGTCGATTTTCTCTGGCGACTTATTCCGCATGTATTCACGTTATGCAGAGACTCAGCGCTGGAAAGTTGAAATTGTCAGCGCAAGTGATGGTGAACACGGTGGTTACAAAGAAGTCATTGCGCGAATAGTAGGTGAAGGTGCTTATTCTAAACTGAAGTTTGAATCTGGTGTGCATCGAGTGCAACGAGTACCCGCGACGGAATCTCAAGGGCGTATTCATACCTCGGCTTGTACTGTTGCCGTAATGCCAGAAATGGACGAAGTAGACGACATTATTATCAATAAAGGGGATTTACGTATTGATACTTTCCGAGCGTCAGGCGCAGGTGGTCAGCACGTAAACAAAACAGATTCGGCAATTCGTCTTACTCACATTCCAACGGGTGTGGTGGTTGAGTGTCAGGAAGAGCGTTCTCAACATAAGAACCGTGCTAAAGCTATGTCTTTATTGGCGTCGCGCTTGTTAGCTGCCGAGCAAGATAAAGCCGCAAGCGAACAGTCTGAAGCGCGTAAATCTTTGGTTGGTAGTGGTGACCGCTCAGAACGTATTCGTACCTATAATTATCCTCAAGGTCGTGTTACGGATCATCGTATTAATTTAACGCTGTATAAATTAGACGAAATTGTGACAGGTGAATTGGATGTATTGATTAATCCGCTAGTGAATGAGTTCCAAGCTGAGCAGCTTGCAGCGCTTAGCGGCGACAATTAATCCATAATTGAATACTAGGATAAGGTAATCATCGCGTATGCGAATTGATGAACTATTAAAAGGCGCTTCCGAGCGCCTTACTTTTGTCTCTGATACGGCTCAGTTAGATGCTCGGCTTTTGCTTGCGCATGTTTTGGCGGTATCGACGTCTTATTTTTATACTTGGCCTGAAAAAAGAGTCAGTGACGCCGATCTTGAGCGATTCAACTTACTGTTAGCTCGTCGAGTGCTTGGTGAACCAATTGCTTATTTACTGGGGCATCAGGCATTTTGGAGTTTAGACATAGAGGTGTCACCCTGTACTTTAATTCCGCGGGCCGATACGGAGCGTTTGGTAGAGGTGGCTCTATCTGTACTTGATGTCAATAAAGCGCATCGCATTCTAGATCTTGGTACTGGAACAGGCGCCATTGCGCTGGCACTCGCGACAGAACAGCCTCGTGCGAATGTAATTGGAGTGGATCTTGTTGAAGGAGCGGT
Organism: Marinomonas primoryensis; assembly: GCF_013372285.1. Lineage (NCBI taxonomy): Bacteria > Pseudomonadati > Pseudomonadota > Gammaproteobacteria > Oceanospirillales > Oceanospirillaceae > Marinomonas > Marinomonas primoryensis. Next base: position 3,158,230 of record NZ_CP054301.1, on the reverse strand, counting down.
AGCGTTGGCTAAGCGCAATGCTTTACGAAATCAACTTGGTAATGTGACGTTTATGCACAGTAGTTGGTTTGATGCGTTAAATGGCGCTGAAAAGTTTGATTTAATTGTCTCTAATCCACCCTATATTGACCCTAGCGATGAGCACTTGTCGAAAGGGGATGTGCGCTTTGAGCCTAAAAGTGCATTGGTGGCAGGCAATTATGGCTTGGCAGACATTGAGCATATCATCAATGTGGCACATGGCTTTATGGTATCAAGCGCGTATTTGATGTTCGAACATGGTTATGATCAAGCAGAAGCGATTCGAGAGCGATTTAATTTGGCGGGTTATTCTTCTGTTGAAAGTTTCCAAGACCTTGGTGGCAACGATCGCGTAACGATAGGGCAATGGATTGACTAATTAATCCGAGTATCAACTAGGTGTGTGAAGGAAGCACTAAAGCGAGTACTTCCTTCATTGTGGCCTGTGTTACTTATTTTTTTGGCTGGGCGCTTTCAGGGCGAATAAACACAGGGTTGTTTTTTGTCGATTGCTGAGGATCGTAGCGATAGCCTGCTAGATTGAACTCGTTGATTTCGTCTAACGTTTCGCAACGGTTTTCTATAAGGTATCGGGCCATCAAGCCGCGGGCTTTTTTTGCATAGAAGCTAATCACTTTGAATTGACCGTTTTTTTCGTCGAGAAAATTCGGGGTAATAAGCGGAGAGGTAAGTTTTTTCTTGTTGACTGCTTTGAAATACTCATTAGAAGCCAGATTGACCAGTAATTCGCCTTCTTGAAGGTTGTCATTGATTTTATCAACAATGATGTCCCCCCAAAACTGATAGAGATTACTTCCTCTGTCGTTATTCAGTCTTGTCCCCATTTCAAGTCGGTAGGCTTGCATCAGATCAAGCGGCTTTAGTAATCCATACAAACCACTCAGAATGCGTAAAGACTCTTGGGCATAATTCATATCGCTTTCATTTAACGAATAAGCGTCTAATCCGGTATAGACATCACCCATAAAGGTGTAAATTGCTGGCCGGCTATTGAGCTGTGTGTGTGTCTTTTGCCATTCTTGATAACGAGATACATTAAGTGTGGCAAGTTTATCGCTTAACTTCATTAATGAGGCGATATCGGCCGGTGTACAAGGTTTAATTGTATTAATGAGTTGCTGAGAGTCATCCAGCAGCTCGGGTAAGCTGAATGACTCATTGTTAGGCTTTGATGTTAGGTCCAGTGTCTTAGCTGGTGAGATTAAAAACTTCATAGTTATTCCATCTGCTTGATCATTGCGTTCCCTAAAGATTATCCATAGAGTGTCGATAAATATCCAGACAATGCTTTAATAGAGATAATTTATGAAGAATAATCTGATACCATTCCCTCAGTCTCGTCAGCCCGATCAGCAAACAAAAACCCCCTTTGCGTCTAGCAATGAACTTACTGCGCTTCGTGCGGCGTTTGATCAAGCTCGTGCTGATTGGGTAATAGAGCTTGCTGAGCTACCTGAAAATAATAAAGTGCGTTGCGGCTCAAAAAAATAATCGAATCATCCTTCATTATTTTCTTCTGGGTCGCCTATTAAGGTATAAAACCCATGTTGCTTTTTCTTGTGCGTCATTCACTTCTTTTTATGTTCGCGTTTGCCGTACTCGGCTTTTTGATTCCCTCTGTCTCATTAGCGTTTTTCCCATTTCTTCCCTTTGTTTTGTTTACACTGATGACATTGACGTTATTGGGTATGAAGCAAAATGAATTAATTAAGCGTTTAAGCAGTAAAGAAATATGGTTATACGCTGTTTTGCACTCTACTGTCTTTATGGTTGTGGTCGGTGTTATCGGCTGGTGGTTGTCTTTTGAGCAGAATCTTTTATTGGCTGTGGTTGCTGTGGCTGCGACAGGGTCATTGTTTGCGACGCCCGCTATTGTTCGTGCATTAGGTTTTGATAGTCTGCAGGCGATGGCAATGACCATTGCCACCACGTTGGTTTTACCGATTTCTATTTTTCTTGTTTTAGTGCTGTATCAAACGGAGCGAGTTGAGCTTGACTGGATCAGTTATTTTATTCGTTTACTTGTTTTTATATTCGGTCCTATGCTTTTTTCCTTTCTAGTTCATCGTTTCCTTCCAGAAGAATCGTTAAGTCGCTTCTTAATAAAGATATCACCTTATACAATTTTGTTAGTGTTTGCTTTTCCGTTTGGATTGGTTGGAAGCTTTCGAGTTTTGTTTGATCAAGATCCAATGATGGCATTGAAATATTTTATGATTGCTACTGGATTGTGTTGTTTGTTTTTTGCTCTGTCTTACTTTTTGTATCGAAAACAAGGTAAGGCCATTGCGCTGACGGCGGCTATTACGTCCGGAAACCGAAATGTATTGCTGACATACAGTATTGCCGGAGTACTATTAGGCCCAGCCTTTTTGCCGTTAGCGGGCGCTTTACAAATCCCTACGTATTTACTGCCTGTTTTTACTCGCTGGCTTAGCCGAATCTTACTAAAGTGATTTTAAATATTTTATTTAGACTTATTTTGGTATTCAAATAATTCAGTTTTACAAAGAAAGAGTGATGGGGGATACCCATACTATTTTAAGGATGATTGCACCATGCGTCACAACACACCAATTACCACTCAAGAAAAAACCTTCGAAAAAAATGAAAAATTAATTTCAACCACCGATCTAAAAGGCAATATTATTCATTGTAATGATGCCTTTGTGAAAATTAGTGGCTTTGATAAAAGTGAATTAATCGGCAGCCCTCATAATATTGTTCGACATCCAGACATGCCTCAAGATGCCTTCCAAATTATGTGGGAGACGATAAAGCAAGGTAAAGCCTGGATGGGATTGGTTAAGAATCGCTGTAAGAACGGTGATTATTATTGGGTAGATGCCTATGTGACCCCCGTTCTAGAAGTAGGGAAAGTGGTCGGCTATGAATCGGTTCGAACCGTTCCAAATCGAGAAAATGTGCTGCGGGCTGAAAAAGTATATCGGAAAATTGTGAGCGGGAAGAGGGTGTTACCCCATGCTTTTCTATCGTGGAAAATTCTATTACCTGTGGTAAGTATTGTAATGGCCATTGGAGCGGGTAGCGTCAATATATTTTACGCTGCAGGGGTGCTGGCAGCGGCAAGTTTATTAGCAAATGGTTTGTTTTGGCTAAATCACGCAACGCTGCAAGCGACATTAAAGAAGCGCCTCTCGGCGGCTTTTTTGCACCCATTAGCAGGAGTAACCTATTCAGATGCCACTTTAGATATTGCCACTTTGGATGTTGGTGTGAAAAGTCTTTTATCCAGAATGGATGCGGTATTAACTCGATTTGAAGATGAATCTTTAAAGGTATCTCAGCAATCTAAGATAGGTTTGGAGCTTACTATTGAGACAACAAAAGGCATGGTGAGTCAGCAGCACGAGACTCAAGATGTTGCCGCTGCGATGCAGCAAATGACGACAACAATTAATGACGTTGCTCAGCATGTACAGATGACGGCAGACAGTGCTAAATCCTCTTTTGAGTCTGCTGAGAGCGGTCAAAAAATAGTCAAAGAAACACGCAATTCAATACGCCAGTTAAGCGACACTGTGAGCGACATTAGCGCTACCGTTCAGGAGTTAGCGGATCACTCTGAAAAAATAGCGCAAGTTGCGCAAATGATCGATCAAATTGCAGAGCAGACTAATCTTTTGGCATTAAATGCCGCAATAGAAGCCGCGCGCGCGGGTGAGTACGGACGCGGTTTTGCGGTTGTGGCGGATGAAGTTCGTCAACTGGCTCAAAGGACGCAGGGGTCTACGCAGGATATCCATAATATTATAGGGACGTTGCGAAGCGGTTCTCAAAACTCTGTGACGATTGCCAATCAAGGGAAACAAGATGCGGAAAAAGGCTTAGATAAAATCGTTGAATTGGAAAATGCGTTTGTTAACATCGTCGGTGCGGTGTCGAATATCTCTGATATGGCGATGCAAATGTCAGCCGCAGTAGAAGAACAGGCTCATGTTTCTGAAGATATTAATCGACAAGTGGTGCGTATTTCAGATTTGTCAGTTGAGAGTTCAGAAAAATCTAACTTATCGAGCGATAGCATCCGAGCGCTGCAGGATGTCGCGGATAATATGCACGAGCTAGTGGTGCGATTTAAATAAAAGCTCACTAAGCAAGCTTTAAAAAAACGCTGTTATGAAAATAACAGCGTTTTTTTTGATTAATTTTTATCTGGATTGCTAAGGAAGTGGTAAGTTTTTTAATTGGTTACTCGCATGGTTTAGGTGAATCATCATCAGTTCTTGGCTTGCTTTGGTGTCACCCATTGCTTTGAGTAGACGACTTAGTTCAGCAAGGGCTTCGTTTTGTGTATCAAGTGCTAGCGCTTGTTCGTAATAGTCTCTGGCTTTCCCCCATAGCATCATCGATTGACTTAGGCGGCCACAGATGAGGTATAGATTTGCACTGGCAGGTTCTTTCTTAAGCCAGTTCTCGCTGTTGGATAATAACTTTTTGATATTGTCTTGTTTGATGTTGCCATATTCATAAACCAGAATATCAGACCATTTCTGATTCAAACTATGGCGAATAAAACTTTCTGCTTTGGCGTCGTCACCAAAATGAATGAGTGTTTGAGCGTACAGCTGTCTCATTCTGTCATCTTGAGAAAGTGTATCCAATTTATTCCATAGGCTCTCTACTTCAGCAACCAACTCTTTTTTGTTTTGTCCAAGTTTATTGCGAAACTTGATTTTATCGAGCAAGGCTAAAAAAGCATTACGTTCTAGCTCGAGCATGTTGTCGTCGTCAAATATGCCGTCTTTTTTAAGGGTTGGTGTGAGCGTAAGTAAGGCATCCCAATCTTTTAATTGTGTGTAAACCGTGACCAGCATTTTTAATACTTGCTTATGCTTTGGCTTTAGTTTCTGAAGGCGTAAAAGAGAGGCTAAAGCGCCTTCATAATGCTGTTGTTTTATTTGTATTTGGCTTTGAGCAAAGCCAATGGCGAATTCTGCTTCTGGTGTTGATTTATGAGCGGAACGTAGTAGCGCTTTTGAGCGCTCATGTTCGTCTTGTTCGCTGGCAGCATACGCAGCGCTAATGTAATTGATCAACGGATAAGGGACTTTTTCGGCGCTGTTGGTCAGCAGTTTTTCTGCTTTATTCCAGTTGCCTCCGACGAGCTCCAACATTCCTCTGATGGTGTTTCGAGAGGCTCTTTTTTGCGCTAGATTCCCCGTTACTTTTGCCAAAGAATTACTGGGGCTGAGCGCAATAAACAAAATGCGTTTTATCCAACTCATTACAAATAAAGCGACGACCATGGCGGTAGCCAAAACCCATAAGCTGGTTTCAATAGTGACGCCGTTATAAGCCAATAAAACATAACCACTGTCTTGGCGCATCAGTAATCCTAAAACGCCACCAACGGCCATCATAATAACAAGTAAAAAGAGGAGTTTTCTCATAGGTCATCTCCTGAACTTGTTTGAGGTGCGTCGAGGTTTTCTTCTTCCGCTGGTGATTGCTCTGTGGTGCTAGTGATCGTTGCGATTGGAGTGTTATCACCACGATTTGTCCACTCTTTCATTAAGGATTTCATCGCTATCAATGACTCTCTAGGCAGCGGCAAGTCTGGCGATGGATTCAACTGTTGCAAGGTAGTTAGGCTCGCCAAAAATGAAATAACGCGATTTGATTGCGTTTCAAAATGCGCCGTCGTGGCATTTGCAACACGAGATAGAGCCGTTTGATAGATAACAGGCTCGCCTTTAATTAGTGCGACTTGCGCTATTTCTAGTTGAAGCTGAAGACCGGTAATGAGTTCTTGGTATTCTGCTGGAGGTAACAAGGCTTTGATCGGTTTGTGGTTGTAGTTGATCACAATCAAAGATCTAAGTGATTGCCAGAAACTCTCTAGTGCCGATGTCAGCTGATTTGTTGTGCTAGTTGTTGGTTTTGCTGTTGTGTTGGCTTGCCATTCTTTTGATGGTTCCCTTTGTGGGAGGGTTTGCACACTATCGTATAAAGCGTTTAACTTTAGGTAAGCGCCTTCTAAGTCAAATGGACTAATGGACTTTAACGCTTGAATGTCTTTGGCAAGCGCCTTGCGTGTCGTAAACACGATGGGGTCTTCTAATTCGTTCAGGATGTCATCAGCGTTACTAAGCAGCGTGGCGGCACCGATGTTGTCAGATTCAAGCAATAAGCGCTGATTAGCAAGGCGAATGAGGTATTCAGCTTCAGCAAGCTTCCAATCTTCTTTAGTGGTACTGCTGAGTCGATTAATTTTTGATTCAAGTGATAACAGTTTTTCACTTTGTTGGGATTGATGTGCGAGAAGCTGATCTTTTTGCGTTTGAATGGTTTGTTCTGACTGTTTAACTTGCTCAATCAGCTGGTTGAGCTGAGATTGGTTTAGCATGCTAGCATTGATTTTTCTGTCAATATTCGCTTGTTGAATAGCGACTTGTTTAATATCTTGGTTCACTGTGCTTTGTGTACTTTGAAAATAAAGCCAGCCACTTGTTACGATGGCAATGGCAGAAAGTCCAAATGAAACAGAGACAAACAGTTTTGTTGTTGATGGTGTAGTCTGGGTAGGCTGTTTTTTAGATTGATCGGGGCGGCTTTCTGCATGATTAGTTGCAGTAGAAGCTGCTTCGATAGCATCGTCTGAATGTCGCTCTTGTTTATTATTCTCTGTCATTCTATTTTCCTGTGTGAAATTCAGTCGCTTTGATCAAGCTGTTATCGTCAGCGCCATTTGCGCACGAGGCATTAATCCAACCCATTTCTTTTGCTTGCTGGTTCACTCTAATACTTGGGGTGAGTATAGGGAGTGTTTTCCATTCTGGTTTATGTTGTGTCACGTAATCTGAAAGGTTGTCTAGGCTTTCGCCACTGGTTACCCATATTAAATTGATATCGGGTAACATAAAGAAAGTTTGAGCGGAATAGTCGGGTTTTTTCCTTTCATAGAGTGAAAGGTAGCTGATTTTTGCGCCTCTTTCTTCCAATTTCTTACCTAATTCTGGCCGTCCGCCCAGTCCTCGAACAATCAGTATTTTTTGATTGGTCATTTTCGCGGGCTTTAACCAATCGAGTAATGCTTCTGTCGTGTGTCCAGGGTTGGATAAAGCGGGGACACCTTCATCCTGTAACGCTTGTGTGGTGCCTTGGCCTATCCCAATCCAATGAATACCGACGGGTAACATTGGCCAGCAAGCGTCTAACCAGTCACAGGCCAGCCGAGCGGCATTTTTGCTCACAAATATAACGTAGTCGAAGGTGTCGATATTAAACACTTGTGAGCGAATGGCATCTCTTTGTTTTGAGTCTTTTATTGGTGAAATTTCAAGCATTGGTAACGCAACGGCACTCCAACCGTGATCGCAAATGCGCTCACAGCTAAGGGCATTTTCCGGTTCGGGTCGAGTGATTAAAATACGACAGTCTTGCACCAATATTTCGCCTGTTTTATTTGTATAAAGCGTCAAGAATGACATCGGCGCCGCGAGCAAGTAACTCGTCAGCCAATTGAACGCCAAGGGATTTAGCATCGTCTTTATGGCCACGAATGTCACCTTCAATGATGTTTTTTCCATCAGGGCTGCCTACTAAGCCTCTTAACCAAAGGGTGTCGTCTGTTAATATCGCAAAACAAGCGATAGGTGCTTGGCAGCCACCATTAAGGCGTTCATTGACAGCGCGTTCAGCGGTGACTCGGATCGCTGTCTCTTCATGCTGTAATGGTGCGAGTAACTCAATCATTTGTACGTCATCTGAGCGACATTCTATACCCATTGCACCTTGTCCACCTGCGGGTAAGCTAGTTTCGGCAGGGATTCTTTGTCGAATTCGATCTTGCATCTTTAAGCGAACTAACCCCGCGGTCGCAAGAATAATGGCGTCGTATTCGCCATCGTCCATTTTTCTTAAGCGCGTGTTTACGTTGCCGCGTAGATCTTTGATGATTAAATCGGGGCGCTGCATTTTTAATTGGCACGAACGGCGCAAACTTGAAGTGCCGACAATCGCGCCATTTGGAAGTGTGTCGAGTGAGTCAAAACGATTAGAAACAAAGGCATCACTTGGGTCTTCACGTTCACAAATGACGGCCAATCCCAAGCCTGCTGGAAAGGCCATTGGGACGTCTTTCATTGAGTGCACCGCAATGTCAGCTCTGCCTTCGATAAGAGCCGCTTCTAATTCTTTAACAAACAGCCCTTTACCGCCTATTTTAGAAAGCGGTGAGTCTAAAATCTGATCGCCTTTTGTTGTCATGCCAAGCAGTTCAACGGTCATATCTGGGTAGAGCGTTTCAAGTTGCGCTTTGACATTATTGGCTTGCCAAAGGGCTAATTTACTTTCTCTGGTTGCGATCACAATTTTATCTTTCACTTCATCTCCTAATGAGTTGTGGGCGGACAAATACCTTTACATCTTGTGCCGTAATGATACTCGCTAAGCAAGAGTCCGTCATCTTTCAATGCTTTATAAGTCGAGGCGCTTAATGTACTCTTGGCAGCTGTTTGAATTTGTGTGGGAACCAACCGAATGACTGATACTACTAAAACCACTAACCAGCAATGGGGTGGTCGTTTTTCTGAGCCTGTGGATGCTTTTGTCGCGCGTTTTACCGCGTCAGTTGAGTTTGATCAGCGTATGGCAAAACAGGATATTCAAGGGTCAATTGCCCATGGCAAAATGCTTGCTAGCATTGGCGTATTGACCGAAGAAGAACGTGATCAGATTATTCAGGGTTTGACTGAAATCGAGGGTGAAATCGCCCGTGGTGAGTTTAAATGGTCGATTGAGTTAGAAGATGTTCATATGAACATCGAAGCGCGATTGACTCAAAAAATTGGTATTTCTGGTAAGAAACTTCATACCGGCCGTTCTCGTAACGATCAAGTAGCAACGGACATTCGCCTTTACTTGCGCGACGAGGTGGATTTTCTTCTTGAGGAAGTGACGCGCCTACAACAAGGTATTTTGAGTTTGGCTGAAAAAGAAGCCAATACCATTATGCCAGGCTTTACGCATCTGCAAACGGCTCAACCAGTGACATTTGGCCATCATTTAATGGCATGGTACGAAATGATGCAGCGTGACTATGAACGCTTAGTGGATTGTCGTAAGCGCATTAATATTTTACCACTTGGTGCTGCTGCACTTGCAGGAACAACCTACCCAATTGATCGCCATATGACGGCAGAGTTATTGGGTTTTGAGCGTCCAACTTATAACTCTTTGGATTCGGTAAGTGACCGAGATTTTGCTATTGAGTTTACAGCGACTGCTTCTATCATCATGATGCACATGTCTCGTTGGGCTGAAGAGATGGTGATGTGGGTGTCGGCTCAATTTAACTTTATCTACCTACCAGATCGCTTTTGTACTGGTTCATCTATTATGCCGCAGAAGAAAAATCCCGATGTTCCTGAATTGGTACGTGGTAAAACGGGACGAGTGTACGGCCATTTGATGGGGTTGTTAACGTTGATGAAATCGCAATGTTTGGCTTACAACAAAGACAACCAAGAAGACAAAGAGCCTTTGTTTGATACGGTAGATACGTTAAAAGGGTCATTGCGTGCTTTCGCCGACATGATTCCTGCTATCGAATCTCGTAAAGAGCATATGTACGAAGCGGCGCGTCGAGGGTTTTCTACCGCGACGGATTTAGCTGACTATTTGGTCCGCCATGGTGTTGCTTTTCGTGACGCGCACGAAGTCGTTGGCAAAGCGGTTGGTTATGGTGTGAAGGAAGGTAAGGATTTATCTGAAATGACACTAGGAGAGCTTCAATCTTTTGGTAGTATGATCGAAGCGGATGTGTTCGATGTTTTGACATTGGAAGGGTCGGTTGCGGCGCGGAATCATATTGGCGGTACTGCACCGGTTCAAGTGCTGAAAGCGGTAGAACGAGCTAAAGCGGAATTAAATGCTCGTTTAGCGTGATAACTTTAGTGTGATGCTTTCTTGCGTAAAAAACGGCGATTAATTTGCCGTTTTTTTTCACCTAAAATGTAATGGGCTAACGGCTAACGGCTAACGGCTAACGGCTAACGGCTAACGGCCAATGGAGAATGGCGATTCTGGGCCCAGCAACGTACTGGGTGTGATATTTAGCTCAAAGTGGAATGACTTAGTTTGTCCACTGCAGCCTGCAAATACGATGACCCATGCCTCTTTGCTTCCTGGCTCTGGAAGGCGCCAGCAAACCCCTTTAATATTGACATAGCGTGTTCCATCTGAATCTTTTGTGATCGGATAACTTATCTCTTTGATTTGTCCTTTTAGGTACTCTTGTTGAGCATTTTTTGACACTGCAATTTTATCCCTTAGCTCTTCCGAAAAAACACCTTCGAGTGCGTCATCACTTGAATCTGGTGATAAGGATATTTTTGACAGATCGAGTAAGTCTGGCTTGTCCGTATTCAGAAGTTTCTCATTGAGGTTTGATGCTTCAACTTCGTGCCCAAATAGGTTTTCTGATGTGTTTTTATTGTCTAGAGTGCTGCTGCTTTCATTGGGGAGTGTATTGGTGGGGAGCGCATTTTGGTTGAATGAACTTGAGTCTAATGTATTTTGGAGTAGTTGATTGAGCTCGATCATATCAGCGTCGACTGTGTTGGTGTTTTCGCTTAATTGTTTTCCGTTTAGCGCTTCAGGTGGCGTGCTTGGTTGTTCAATTTGTTGAGTTAGACTTTCTATAGAGGGCGCTTCTTTTTCGTTAAATACAGCCACTTGCTCTGGCTCTTCCGCAGCCTTCTGCATCGTTGGCAATAAAAACAACTCGAAATTGGACGCAGGTGGGGTTATATCGAACCAATGTTGGTTTTCTGATACTTCAATAATCAGTATATGTATGAATATGGCGCAAAAAAGTGCAGCCGCCCATGGGGCAATTTTGCTTTTCATAGTGTCACTTAAGTGTTTCGTTTTGCTGAAAATGTTGATGCTCTAATCCAAGTCGTGTGGAAGCCTATATAGCTTGTGGCAACTATAGCAAATTCAAGCCAGTGGACATTGCTATTCTAGGTAAAGAATTCTAACGAAAGAATATCCATGTAATTGACTCGCTAGGGTTGGGAAACGAACAGGCTGCAAGGTATACTGTCTCAATCAAAAATAGAAGAGATAAGACGATGTTTAAGTTGTTTTCAGTATGTGTTTTGGCTGTTTTTCTGACGGCTTGCGGGAATAAAGGTGTACTTTATTTACCGGATAATAATGCTGCTGTTATACAACAAGAATCGCCTTTATAGCTGAGGATTCCCTTTTGGATTTTTTTAATTATTCTAATCAGACTCTGCACGCAGAGGATGTGGCTTTATCAGATATTGCTAATCAATACGGTACACCTTGTTACGTTTATTCTCGTGCGACTCTAGAGCGTCATTACAACGCTTATGCTGATGCTTTTGCATCGCATCCAACGCGAATTTGTTATGCGGTAAAAGCGTGCTCTAACATTGCAATTTTAAATGTTTTAGCTCGTTTAGGCGCAGGATTTGATATTGTTTCTTTGGGTGAGTTAGAGCGAGTCCTAAAAGCGGGAGGTGATCCTGAAAAGGTTATGTTTTCCGGTTTAGGTAAACAAGCTGTCGAGATGCGTCGTGCTTTGGAAGTAGGGATTCACTGTTTCAATGTTGAGTCTGAAGCAGAATTGTATCGCTTAGATCAAGTGGCCGAAGAAATGGGCAAAGTAGCGCCAGTATCCTTACGGGTTAATCCGGATGTAGATGCTAAAACACACCCCTACATTTCAACTGGCTTGAAAGAAAATAAGTTTGGTATTGATATTAAGGATGCTGTTCGTATCTATCAAATTGCCCATAGTCTGCCTAATTTGAATGTAATGGGAGTAGATTGCCACATAGGTTCGCAATTGACTGAACTTAAGCCTTTCCTAGATACGTTTGATCGTTTGATTGGCTTGGTAGATCAGCTGTCCGAAAAAGGTATTAAAATCAAACATCTTGATCTAGGTGGCGGTTTAGGGGTTCGTTATCGTGATGAAGTGCCACCGGAACCAGCAGAATATGCAAAGCTTTTACTGGATAAAGTAAAAGGTATGGATTTGGAGTTAGCATTTGAACCAGGTCGTTCGATTGCAGCAAATGCAGGTGTTTTACTGACTCAGGTTGAGTTTTTAAAATGCAATCCGCATAAAAACTTCGCCATCATTGATGGGGCGATGAACGATCTTATTCGTCCTGCTTTGTATGGTGCTTGGATGAATATAGTGCCAGTATCCTTGCTACCGACACCGGAAGGTAAACGTGCTTATGATTTAGTCGGACCGATTTGTGAAACAGGTGATTTTTTAGGCAAAGATCGTGAACTTGATATTCAGGCGGGTGATCTTTTGGCGGTTCGTTCGGCTGGTGCTTATGGTTTTACTATGTCCTCAAATTACAACAGTCGTAACCGAGCTGCGGAAGTCATGGTTGACGGTGATAAAACGTATTTGATTCGTGCCCGTGAAACGATTGAGCATCAGTTAGCTGGTGAGCAAATTCTACCAGACTAAGGAGTTCGTCGTGTTGTTAAAATTTACCAAAATGCATGGTTTGGGCAATGATTTTGTTGTTGTTGACGCGGTGTCTCGTAAAGTGTTTTTTAATAAGCAGCAAATTGAACGATTGAGCGACCGAAACTGGGGAATTGGCTTTGATCAACTTTTAGTGGTTGAACCGCCTTCACACCCAGATATGGATTTTCGTTATCGAATTTATAACTCTGACGGCTGTGAAGTCGAGCATTGTGGGAACGGTGCACGCTGTTTTGCTAAATTTGTACTTGATAGAGAGTTAACGAATAAGCGTATTATTAATGTTGAAACAAAGTGCGGAGCTATCCAATTACGTGTGCTAGATGATGGGTTGGTCACGGTGGACATGGGATCGCCAAGCTTTGAGCCAAAAGATTTACCATTTATAGCTGACCCTAGCGAAGGTCTCTATAGCATTACCGCTGGAGAAAATGATTATTTTATGACGCCAGTGTCGGTGGGTAACCCCCATGCGGTTATTAAAGTGGATCAGCTGACTGATGAGCTAGTTGCAACGGTTGGTGAACTTATTGAATGTCATGAACGTTTCCCTAAAAACGTGAATGTTGGCTTTATGCAAGTGATTAATTCATCAGAGGTTAACTTGCGTGTCTACGAACGTGGTGTCGGTGAAACTCAGGCTTGTGGAACGGGTGCGTGTGCGGCAGTTGTGGCTGGCATTAAACAGGGCTGGTTGTCACCTAGCGTGACGGCACATTTGCGCGGTGGTGATTTGCATATCGAATGGCAGGGTGAAGATCAGCCAATTTTTATGACTGGACCTGCTGAGAAAGTGTTTGAAGGTCAAATTTACCTATAAGAGGAATTATGAGAGAAGAGGAAGTAATTCAATATTTGTCAAAAACGCCGGATTTCTTTAGTCGGCATTCTGATTTGTTGGAGAGTCTGACACTTCCTCATCCTATTAATGGGAAGGTGGTCTCATTACTTGAATACCAAGTGAATTTATTAAGACAGTCTACAGCGGATTATAAAGGGCAGTTTGAGCGTCTTGTCGAAGTGGCTCGTGAAAACGAATCTACAATGCAAAAGAGTCGTCGTTTAGTATTGGCGGGGCTTACGTGCAGTTCTTTGGATGACCTTGCGGTTGTTGTGGATGACATGGTACGAGATGACTTTGAAATATCTCATCATGCTTTTGTTTTGTATGGTGAATTTCCAGACAGTGCGGTTAGAAGTCATTTGCTGGTGGATGACGACGTGTTTTTGTCTCATGCGGCAGGCTTTGTTGATTGTTTTTGTGGTGTCCTGCCTGCAAATGAAATGCGTTTTCTCTTTTCTGATGATATTGATTCGATTCGTTCCGTTGCGGTTCTTCCTCTCCTTTCACGTGAAGGTGGAGAAATTAAAAAATGCGGTGTTTTGGTTTTGGGAGCTGAAAGTGAGTCGGCGTTCAATAAAGACAAAGGTGCTATGTTTCTTCAATATATTGCCGATCTATTGAGTGCGATTTTATTGAGGTTACTGCCGTGAGTGTCCTTATTACCTTTGACTTAGACAATACATTATGGGATGTCGCGCCTGTTATTATGCGTGCGGAATATGCTATGGAGTCTTGGTTTGAAGAGCGTTTTCCTGGTTTTTCACAACAGTACTCTTTGTCTGCCCGAGAAGCGTTAAAGCAAAAAGTATTAGCTGAAAATCCAGCAATGTCCCCAAATTTAACGGCTTTGCGTCTGTCAATTTATAAATTGGCGCTAAAGCAGTTTGGTTTACCTTCTGAAGAAGCAAATTTGGTTGCGGAAGCAGCATTGGCCCATTTTTGTGAATGGCGTCAGAAAGTAGATCTTTATCCCCATGTAGTCGATGTGTTGGAGGAGTTACATCAGGATTACTCTTTAGCAGTCATAACGAATGGTAATGCCGATGTGTATCACCCTTATGTCGGGCTAGGTCAGTATTTTGATTTTGCGGTTCGAGCAGATCAGGTTGGTATTGCAAAGCCTTCGGTTGATCTATTTTCTTTTGCTGCCAAAACTGCGGGCGTGGATTTAACTCAACTTATTCATATAGGTGATCATCCGATAGATGATGTGTTTGGAGCATCCAATGCAGGGGCAAGAAGTGTTTGGTTTAATCGCCATGGTGCGCAGCGCTGGGGGGATGAATGGGGAGGGCGTTCAAATGCAGAAGTGCATTCTTTACTTGAGCTTCCAACGGTTATTCGTTCCTTGATGTTATAGCATTCTGCTATTGGCTTAATTGGAGATAACACATTTTTACCCTAATCATTTAGTGGTATACTGGGTAATATTCATTGGTTAAAACATAGATTTTGAGGAACTTATTATGAGTGAAAATACAATCCAAATCACAGATGCTCAATTTGCAGAAGAAGTGCTGAATTCAGACATCCCAGTTATTGTTGATTTTTGGGCTCCATGGTGCGGACCATGTAAGATGATTGCGCCAGTTTTGGAAGATATCGCTGCTGAATACGCGGGTAAAGTAAAAGTTGTAAAGCTTAATGTTGATGAAAATCAAGAGACAGCTCCGAAATACAATGTTCGTGGTATTCCTACTTTGCTTATCGTTAAAGGTGGTGAAGTGGTTGCCACTAAAGTAGGTGCAGTATCTAAATCTCAACTAGTAGAGTTTGTTAACGGCGCTATCTAATTTGAAATTGTGTCGTTATTTGAAAAAAAGCAGCCGATTGGCTGCTTTTTTTTGTCTTCTTGTTGCTTAGTTTTTAAGAGAGGCAAGTTTTTGTGCAAATGAAGGTGAGTGAGAGTTGGATAATGTGGTGACAACTTGTTTTGCATAAGGTAGATATTTCTTCAAATCGTCTTTAGGCATGGGGTCGTCATTTGGTAGTCTGACGGTTACTGGGTTTTTATGCGTGCCATTTATTCTGAATTCATAATGCAGGTGAGGGCCTGTTGCCCAGCCAGTTTGTCCCACATAGGCAATTATTCTGCCTTGCTGAACCTTTACGCCACGCTTGGTGCCTCTCGCAAAACCTCTTAAGTGAGCATACAGTGTTTGGTAGCCCCGTCCGTGATCGATAATAACAACATTGCCATAACCATTTTGTTTTCCTGCGAAGGAAATTCTCCCATCGCCAGCAGCCTTGACTGGTGTTCCGCTGGCCGCCGCGTAATCCACTCCTCGGTGAGGTCTACTGGTTTTGAAGATTGGATGTAATCTGTTGGGGTTGAATTTAGATGAAATTCTAGTGAAATCCACAGGTGTCCGGATGAAGGCCTTGCGCATAGCCATACCGTCAGGGGTGTAGTAATTGGCACCTTTTCCTGTTTTATATCTAATGGCTTGATAAGTTCGGCCATTATTAATGAATTGGGCTGCGATAATATTGCCGTGTCCAATTTTTTCGCCATCAAGGAATTTTTCCTCGTATAGCATGCTTAGACTGTCGCCTTTACGTATGTCCAAAGCGAAGTCAATATCCCAGCCGAAAATATTGGCAAGTTCGATTAAGAGCGCTTGCTCAATACCAGATCTTAACCCGTCAACAAACAGAGAGTTATTTATTTCAGCTTCTTTATAGGTTTGAACGATTTCTGGTGTTCTAGATGTATCCGTTCTGCTGAATTCATTGTCATTACGTTCAAAGGTGACGCTATCTAAGCGGTTTAAAATAAGTGTCAGTCGGGTGAGCTCACCAGAAGCTTCATTGGTGGTGAAGTTTAGCTTTTGTCCCGGTCTCATTTGTAATAATGTTTTTTGTTTTTTATCGGCTAGAGACACTTTGTATATATCTTGTGCTGATATGCCTTTATTAGATAGCACCTTGGAGAGTGAGTCGCCTGACTTAACCTCGGCTGTTTGTTCCTTAAATGTCGGTGGGCTGTTCTTTTTTACTAAGGCGTCCGGTGTTGAGATATTGTAAGTAGGATTTATGTTGTTGGTAAAAAATGAAGTCGATGCCGCCGTGTTAGTTGAAGGTGTGAGCTTCTGCAAGTCATTAAGCATCAGCTTAGACTGGTCTATTACCTCAAAGTTTGCTTCGAGGGATATGAGGCTATTGTCGACTGTTTCCTCGTCTGGCAGGGCTAAAAGCACTACGGCGAGGAGCACACTTACAGCTGAAATTAGCAGTAAATGCTTTGTTGGTAATAGTTTGATCAAAATGCGTACCCAAAAATCTTTAATAAAGCCTTATAATCCTACCAACATTACTTTTATAATTGAATGCTTAAGTACGATAAACTAACTAGGATATGGATCAAAATAATGACTGTCAGCAGTAAAGACCTTTTAAATGACTTGCAAGCTCGCGGACTTATCGCCCAAATGACGGCCGAAGATGAGCTGAGAAGACATCTAGATGGCGGAAGTCGTACTCTTTATTGTGGCTTTGATCCTACAGCAGATAGTCTGCATATTGGTAGCTTAGTGCCACTGTTGATGCTTAAGCGCTTTCAATTAGCGGGCCATAAACCATTGGCGTTAGTTGGAGGTGCGACTGGTTTGATTGGTGACCCAAGTTTTAAGGCGGTTGAGCGTAAATTAAATGGCCCTGAAGTAGTTGCTGAATGGGTAGAAAAGTTACGCGCGCAAGTTAGTCAATTTATCGATTTTAATGATGAGGCAAATAGTGCTGAGATTGTTAATAACTATGACTGGACGAAAGACCTTAGTATTCTAGATTTTTTACGTGATGTCGGTAAGCACTTTTCTATAAATGCCATGATCCAAAAAGAATCGGTGAAGCAGCGTATCAACCGCGAAGGTGAAGGGATATCGTTTACCGAGTTTACTTACATGATTCTGCAGTCTTATGATTTTGCAGAGCTGAATAGAAGACATAATTGCACACTACAGATTGGTGGCAGTGATCAGTGGGGGAATATCACTGGTGGAACCGATTTGACTCGTCGACAAAACGGCAATCAAGCCTTTGGTTTGACGATGCCTTTGGTGACTAAGTCAGATGGTACAAAGTTTGGTAAAACGGAAACAGGTACGATTTGGTTGGATTCGAGTAAGACCAGTCAATACGCCTTTTACCAGTTCTGGCTAAACTCTGCTGATGCGGATGCTTATAAATTCTTAAAATACTTTACATTTCTGTCAGTAGAAGAAATTGACGCTATTGAAAAACAAGACAAGGAAGGTGGTGGTAAACCACAGGGTCAATCTATCTTGGCGCGTGAGGTTACTAAGCTTGTTCATGGTGATGACGGTCTTCAAGCAGCGGAGCGTATAACTCAAGCTTTGTTTAGTGGTGATGTCGATTCATTGAGTGAGCAGGATTTAGCTCAAATACAACAAGATGGATTGCCAAGTAGTTCGTTGTTTGGAATTGATCTGTCTTCAGTGCCGTTAACCTCTTTGATGGCGGATTCAGGTCTGGCTGCGAGCGGGAAGCAAGTTAAGGATGCGCTGCAGCGAAATTCAGTATTCGTAAATGGAGTGGCGAAAGGGCTTGATGACAACATGAGTGCTGCGGATATTTTTAAATCTGAGAATGGCTATTACGGCAAATACTTCCTTGTTAAGTTAGGTAAGAAAAAACACCATTTGTTTGTCCTATAATTACATTATAGTCATCATGAAGTTTAGTGAATAATAGAAAAGGCGCTTAGGCGCCTTTTCTATTATTTGTAATGAGTATGAAACAAAAGTAAAAAACTTTAAAAAAGGGCTTGCGCTAAAAGATTCAGGCTGTATTATACGCCTCCACTGACACGGA